>NZ_JBDNXK010000040.1:0-30403 GCF_047721705.1 Acetobacter sp. | reverse complement strand
ATTCTATAGAATACATTGACATTATTGGGTGAGTGTATATGGAACGCTCAAGTCTGTTTATTAGATTGTTATAGTGAAAACGACGGATTTTTGAAACTGTTCTGAGAACTTCTGTTGAAGCCTCATTACTGCAAAGCGCATTGACGAGAGCAAGAAAATTGGCAGAGCCGGAGAGATGATCGAAAACTATGTGGCCTGTGTAAAATGTTTTTATAAAAAAAGCATCTTTTAGGTGTGCTGCGATTTTCTGTACATGATAGGTGTCGATTTCGTGTCCGGGATCGTAGGTAATGAAAATTTGACCGGATGTCTGTTCTTGCCGCAGGCCCATCCCTTCCATGCCGGGACGAAAATTCTGCTCTACGTAATTTTGCGGAACATCGCATTCATTAGGGTCCAGAGACCATTTGGGGGCGCAGGAAAAAACGCGGGTAGCTTTCAGACGTTTCGAAAAAGCTATGGCAGCATATCCACCCATCGAAAGGCCGATCAGAATGCGCTGCTGATAATCGGAGGCTATTTCTTCAATGAGGGTGAGAATTTTCTCGGTGTCGGGTGAAATATACCAGTGATCGACTTTTGCTGTAACTCCAATCGCTGTAATGCGGTTTTTTTTGAGGGGAACATCCGCGAAAAAAGCTGTTGAGGCAGTCTCTGTGCGATGCGCACCCTGAAAGGTGATCACGATATAATCAGTGTCGCCTGCTTCGTAATGAAGAACCAGTTCATCGCCTTCATAAACAAGCATTGCAAGATATGTCCTGAGTAATGGATACACATTGTTTCGCGCATCTTATGCTTTATGCATAGATGACCATTACTTAAGGACATAAAAAATAACGTTGTTTACATGTTTTGATACAGCGCTGTTCTGAAAAGGGTCACTGAGGGTTCTGTTAGGCCTTAGTGATGAAAAGCTTTCAGCTCAGTTCCACGATGACCACGACAAAAGGGATGGCCCCCAGAAGAACCCACGCAGCCATGGCGCATGTTGCAAACATGTGGGCTGTCTTCCGTCGCGCCTTTTCTCCACGGCTACGCTGTGTGACGCTGATTTCTGCTGTTTCTGTGTTCTTGGCCTGGCTCATGAAGGTCATCCTTGTCCCAGACAATGGTGATTTATGATGAATGACCGGCTGTCCTTCCGGTTGCCCGAAAGAACACATTTTTTACGGTAAAAAGACGGCAGCGATATTTTTGAATGTAACGAAAAGTTTGCGAGCGCTTATTTTTCGCGGGCCAGATCCATAAAGCGGGCTGCGTCAGCGACATCGGCACCAATTGTCGCTATCCGGTCGAGCTGCGCCGCATCCACGCCCCAGCGTTCCATCTGGGTCTGTTCGTCAAGAGTGGCAAGCGCAACAGCCTTTTCTGCTTCCAGCTTGTCTTCGGCAAGGGCCATGCCTAGAACCAGACTGCCAAGTGCAGGAACTGCCACACCCAGTCCGGCAAGTTCTTCGTTGCTGTACTGCGAGAGAGCTGCTTTCAGGGCTTCAAGAGCTTCCTCTGGCTGTTTCACCGGCATCAGGCCATGCGTGACGATCAGCGACACATGGTGATGGTGGTGTATCCAGTCCAACCAGGGCTGCCATTGTTCAACCTGACGTTGGCCAAGTGGCTCGGCCGGCGACGCGCGATAGCAAAGCAGGTCGTGCATACCGAAATGCGATAGCGTATCCACGGAATGTTGGCGGTGCGGCGCAACACGTTCAATCATGGTGCCTACGATCCGCGTCAGAGGAAGATCCCCAGCAGTAAACCGCTTTTTCGGATCATCCATTCCCGCAGCATTCCACTCTCCAGCAAGCGTATCCGCCAGCGCGTGGGAATGCACTTTCAGAAAAGAGCCTTCTGGCAGGCGCACCGGCTTGCCATCAAGGGCCACCGCGAAGTCACCATCCATCGGCATGACTTCGGCCTGTTTCCAGAAGCGCTGATGCGGAGCGGGGCCGTCGGCTGAAATGCGTTTCGGTTTACTCATCGCAGTAATCCCTTGAGCATGTTCATCAGACCGCCAGCCTTTCCTGCTGGAGGAGGGGCTGCGGCAGGGCCGGGGAGGCCTTCACGGGCAGCGGCCAGAAGATCGCTACACTGGTCTCCCACACTTGCTGCGCCACCAATGGAAATCGCAAATCGGCCATCCGCGCCGGGTTCAAGCCGGGGTTGCGGATGACTGATCGTGCCACCCACCGCTACGGGAGAGGCTACAGCAGCATTGCCAACGCCAATACGGGGCGAGAGATGCAGATCAAGACCACCATTGGTCAAATCCATCGCACCATGTCCGGTAAGGGAAAGAAAATCCGCCTCCAGCCCCAGCCGCCCAATCGTGGCGCTGCCATTGGCGAGTTGCAGATGTGTGCCGAAGCAGCGAAGCGCCAGATCGCCTTTGCCGGGGATGTCGTGGCCGATGACATTCTCAACCAGTTTCGTGCTGACACGGCCTCCTACCATCGACAGCCCCACATGGCCGACAGCGGTTTTCTCCCATGTGTCATGATCAATGCCATCAGCGGTGACTGTGCCGACAATCTGGATGGAACCATTTACAAAGGGAGGAAGGCCCGTCCAAGTCTCAATGGTCTGCGAAGGGAGAACGAAGGGCGCGGCAGTGACCGTCAGGTGCGGGACTGCGCTGGACGCATCGTAAACGATACGACCGGACTGCGCGATGCCCTGAGTTGAACCGACACCATTTCCGCGGATGGGGTCGATGACCAGAACGCCTTTGTCCGCTGCGATATGAGCGGCGACATTATCCCATGCGACGGACTGCCACGTCATGCGCTGGGCGCTGACATCCAGATTAGCTGTGGAGTTACGCAACAGAAACGCGGGATCAGCCTGTTTCAGCGCAGCCAGAGGGGCACTGCTGGCGAGCTGGCCGTCTACTTTCAAACCCACAAAATTGGGCTTGTCAGAACCAAAGGCAACGGCAGGCAGAGCGCCCTGTATGGTCAGTGCCGTTTTGAGACCACCCAGCACACCACTGAGTGTAATGGCCGATGAGCCATCTCCAACCGCGAGCGTGACGGGTAGCGGGATTGCATCGGGGTTACGGATGGCACTGATGGTTTGCTCCAGCGTCCCCAAGGTGCCTTTCAGGGTCGCAGGCTGGCTGTTGATCTGTCCGTCAAGATTTACGGCAACCGGCGTGTCGGCATTATCCGCGTTCAGCGTGAGCGTGTTGGCGCGAAGTCCTGCGAGAAACTGGTTTAGATTGGTCTGACCTGTCCGAAGATGCAGCATCCGCAGGGAAGGGGAGCGTCCACTGCCCGTTACACCGGCTTGCAGGGAAATATCAGCTGTCTGAGGCAGATCGGCATGGGGAAACAGCGCTTCGAGATCGCGCAGTTCGCCCAGAGAGCCGTTGATCTGCAGGTCGTAACCCGCGTCCCGCGTCGGATCAGCCACGACACCGGCGACCTGCATCTGGCCTTTCTGATGCTTGTCGATTGAGAATGTGGTCGTCAGGTTCAGGGGCCATGGCTGGCCACTGACGGGTGGAAGCGGTCCCGTCGTGCCAGTGAGCTGAAAATATCCGGTGCCGTGATGCCCGCGAATATTCACCTTCGCCATCGTGCCGTCGAGACCGGTGAGATCCGCCCGGTCGAGGTCGGCTGCACCAGAGACATGATTGCGGGAATCATCCCACGCTACCGCCCCGTCCCGCAGATGCAGCGAGTCGAGAGCCAGATTCCAGTGCTGACCGTTCCCTGTTGTTTCCCCACTGCCACCACCAACCGAACTGGGAGGCTGAAACAGCCAGTTGGCAGTGCCATCCGGTGAGCGTTCAAGAGTGAGTTTCGGTCCTGATATGCTGACATCGTCCAGCACAACGCGATGATGAAAGAGCGGCGAGACGGCCAGTCGGGCACGAATCTCGCCTGCGGAGAACATTTCCGGCGAAACGCCCCCGGCAATATTGCTCAGTCCCACGCCCTGCGCGCTGATCCATGGGTAAGGGAGCAGCCAGACATGCAGGGAGTCGATTCGCAGCGTGCGCCCAGTCTGGTGCTGCACCGCCTCGATCAGGCGGGTGCGCATCCAGTTCGCGTCCATCAGCGCGGAGGCTAGACCCGTGCCGCCCAGCAACACAGCGAGGCCGCCGACGCCAAGGCCGATCTTCGTCTTGAATTTCATGCTCATCTCCTGCGGGGCGCTGGGGTTGAGCCGGCAGTAAAGCCGAGCGCTTTGAAGGTTTCTTTCATATGCGGCGGCAATTCGGCGCTGACCTCAAGCCAGCCCCCAGCCGGATGCGGCAGGACAAGGCTGCGGGCGTGAAGATGCAGGCGATCGGCAAAGCCGTCCACATGAGCTTTGTCGCCACCATATTTCGGATCGCCAAGAATGGGAGTGCCGAGCGACTCACAGTGCACACGCAGCTGATGGGTGCGTCCTGTGAGGGGCGATAGCCCGAGCCATGCGAATTTGCGGGCAGCGGAGTCGAGAACTTCATAGTCCGTGCGGGCGGATTGGGCGTCCTCGTCATCGCGGTCGGCGGCGATGGTGATTGAGCCCGGTCCAGCACCCAGACGGGCGAGGGGCTGGTCGATCTGACCTGACATCGGATCGGGCCGTCCGACCACGACTGCCCAATAGGTTTTCTTCACATCGCGCCCGCGAAAGGCGGCAGCCAGTTTGGCGGCCACACCCGGTGTGCGGGCCAGCAGCAGCAGCCCCGACGTGTCGCGATCGATGCGGTGAACGAGTCGTGGGCGCGGGTCATCGCCTTCGCGCAGACCGTCCAGCATCATGTCCACATGGTGAGTGATGCCGGGACCGCCCTGCGTCGCAAGACCGGAAGGCTTGTTCAGCACGATGATCTGCGGGTCCGAATAGATCACCATTTTTTTGATTTCGCTGACCAGCTTCGGATTCAGCGTTTTGGGTGCGTCGCGGGTAGCTTTCGCTGCAACCGGAATCGGCGGTACGCGAACGGACTGGCCGGGTATGAGACGCGTGTTGGCTTCGACGCGTTTACCATCCACACGGATCTGACCGGTGCGGCAGAGTTTCTGCAGCGCGCCCTGTGTCAGGTGGGGATAATGACGACGGAAATACCGGTCGAGACGAATGTCCGCCTCGTCCTCGCTGACCGTCAACATGGTCACACTCATAATCCGCGCCTCACGATTGCTTGTCCTGTGCTGCGCGGCTTGCCCTTATTCCGGCCCATGTGTCCAGTCTGCGACGGACTTCCCGCTCAAAGCCAAGACCTTTCGGATTGTAGAAAGTCTGCCGTTTCATGCCATCCGGGAAGTAATTCTGGCCGGAGAAACTTTCTTCCGTGTCGTGGTCGTACTGGTATCCGTCACCGTAGCCGATCTCTTTCATCAGCTTCGTCGGAGCATTGAGAATATGCGCGGGCGGCATCAGGCTGCCCGTCGCCTTGGCGGCCCGACGCGCCGCGCCATAGGCCTTGTATACCGCGTTCGATTTCGGTGCGGTGCCGAGATGCACGACAAGCTGCGCCAGAGCCAGTTCGCCTTCAGGCGAGCCGAGTCGTTCGTATGTTTCCCATGCGGCGATGGCGAGCGGCAGGGCGGAAGGATCGGCCATGCCCACATCCTCGGCGGCGAACCGCGTCAGGCGACGGGCGATGTAGCGTGGGTCCTCACCGCCTTCCAGCATCCGGGCGAACCAGTAGAGCGCGGCGTCCGGGTCAGAGCCACGCAACGATTTATGCAGCGCCGAGATGAGATTGTAGTGCTCCTCCCGATCCTTGTCGTAAAGCACGGCGCGCTTGGCCAGAATGCGGGCGAGTTCCTGCGTATCGAGAGGCTGTTCGGTTTTCAGGCTCAGGATCTGCTCAACCATGTTCAGCAGATAGCGCCCGTCACCGTCCGCCATCGCGCGCAGAGTGGCACGGGCCCCCTCCGTCAGAGGAAGCAGCCGCCCCGTTTCTTCCTCGGCGCGGACAAGCAAGGCTTCCAGCGCCGGGTCGTCCAGACGGCGCAGGACCATGACCTGACAGCGGGAGAGCAGAGCGGAGTTCAGGGCGAAGGATGGATTTTCCGTCGTCGCGCCTACCAGCACGACCGTGCCATTTTCGACCACAGGTAGAAAACCATCCTGCTGGGCACGGTTGAAGCGATGGATTTCATCGACGAACAGCAGGGTGCCGCGACCGCTCTCGGCATAACGGCGGGCCTCATCAAAGACCTTCTTGAGATCGGCCACACCGGAAAACACGGCGGAAAGCTGTACGAAGCGCAGATTGGCGGCCTTGGCCAGAAGGCGGGCGATGGTGGTCTTGCCAACGCCGGGCCCACCCCAGAGGATCAGACTGGCCAGCGTGCCGCGTTCGAGCATGAGCGTGAGTGCGCCAGCAGGACCAAGCAACTGGTCCTGTCCCACTACGTCCGCCAGCTTTGTGGGGCGCAGCCGGTCGGCCAGAGGCTGCGTCGGCGTATGCGCGCCGCCTCGCTTTGTGGCGGGATCATCAGCCATTGCTGCTGCTTCCGTTCCACCAAACAGATCACCACCCACTGCGGCTGGCTGTTCACGCCCCGCCGTCATGATCGCTCTCCTTGTCGTTCATCCTTCGTTCATAGCGCGAACGGGAACGAGATGCGACAGGAGGTTGCTGCAGACGCCTGAAAGCCTGAAGCGGGATGGGACGAAAAGAAAAGTTGCGGGAGCTACTTTTCCTTTCCTCCGCTATCTCACTGGCCTGCGTCCCGCAGTCGGACACCGCTGGCGATCTTCTGCTCGATATCCTCCAGAGAGCACCCTTTTGTCTCGGGCACGAACAGCAGCCCGACGATGAAGAACGTCAGGTTGAACGCGGCAAGGCACCAGAACACGCCGTAATCGTTGATCACGGCCATGCTGGAGAGGAAGACATTGCTGACAAGCCAGTTCGCGATCCAGCTGGCCAGCGTGGAGCAGGAAACGGCAAAGGTCCGGCCACGGATCGGTTGAATTTCAGAACAGATGATCCAAGGGAGCGGTCCCTGTCCGACTGCGAACGCGGCGATGAAAAGAATGAGGCACCCCATCGCGGCGATGCTCGCGGACAGGGAGGTTGCGCCGATCCATAAGAGTGTTCCGAACCCCAGCATGGCGACAGCGGAAAAGAAGGTGCTGATGCTCAGAAGGGAACGTCTCCCCCAGCGGTCCATCAGCGCCACGGCAACCAGAGTCGCCAGTGTGTTCACCACGCCCAGAGCCGTGGTCGACCAGACAGACTGTGTCGCCGTGAATCCCATACGCCCAAGCACGACGGGCGCGTAATACATGAGGATGTTGATGCCCGAGAACTGCTGAAGCATCTGCATCGCAATTCCCAGCGTGAAAGTGCGGCGAAAGCTGGAGCTGGAAAGCAGGAGTGCCATGCCCGGCGTTTCCTGCTGAGCCAACTGCCCGTCGATGCGCGAGAGCTCTTCATCGGCTATTTCCGCGGATTCACGGAGGGTCAGCAGAACGGTGCGCGCCTCTTCCCGGCGTCCCTTCGTCATGAGCCAGCGCGGCGAATAGGGTAGAACGAGCGTCGCCAGCAGGAATAGCACGGTCGGCACGGCGAGAACGCCGAACATGACGCGCCAGTGACCCCCCGGTGTCAGCAGGCTGTCCGATGTGAAGGCCAGCAGGATGCCGACCGTGATCATCAACTGATAGGAAGCGATGAGACCGCCACGCCGGTCCTGAGACGCGATTTCCGCAATGTAGAGCGGAGCGGCGAAGGCGGCGAGGCCCACACCCAGCCCAAGACAGACGCGCCCTGCAATCATGACCGGCACACTGGGGGCCAGTGAGCAGAGGGCCGTGCCTCCAAGGAACAGGATGCCGGCAACGACCAGCGTGCCTTTGCGTCCCCACTTGTCCGCGATGAACACCGCGAGCACCGAGCCGACCGCCGCTGCCGCCATCAACGATGAGACGATCCACTCCAGCGTCCGATCGTCAGCGGAGAATGCTTCCTTGATGAAGGTCAGCGCACCGGCAATGACGCCAGTGTCGAGACCAAACATGAGGCCGGCCAAGCCAGCGGCCATGGCGAGAATAAAGGTATTGCGTCGGACGCGCGCAGCTGCTTCCGACGGGACGGGTGTTGGCTGTGGGGAAGGCATCAGGGCGTTCCGACCTCTTGTGACGCGGCGGACTTATCGTGTCCTTTTGGTAAGGTTTCGGCGCGCCGCTCCCGCAAGTCAATCTTTCATTAGTGTTTTTGCTTCTTCTTCCACGCGGCCCGAACCTCCGCAGGGGACATGTGCTTGCCGGTTACTTTGGGCTTTCCGCTCTGTCCGGCGTCGGTGCCACCCGGCGCATGGCCGGAGGCCGGATTGTCGTTCACTTCCTGAAGCGCCCGCTCACAGGCAGACCCCTTGCCGACACCGAACTGAATGGTGGGCAGCAATGCCAACGGTGGGAAAACGAACCCGAGACCGGTCGCTGCTGCTGCACGCCCCAGAATTTCCGCTCCCGGCAGAACTGTGGGTGATTTCAGAGAGCCAGTAATGTTGAAGGCTCCCGGAAAGGACAGAACGGTGAAACCGATGGAACGTGTGGTTAGGGAGTAATCCAGTGTGTTGGTGCGGAAGTTGACGGTGCCGCGTCCGAGGGTGCGGGTGTCGGCTGTGCGGAGCAGTAGCGACTTCGTGCTCGCCACACCTTTGTTGAGCGGCATGTCCGCCACGAAACATTCCACTTTGGTGTGAGACGGTAGTCCCAGCGCCGACAGCACGGCTTCTCCGAGTTGCAGGCCGAGCGCTTCTGGCAGGAGTGCGGAGATTTCACCGCCCTGAACCAGCACGAGAGTCAGTCCGCCATTGCCGTTCGCCATCAGCGAGGCAATCGAGTTACCTGTCGAATCAAGACTGAAGCGACCGCCAATGATCCCACCTTGGGCGGAGGTCTCGGTCGTCGTGCGCATGATGTGCGCCAGATCGATCTTTACGAAATCGACTTTCGCTTTAACGGCAAACGTCTTGTCGTTGGCGGGCGTTAGCGTGGCGCTGCTGGCCAGAGTGCCTTTGCCGACACCGAAGTTGAGGCGCTTCAGATCAATGGCGCCGTCCTGCACATTGAACTCGGCATCAATGTTGTCCAGCGGCAGTCGCTTGTTTTCGATGCGGTCGCCTTTGTAGGTCACGTGGGCGTTAATCGCACGCAGCTTGGGCACGTTGATGGGCGTGTCAGGCAGGACATTGGGGTCTTTTGCATCGGCCTTTTTCTCCGCGGAGGTTGTCGGTCCGGGTTTTGCACCGATGAAGCCGCCGAGATCCTCTATATCCACCCGGTGGGAATGAAGGGCTGCTTCGACAAAAGGCACTTTCTGGTGCGGATCAACATTGATCGTGCCTGAGAGATCGCTCGATCCCATGTGGCCTGTAAAATTCTCGAAGCTGATATGCTGCTGGTCGTAATTCAGCTTGCCGACGATGTTGTAGGCCGGTGTCTGCGGAATGGGGACGCCGGTGAGGGGATAGAGCAGGGACATGTCCGGCCCGGAAAAACGCAGCGAAAGCTGAGTGCCTTTGAACGCGAGTAGATCGTCAACTGTACCTTTTAATAAGGCTCGCGTGTGGCCGTTACGAACATCGAGGTCGACTGGGTATGGCGCCTTGGTGTTCTGAAGTGACAACAGCGCGCCACCGACGAAATGGCCGACAAGTGGCTGTCCGGCATAACGGCCTGTCGCGTCGACAACGATGGTTCCCCGGTTCTGTTGGGAAGTAGGGGGCGTCGTATGCATCTTGGCCGTCATGTCCGTGCGGAGTTTTGCATCCTGCACGTGGACAAGTCCGTCCTTGATTCTGAAGTCACGAATGGCTGCAAGGGAGAAGCTCGATTCTTTTTTGTCGTCCTTCTTGGCATCGCTGCTGGACGGGAATGTGTAGTTGTTGGTCCCGTTAAGCCGTCCTTCGATATCCGCGTGAGGGGTATCGAGCGCTATGAGCGGCAGTTCGGTTTTGCCGTGGAAAAGTAAGGCCAGAAGGCGGAGGCGCACCGTCACATGATCGGCCGTGAAAAAGGGCGTTTTGACGGATTTGAACGCATCCGGCTGTTCGATCAGCACGTTATCGACGGTGATTTTGGGCACGAAGCCCACTTTGACGTGAAGGTGCTCGATTGTGACCTTGCGGCCAAGAGCGGCGGTGGCCTGCCGGTTAATGAGGGGAACGAACCAGTCCCAGGACCAGAAAATAATGAGCAGGATAATCAACACGACAGGCGTGCTTACGCCGATGGTCAGTTTCCTATGGCGCTGAAAAAAGCCTGTATCTGTCATGCGAACCCGAAACGAGAAGTGAAAAGGATCTGCTCTTATGCCTGCCTTTGTTTGGCAAGGCTAAACTTTAACGGTGGGGGAAGGTGCTGGTTTCCTGACGAGTTGTGTTGATGGTCGGAAGGAGGAGGCCTCTATGCCTTTGTCCCCAAGGTCTGTACCGGCTGTCCACACGGTTGCTCACATGTTCATCCTCAGAAACTGTGGATAAAGTGGGGCTGGGGAGTCCACGCGCAAGGGTGGCGCGGAAAGGTAAAGTTTTGCCACGTTCGACTTCGGGATCGTAAAATTGGCGAAGTTCAAAGTTTCACTGTATTGCGAATTTATAAATATAACGGAAACGTGATATAAAATTCTGGAATATTTATCATATTATTAAAGTACAACATTTTAGCAAATGAGAATAACTATGCTATTTAATTCACGCATTTTTATCCTCTTCTTTCTGCCAATTGTGTATATAGGCTTCGTATTTCTTACCAGATTTCAACAGCGTCGAATGGCAGTTGGATGGCTCGCCTGTGCCTCTCTTCTGTTTTATTCATGGTGGAATATCACCTGTCTGCCGATTTTTCTTGTCAGCATCGTGATGAATTTCATTTTTGGGAATCGTCTTGCGCGCCAGCCTTCCAGATGGCTTCTGTTTGTGGCTATTGGCCTTAATGTCATTGCTCTTGCTTATTATAAATATACCGGGTTTCTTTTTCAGGCATTCAATCAGGTTTCGGGTAGTGGTATTGTAATTCCATCAATCATTTTGCCGCTGGCCATTTCGTTTTTTACATTTCAGCAAATAGCGTACCTGGTCGACGCTCATGATGGGCGGGCAGTCGAACACAATTTTCTCGATTACGTTCTATTTATTTCGTTTTTTCCGCATCTTATCGCGGGCCCTATCACTCATCATCGGGAAATGCTCCCTCAATTCAATCAGCTTTTAAGTGGAGGGGGGGAAGCAGGCCGCCTGACTGTGGGGCTGACCTTGTTTCTTATAGGGTTGGTTAAAAAGGTCATTCTGGCAGACCCGATCGGAACCTATGTTGGTCCAGTCTTCGAGTTTGCGCGTGAAGGTGGGATTCCTTCTTTCGCTCAGGCGTGGGGCGGTGCGCTGAGTTATGCCATGCAGATCTATTTCGATTTCTCTGGTTATACCGACATGGCTATTGGACTTGGGATTCTGTTTGGGATCAGTTTGCCGCCAAATTTTGATAGTCCCTTTAAAGCCAGTAATATTATTGAATTCTGGTCGCGTTGGCATATGACGTTGACCCGTTTTCTCACCGCATATGTTTATAACCCGATGACACTTTCGCTTGTACGGACACGCATGCGAAATGGGCATCCTGTGCCGAAGCGAGGAAAAACAACGCCGGGCGCTTTCGCTGCAATTACTGCCGCCCCTACTGTCTTTACCATGTTCATCTCAGGGATCTGGCACGGTGCGGGTTGGCAGTTCATTGTGTTTGGTCTGCTTCATGGTATTTATCTTACGATCAATCATGGGTGGCATGCACTCAAGTCCATGCGATCTTCCTATAGGGCACATGAGAATCCATTCACGATTTTTATTGGAATGTGCACGACATTTCTCTGTGTTCTTGTTGGGTTGATCTTTTTTCGGGCGCATGACGTTTCATCGGCTTGGCGTATCCTGTTGGGAATGGGAGGGCATTCTCGCTACCATCCTCTCTCTTTACCGGAACTCTCAGGCATTACCGCTACACAAGTGGTTTCTCTGACGTGTCTTTTTCTGATCGTCTGGTGTTTTCCCAATGCTTCACAGTGGATGCGCAGCTACAGGACTGCACTGGAACCGGAAGTGGACGCTGTTCGGAAAGAAAATTATTTATCTATCCTGCAATGGAAACCAAATTTTGTGTTTGGCGTTTTGACAGGACTTGTTGGAACGCTGGCACTTATGCGAGCGCTATCATCAGCACCTACAGAATTTCTTTATTTCCAATTCTAGGATTTAACAAAAAGGATCGTAAAGATTGATTTTTTCCTATGTCGAGCAGACTTTGATAGGTCACATGCAGTTCTTGTGTAATCAGGGAGATATTCCGTAGGGATTCAAAATATTTAATATGCCTGAAGTATGCCGTTCTGTTGTTGTGAGAAAAAACTGCTGCCGATGATGCGAGAATATTCTTGGTAGGAAATATTGATCAGCATTGTCAAAATTCTATAAAATTACTTACTTCTTTCATTAAGGTAAAAATCTATGGTTGATATTTCTAAAAAATTGCAGGATTTGTTCAGGGATGTTTTTGATGATCCAGGACTCGTCATTCATCCTGAGACTACGGCTGCAGACATTCCCGACTGGGATAGTCACACACATATAAGCCTTATAGTAGCGGCAGAAGCAATGTTCGGCGTCCGATTTCGGACAGCGGAGCTTGAAGGCCTCCATAACGTTGGTAATTTCGAGAGTCTTATTCGAGAAAAACTGGCTGCTCGTTAACTTTCTCTATATCAGCGTTGGAAATTCAAGAATGGATGAACGTTCGCCTGAAAATATACCCGTGCGATCAGCCCTGCATTATGCTTTGGGAGCTTTTGCAGGGGCAGGTGTATTATTGTTTTTTTATGTTGGGATGATATTTGTTCTTAAAAGAACAGGAAATTTACCGCCGCCACCTTTGTCAAACTCTCTTTGTATTGATGAAAAACTGAAATTTCTCCGCGAAAATAGTGATATTTCTCCCACAGTGCTGATTACTGGCTCTTCAGTCGCGTGGCGTAGTGTGAATAGCGCTCTTTTGCAACATGACCTGCCAAAGCAAAGGATTTTTAATGGGGCCCTGTGTGGTCAGAAAGCAAACCAGACAGCCAGCACGACCGATTGGCTCCTGAAGCATTACTCAAGTATTCGCACGATAGTAATGCTCGCTGTGCCTCAGGATTTTACTTTGTGTCGTAATGTGTCGTCGACACCATTTTCACTTTCTGCTGCGGATGAATATGTTTTTGGAAAAAATAAAACATATTTTCCCCTGCGTTTTTATTTTCAGTTTTTTGACCCGATTTCTCTACAGCATAATGCTCATCGTGTGGCGAGTCAGCGTCGTAATGAAATACCGCTTGATCCACTTGTCATAACATCTACAGGGGATGGCCCCTTGAATACCGTAGTTAGCCGTACGACGCTGGGAGATGGCCCATTACCTCCCTATGATCCTGTTTGCTACAATGCCCTCAATCATATGGAACAGGTAGCCAAGGACAAAGGGCTGCGTTTTGTGGTCGCGCTCCTGCCAGTAAAGCAGGCTTGGGAAAAGCTGTACGATCCGTCTCACCAGAGGCGGCACGAACTCGTCGAGCATATAAAACAGGATTTTACACAGTCGTATGGAGAAGAAGTTGATCTCGAAAGCCGGGTCACTCTCCCTGAAGGCGCTTTTACCGATGCTGTGCATATCCGATGGTCGGCAGTGCCTGTGGTCACGGAAGCACTGAGTGAGGTCTTGCGTAACTCCCCTCATCTTAGGGGAGCAAATGTCCCTTAAACGGGTATCGGATCAGTGTAAGCAGTGAAAACTCAGATCGCGTTCTGCACTAACCTTAATGCATGCATCACTGCCTGTGCCCGTACTTCTGTTCGGTCACCGTTCAATATCAGTTTTTCCGTATGGGGCGCCTTGCCTCGGCGTTGCAGACCAAACCAGACAAGTCCAACAGGTTTTGTTTCACTGCCACCATCCGGACCGGCAATTCCGGTCAGGGATACGGCAATATCCGCTTCTGAGGCATGGATAAGGGCTCCTACGGCCATGGCTGCGGCCACCTGTTCGCTGACTGCGCCGTATTCAGCGAGCATAGTGGCTGGCACACCCAGAGAGGATTGTTTCATGATGTTAGAATAGGTCACGAAACCACCTGTCACCGCAGCAGATGATCCTGAATGCGCCGTAAGAGCAGCGGCAACCAATCCGCCCGTGCAGCTTTCGGCAGTGACAACCATCAATCCTGCCGCTTTTAGTGCAGCAACCACATTGGCGGCTTCATCAAGCACTTCAGCAGGCAGGGACTCTGACATCACTGTTTCTCCCGAAAAGGTTATTTCAGAAAGCCGACAATCCGTTCCACTTCATCGACAATCGGATTGGCTATGGTTTCTGCCCGGGCAGCACCGTTCCGTAACACCTGATCCAGATGATCGAGATCGTTAAGCAGCCGACGAGTTTCCTGAGCTATCGGTTCGATGCGGGCAACCGCAACGTCCGTCAACGCCTTTTTGAACGGACCGAAGCCTTCTCCACCATGTTGAGCCAAAACCTGCTCAGGTGTGAGATCGTCCAGAGCGGCATAAAGGCCGACAAGGTTGCGGGCTTCCGGGCGGTCAGCAAGGCCTTCGACAGTGGAGGGAAGGGGCTCTGGATCGGTTTTGGCCCGACGCAGTTTGAGAGCAATGGTGTCCGCATCATCGGTCAGATCTATGCGGCTTTGTGCTGATGGATCTGATTTGGACATTTTCTTCGTGCCATCGCGGAGGCTCATTACGCGGGCTGCCTGTGGCGGCACGAAGGCTTCTATTTCCGGAAAGAAATCGACTTCGTAATCGTGGTTGAATTTCTTCGCAATATCGTTCGCCAGTTCGATATGCTGGCGTTGGTCGTCGCCCACTGGCACGCGTACAGCCTTGTAGGCAAGAATGTCCGCAGCCATCAGATTCGGATATACGTAAAGGCCTGCGGAGTGATTTTCCCGGTCCTTGCCGGCCTTGTCCTTGAACTGGGTCATGCGGTTGAGCCAGCCGAGGCGGGAGACGCAGTTGAATATCCATCCGAGCCGCGTATGAGCGCTGACTGCGGACTGGTTGAACAGAATATGTTTGACCGGGTCAATGCCGGAGGCGAGCAGGACGGCAGCCTGCTGCCGTGTCTGTTCCCGCAGGTCAGCTGGATTCTGCCATACTGTGATGGCGTGCAGGTCCACGAGGCAGAAGATGCACTCGTGATCCGCCTGTAGTGCCACCCAGTTACGGATCGCCCCGAGATAGTTGCCCAGATGAGGAATGCCGGTCGGCTGAATGCCGGAGAATACGCGTGTCATGTGTGCTTTCTCCGGCGGTTCCGTCAGTCGGTCAAGACATCTTCAGGGGAGAGGATGCAGCTTGTCGAGTTTGTCACGCATGAGAGCCACGTCTCCAGCTGAAATTCGGTGTTCACGCGCAGCCGCAATGTCTTCAGCTCTGATTTTGGGGGCAGGTTTGATGCTGCCTTGTTCCGAAAGCCAGGACAGGATGTCAGCCACCTCCTGATCCTTGAGATAGCGAAATGGCGGCATTTCCGCCTGATAATGACCGCCTCTGGCTATAATCGGCCCGCTGACGCCATTCATCAGCACGGCCGCCAGATAGGCTCGTCCTTCCTGTGATGAGGCAATTTGGTCGATCCGTCCGGAGAGCGGTGGGACAGAGCCTGCCATCCCGTCACCCCCATGATGGCAAATGCCACAATTCGAACCATAAAGCAGATGAGGGGTTTTATGTTTGGAACAGCCAGCCAAAAGAGGCAGAAGCAACATCAGCAGCATGAATTTTTTGTGCATCGCCAAACATTACCGCAAATGATGAGTTGGAACATGTGCCAGATCAAAGACGGGCCTTGATTTCATCAGATATCAAATCTGCATGTCAGGCTTCATATTGAAGAAAGGGATTCACCTTTGACCATCTTCGCCCCTTCCAGAAATTTTCGTCATATCGCAGCCGCTGTCGTCGGCCTGTCCATCCTTGCGACTTTTTCTGCACCTCTGCACGCCGCGACGCGGGAAGAGCAGACTGCGGCCTGTAAGGGCGATGCGTTGAAGCTGTGTATGCTGGCTATTCCCAATGAACAAAAGATCGCAGCTTGCCTTCAATCCAAACGTGACAAGCTGAGCCCTGCCTGTAAGGCGATGTTCCCGGAAAAGAAGACGAAGAAAACGCCAGCGAGCAAAAAGCAGAGCAAGAATTGAACGACTGCATTCAATAAAAAAGGCCGGGAGTTATCCCGGCCTTTTTGTTGGGTCTTCTGTTATTCGGCGTGTTCGACGCCCAGAAGCTGGATCTTGAAAATCAGAGGGCTATCGGCCGGGATGATCCCCATTTCGCGGTGCGCATAACCCAGTTTGGCCGGGACATAGAGCATCCACGTGTCGCCGACATGCATCATCGGCAGCGCTTCCATCCAGCCTGGCACCAGACCGTCCAGCGGCATGCGCATGTAGGCACCCTGTCCATGCTGATCGGAACTGTCGAAGATCGACCCATCTGGCAGGCGACCTTCATAGATGAGCATCATGCTGTCACCCTTGCGGGGTGAGGGGCCATCTTTCGGTCCGGAAGCGAGGACCTTGTAGGCCAGCCCATCCGGCAGAACCTTCACGCCCGGTTGGGAGATCTCTTTCTTCATGATCTCTTCAGCCGTCGGTTCCGGATCCTCGTGGCTGCATCCGAGCACGGGAAGGCAGAGCAGACCGCCCAGTAGGAGAGTGGAAAGACGCTTCGAAGTCAGTGAAGAAATCACAGTGATCCTCTCAGAAAACGTTGCTGATTGGGAGGGGAGCGTCAGAGCGCTCCACCCCGTCGACCGATCTGTCCGCCAAGGCGCAGACGCAGGGCGTTGAGCTTGATGAAACCCTGAGCATCCTGCTGGTTGTAGGCGCCGTCATCATCTTCAAATGTAACGACCCGCGTATCATAAAGGCTGTTCGGACTTTCACGACCAATGCAGATCACATTACCCTTGTAGAGCTTCAGACGCACGCGGCCTGTCACGGAATGCTGCGATGTATCGATCAGAGCCTGCAGCATCCGACGCTCCGGCGAGAACCAGAAGCCGTTATAGATGATCTCCGCATATTTCGGCATCAGGCTGTCCTTGAGGTGCATGGCCTCGCGGTCGAGCGTAATGGATTCGATGCTGCGGTGAGCCGTCAGCAGGATGGTGCCACCCGGTGTCTCGTAGATGCCGCGGGACTTCATGCCGACAAAACGGTTCTCGACAAGATCGAGACGACCGATGCCGTTTGCCTTGCCAAGCTCGTTCAGTTTGGTCAGCAGGGTAGCTGGAGACAGAGCTTCGCCATTGATGGCCACCGGATCGCCGGAGACGAAGTCAATGGTGATCTCGGTTGCCTTGTCGGGGGCAGCTTCCGGCGAGATGGTGCGCTGGAACACCATTTCTTCCGGCGCGACAGCCGGATCTTCAAGCACCTTGCCTTCGGATGAGGAGTGCAGAAGATTTGCGTCGACAGAGAATGGTGCTTCGCCGCGCTTGTCACGAGCAACGGGTATCTGATTCTCTTCCGCGAAGGCCAGAAGACGGGTGCGGGACGTCAGATCCCACTCGCGCCACGGTGCAATCACGTTGATGTCAGGCTTCAGCGCATAATAGGCCAGTTCGAAACGAACCTGATCGTTGCCCTTGCCTGTCGCACCATGAGCCACGGCATCAGCACCGACCTGCTCGGCAATTTCGATCTGACGCTGAGCGATCAGTGGACGGGCAATGGAGGTGCCCAGAAGATACTGGCCCTCGTAGAGCGTGTTGGCCCGGAACATCGGGAACACGAAATCCTTCACGAAGGTCTCGCGCAGATCCTCGACGAAGATTTCCTTCACGCCGAACATCTCGGCCTTCTTGCGGGCCGGCTCAAGTTCCTCGCCCTGTCCGAGATCGGCAGTGAAGGTCACGACCTCACAACCATACGTGGTCTGGAGCCAGCGTAGAATGACGGACGTGTCGAGGCCGCCTGAATACGCCAGAACGACCTTCTTGATGCGTCGGTTGCCGTCGGCCGGGGCCATGCGAATGTTCTCCAGTCTCTGCGATAAATTCTTGTGTTGCCCGAAACGGAAGCATCCCTTTCAGGCAACGCGGTGAGTAGCATCGGCTTTCTGCTTGCACCAGCCCCAAGGGACAGGGAACAGGACTATTCTCCGACTGCCGCACCCCCCGGGTGACGACGGTCCACGCCCCCGAAAAGGCTTGAGCGGTCAGAACCGGCTGGCGCAAGGTTCCCGGTGACGATGCCTTCCGGCATGCCCCACACGGCATGTTCATGCAGAATATAGCCCTGCTGTTCCAGCGTTTTGGCTACCGCTGCGCTTACTGCACCAGCCTCGACTTCAATGGTGGAAGGTTTCCATTGTTCGTGAAAGCGCGGCAGATCAATGGCCTGCTGGATGTCGAGATGATAGTCGATCACGCTCGTGATGACGGAGAGCACAATGGTCGGAATGCGCGAGCCTCCCGGGCTGCCGATGACCATCACGGTCTTGCCAGCGCGGGAAACGACCGTCGGCGTCATGGATGAAAGCGGCGTCTTACCCGGCTGAATGGCGTTCGCCGCGCTGCCGATAATGCCGAACATATTGGGCGTGCCCGGCTTGATCGAGAAGTCATCCATCTCGTCGTTCAGAAAAAAGCCGGTGCCCGGGGCCATGACCCGCGCGCCGAACCAGCCATTCAGCGTGTAGGTTGTGGATATGGCGAAACCCGACGAATCCATCACCGAATACTGCGTCGTTTCCAGTTTTTCATGGGTGTCGGAGGCGCTGGTGTCAGGCTTTTTCTGAGGAGCGGGCAATCCTGCCTGCAAGGTGTCGGAGTCGAGTGCGCCAGACGCCGGGAGTGCCTTGCGGATCTGCGAAGCGTAGGTCGGATCGGTCAGGTGACTGATGGGGTTGGCGACAAAAGCGGGATCGCCGAGGTCACGCCTGTCGGAATAAGCGTGGCGCATTGTCTCGATTTCCTGCCGCATCGCGGTCGCGCCATGTAATTCCTCCGAGCCGAGATCATAGCCGGATAGGATGGTCAGCATTTCGCACAGCGCGATACCACCTCCGCTGGGTGGTGGGGCGGTGTCTATACGGTATCCGCGATAGGAGCAGGCAAGGGGAGGGAGAATGCGGGGCTGATAGCGCTGGAAATCGGCCATCTGCAAAATGCCGCCCTGCTGTCGACTGGCATCGACGACCTGTCTGGCAATGCGGCCTTTGTAGAAAACATCCTCACCATGCTGGGCAATTTCATCGAGCGTATTGGCCAGATCCTTTTGGATCAGACGATCTCCCGTCTGAAAGGAATGACCATCCTGTCGAAGAAAGATCGAACGCACAGTAGGATTTTTGGCGAACTCCGCTTCAAACGGACGCAGTAGTTGCACATCCCCGTCTTCAAGGATGAACCCGTCACGTGCAAGGTGAATGGCCGGTTCAATCAGCTTTTCACGAGCAAGACGGCCCCAATGCTTTCGTACAAATTCCAGACCGGCAACCGTTCCGGGAACCGCGACAGCTTTCCATCCCGATGTCGAAAGGTTGGGAATGACATTGCCATTCGCATCCTGAAACATGGTGGGGGTGGCGGCGATCGGCGCTTTCTCACGGAAATCGATGAAAACGGATGGCCCATGGGGCGGGCGCAGAACCATGAAGCCCCCGCCACCGATGTTTCCGGCGGCCGGATAGGTGACAGCGAGCGCATACCCAACAGCCACGGCGGCGTCCGCTGCATTGCCGCCTTCCGCGAGAATGCGTGCCCCCACTTCTGAAGCCAGATGTTGGGCCGACACCACCATTCCGTGTTTTCCCCGGACGGGGGCGGGCGAAGCTGTTACGGGGCCCGTCACGCCATAGGCGAGCGGATCAGGAACACCTGATCCGCTTTCAGTTGACCGGGCTTGTAATGGGCCTGAGCACAGAAACAGCGCGAAGGCCCCGGCGAGAAGATGGCTGGTCTGCCTGCGTTTTGTCATTGTGTGATGTAACAGCCCGTTGGGGCCGCCTGGTGGCGCTTAATCAGGCGCCGTAAGGCGGTCGGGTGTAACCCTTTGGCGAAAGAGTGAAAATTTCATAGCCGGTTTCGGTGACGCCCAGCATGTGTTCGAACTGCGCGGTCAGCGAACGGTCGCGCGTCACGGCGGTCCAGCCATCATCCAGAATCTTGACCTCTGGCCGACCGATATTGATCATCGGTTCAATGGTGAAAACCATGCCCGCTTCAAGCTTCATGCCTTCGCCGGGTCTGCCGTAATGAAGGATGTGCGGCTCCGAGTGGAAAGTGCGTCCAATCCCGTGCCCACAGAAGTCCCGCACGACGGAGAAGCGGTTCTTTTCTGCAAGCGTCTGGATGGCGTGGCCGATGTCGCCCAGCGTTGCGCCGGGGCGCACCTGCTCAATGCCAGCCATCATGCAGTCATAGGTCACTTCAATGAGTTTTTTCGCTTTTACGGACGGTTTGCCCGCAACATACATGCGGCTTGAGTCGCCATACCAGCCATCAACAATGGAGGTGACGTCGATATTGAGGATATCCCCGTCCTGTAACACACGCTCCCCAGGAATGCCGTGGCACACCACATGGTTGATCGAGATGCAGCAGGATTTCGGATAGCCCTTGTAGCCCAGAGTGGCGGGGGTCGCGTTATTCTTGAGCGTGAATTCGTGGATGATGGTATCAAGTTCACCTGTCGTGACGCCGGGGCGCACGTATTCGGTGATCATGTCCAGCGTTTCCGCCGCGAGACGCCCTGCTGCACGAAGCCCGACAAAATCTGCTTCGCTATGCAGAATAACTCCGTGGCGCACTGATTTGCCTTCCATCATCTCTCCTCATGGTCTGCCCTTGACGGAAAACCATGCCGTGCCCGATGGGTCAAGGCAAGGCAGCCACCCTATCCGGAAAAATAGGGTGGCTCAGAAGTTCTGTCAGGAAGGCATACCGTCTGAATCCGCCTTTTCCTCACCTTCCTCCGGCGTTTCCAGTGCCGGAGATGTGGGAGCCGCGTTTTCCATATATTCAAACGACAGTTCGCCGTCCTTTACGGAAATCTTGACCGCGCCACCTTTGGTCAGGTGCCCGAACAGCAGTTCTTCGGACAACGGCTTCTTGATCGCGTTCTGAATGATCCGTCCCAGCGGCCGCGCACCATACAGGCGATCGTATCCACGTTCGGCAAGCCATTCCTTCGCAGCCGAAGTCATCTCGATGGTGACATTGCGGTCAGCAAGCTGGGCTTCCAGTTGCAGCACGAATTTCTCCACCACGCGGCCAACAGTCTCCGGCTGGAGGTTGCCGAACGGAATGATGGCATCGAGACGGTTGCGGAATTCTGGTGTGAAGAGGCGCTTGATGGCTTCTTCATCCTCACCTTCGCGACTGTCACGTCCGAAGCCGATGGCCTCCTTGCTGAGATCGGCCGCGCCCGCGTTCGTCGTCATGATGAGGATGACGTTGCGGAAATCGACCGTCTTGCCGTTATGGTCCGTCAACTGGCCATGATCCATGACCTGCAACAGAACATTGTAGAGGTCCGGATGGGCCTTTTCGATTTCGTCGAGCAGCAGGACCGCATGCGGATGCTGATCGACTGCATCTGTCAGCAGACCACCCTGATCGAAACCGACATAGCCCGGAGGCGCGCCGAGCAGACGGGAGACCGAATGGCGCTCCATATACTCGGACATGTCGAAGCGGATCAGTTCGATGCCAAGTGTGGTGGCAAGCTGACGCGCCACTTCCGTTTTGCCGACGCCGGTGGGGCCGGAGAACAGATAGTTGCCGATCGGCTTTTCCGGATCGCGGAGACCAGCGCGGGCCAGCTTGATGGCGTCGGCGAGCGTCTGGATCGCCTTGTCCTGTCCGAACACCATGTTCTTCAGGTCGCGCTCAAGAGCCCGCAGCACTTCCTTGTCGTCGGCGGACACTGTCTTGGCGGGGATGCGTGCGATCTTGGCGATCGTATCTTCCACGTCTTTCAGTGTGATGGTTTTCCGACGCTTGCTTTCAGGCAGAAGCATCCGGGATGCACCAGCTTCATCAATGATGTCGATGGCCTTGTCCGGAAGTTTCCGGTCATGGATGTATTTCGCGGAAAGCTCCACCGCAGCGCGGATGGCGTCATCCGTGTAGCGAACCTTGTGGTGCTTCTCATAGTTCGTCTTGAGGCCGCGCAGAATCTTCACGGCATCATCGAGGTTCGGCTCTTCCACGTCGATCTTCTGGAAGCGACGGACGAGAGCGCGATCTTTCTCGAAGTGCTGACGGAATTCCTTGTAGGTCGTCGAACCGATGCAGCGGAGCGTGCCAGCCGCCAGCGCGGGCTTCAGCAGATTGGACGCATCCATGGCGCCACCCGATGTGGCACCAGCACCGATCACAGTGTGAATTTCGTCTATGAACAGAATCCCGCCCGGATTCTGCTCAAGATCGGTCACGACCGCTTTCAGCCGTTCCTCGAAATCACCGCGATAGCGCGTGCCAGCCAGCAGCGTGCCCATGTCGAGCGAATAGATGGTGGCGTTCAGGAGAACTTCCGGGACGTCGCCCTCGACAATGCGCTTGGCCAGACCTTCGGCAATGGCTGTCTTGCCGACGCCCGGATCGCCCACATAGAGCGGGTTGTTCTTGGTGCGGCGGCACAGAATCTGGATCGTGCGCTCCACCTCGGCCTCGCGGCCAATCAGCGAATCGATCTTTCCTTCTGCGGCTTTCTTGTTGAGATCGACGCAGTAGGTGGTCAGAGCATCGCCTGCCTTGCTGGAACCGCGCGTCTTTTCTTCCCGTTCTCCCTCATCCTTCTCCGCGGAAGCGGAGGGCGTCCCATTGGCGCTGCGACGCACGGAGCGGTCAGGCGCCTTGGCGATGCCGTGGGAGATGAAGTTCACCGCATCAAGACGGGTCATGTCCTGAAGCTGAAGGAAATAGACAGCGTGGCTTTCGCGCTCGGCAAAGAGAGCCACCAGCACGTTGGCGCCTGTCACTTCGTCGCGGCCAGTGGACTGGACGTGAATCGCCGCCCGCTGGATGACGCGCTGGAAAGCCGCCGTGGGTTTGGGTTCCGTCTGGCGCTCGGACGTGAGCCCAGCGAGATCCTTGTCGAGAAACTCGGTCAGATCGCCGCGAAGCTTGTCGAGGTCGACGCCACAGGCCCGGAAGACGGTGACGGCATCCGGGTCATCAATGAGGGCAATCAGGAGATGCTCGAGTGTCGCATACTCATGATGCCGCTCACCCGCCAGCGTCAGCGCCCGGTGCAACGTCTGTTCGAGATTGCGTGACAACATGGTTATGACACTCCTTTCGCCGTTCGGCGCAGCCGGCAACGCTTCAAAAGCGTACCTACTCGGTCATATTTGGGCGGTTCCGTGAGAAATGCCAGCCATAAGGCCCATCTGTGAGGAAAAAATTTCATTGGCGTGGCATTTGTGCTCGGGAGAAAATGGGAAAAAGTGCTGTCGAACGGCCATCTGACCGCATGAAGGTTTAAAACCCGTTATGTGGGGCCGGGATGCGTCCTCACCGCGATTTGTTGCTTTGCGTCTCTCATCCGTTGTGATAAGGCTCCGCCCGGGAGATCCGTGGCGGACGGGCACCTTGCCAACCCGGTCAGATCCGGAAGGAAGCAGCCGCAGTAAGTTTCGCTCGGGTCGTTGCGGGTCTCTCACTCTTCTTTGAATCGAAGAGCCTGGTCCGCTAGAAGAGTTCGCGCTCAGTCAGTTCAGCGGATTTGTCAGAACCATGCCAGACATTGATACAGAGGCAGAAGACGATCTGCCGTTGCCCCCTTCTGAAGGTGGTGGCTTCTTTGGCGACCCTGAACCCATCGAGTCGCCCAGATCCGTTCCAGAGAGCAAGACATCTGTTCCCTCTGCGCCCGGTTATCGGGTTCTCGCCCGCAAATATCGTCCAGCCAAACTTGATGAACTGATCGGGCAGGATGCGCTCGTCCGCACGCTGCGCAACGCCTTCGCTGTTGGGCGTGTGGCGCACGCTTTCATGCTGACGGGCGTGCGCGGAGTGGGTAAGACGACGACGGCGCGGATCATCGCGCGTGGTCTGAACTGCATCGGACCGGACGGGCAGGGAGGCCCAACGGCAGATCCTTGCGGAGTCTGTTCCAACTGCGTGGCGATTCTCGCGGATCGTCATCCCGATGTGCTGGAAATGGATGCCGCTTCCCGCACGGGCGTGGATGACGTGCGCGAAATTATCGAGGCCTGTCATTTTCGTCCGATTCAGGGCCGCATGAAGGTCTTCATCGTTGACGAAGTGCACATGCTGTCCCGCAATGCCTTCAATGCGCTGCTGAAAACACTGGAGGAACCGCCTCCGCAGGTGACGTTCATCTTTGCGACGACCGAGTTGCGGAAGGTGCCGATTACCGTTCTCTCACGTTGCCAGCGGTTTGACCTCCGCCGCGTCTCTCAGTCCGAGCTGCTGACGTTTTTCACGAAAATCGTGGAGAAGGAGCATGTTGCTGCCGAATCGGAAGGACTGAAGCTTATTGCCCGCGCTGCCGACGGTTCGGTGCGCGATGGTCTTTCGCTGCTGGATCAGGCGATCGCACAGGGAGCGGGCGACGGCAGCGTAACGGAGGCGGGTGTCGCGGCGATGCTCGGCCTGTCTGATCGGGCGGCGGTTTTCGACCTGTTCGAGATGGTCATGCGGGGGGATGTGACAGCAGCGATCGGCCTGTCAAATTCTCTTTATGATCGTGGCAATGATCCGGGCCTGATGCTGCGCGATCTGGCCGAACTCACCCATACGGTTACACGACTTAAGACAGTGAGGGGACTGGAAGAAACAGTCGAACTGCCCGAGATGGAGCGGACCCGCGGTGCGGCGTTTGCGGGCAGTCTTTCACTTTCGACACTTTCCCGGCTCTGGCAGATGCTTCTTAAGGGCATTTCCGAGGTGGATGACGCGCCGCTGCGGCGTGAAGCAGCGGAAATGGTGCTGATTCGTCTCTGCCATGCTTCGACCTTGCCGCCTCCGGAAGAGTTGCTGAAGAAACTGAAGGTAACGGATGGTGGTTCTTCCCCGCCGTCGGTCGGATCGGCTGTCGAATCGTCATCCAATGGCGTGCAAGCTGCAGCGAGTGATGATGGCGGTTGGCGGAAAAAAGTTGCCAATGAACGGTGGGGTGGTCAGGACGCGCCTTCTGCCGAACTGGTGCCGTTGCCTCAGGCGCAACCCCAAGCTGTCGTCGCAGAAGCGAGACAGCCGCCCCGCAGTTGGCGCGAGTTGGTCGCTTTTGTGAAAGACTGCCGTGAAGCGACGCTGCATGGTCATCTGCGCCATTCGGCGCATCTCGTCACGTTCGCTCCCCCTGTAGTGGAATTCCGGGTGGCGCATCCTGCTCCGGGTGATTTGCCGAAGCGGGTTCAGGCGCTTCTGCACGCCCACTTTGGGGATCAGTGGTCCGTTCGTGCTGTCGAAGCCGAAGGTGAGCCGACGCTCGCTGAGCAGAGCGCGGAGATCATCCAGCTGCATACCAGACGTTCGGCGGCGCATCCCTTGGTGCAGGCTATCCTTGGCGCGTTTCCCGATGCTGAACTGGGAGAAGTGCGTGATCAGACACTGGACGATCATTATGGTCTGCCGCCCGAAGAATTCGGCTCTCCGGCGATAGGGCTTGACCAGGATCTTTACGATCCCGAAGAAAACGACTGAGATTGAAGGCGACAGTCGCCTCATTGTGTGAAACGTTAGGATTGAAGACCATGAAAAATCTGGCCGGACTGATGAAGCAGGCATCGCAGATGCAGGCAAAGATGGAAGAAATGCAGTCGAGCCTCGAGAAAATCGAGATTCAGGGCAGCTCGGGTGCTGGCATGGTCACCGTTACCCTCAGTGGGAAGGGCGACATGAAAGCCATCACGATCGATCCGAAACTGGCCGATCCGACAGAAATGGAAATGTTGCAGGATCTCATTGTGGCAGCCTGTGCGGATGCCAAGGCGCGTCTGGACAAGACCGCGTCCGAGGAAATGAGCAAGGTCACGGGTGGTCTCAATCTGCCGCCGGGACTGAAGCTGCCGTTCTGACACGGACGCTGACGGTCTTATCATAAATGGCTGTTGCCGATATCGATCATCTGATCGGTTTGATTGCTCGACTGCCGGGGCTGGGGCCGCGTTCTGCACGTCGGGTGGCGCTTGCGCTTCTGCGTGATCCGCAGCGCAGAATGCTTCCTCTCGCGCGCGCGATGGAAAACGCTGCTGTGTCGGTCAAGACATGCTCGGTGTGTGGCAATCTTGATATCGACGACCCGTGCCGCATCTGTTCAGACCCTGACCGTCTGCATGACGTGGTCTGCGTGGTGGAGCAGGTCAGTGATCTCTGGGCCCTTGAGCGGGCAGGCGCGCATCGCGGAGTCTATCAGGTGCTGGGGGGCGTGCTGTCTGCACTGAGGGGCGTCGGACCGGAAGACCTGAATGTGGAATCACTGTTCAGTCGTCTGAAAGATGGCTCGATCAGAGAAGTGATTCTTGCACTTGGCGCGACTGTCGAAGGCGCGACAACCATGTACTGGTTGCAGGAAAAGATCGCTCCTTATGGAGTGGCGGTCAGTCGTGTCGCACAGGGTGTGCCGATGGGGGGAGCGCTGGACGTGCTGGATGACGGCACGCTGGCGGCTGCCTTAAGCGCCCGTCGCCCGTTATGAAAGAAGAATGCATGACTGACGAAGCTGCTCTGGCTGGAACACTGATCTGTCCGAAAATTCCCCGGGCGGCGCTTGTGACAGGTGGGGCGCTCCGTCTTGGTCGTGCGATGGTGATCACTCTTGCCCGTGCTGGCTTTGCCGTTGCCGTGCATTATCGTTCCGGCGATGACGCCGCGCTGGCGTTGCAGCAGGAAATCGAGGCGCTGGGCCAGCGATGCTGCCTGCTGAAGGCCGATCTGGCTCATGAAGAGCAGGTGACCGGCATGGTGGGGCGGGCAACCGAACTGCTGGGACAGCCTGTTGGTGTATTGGTCAACAATGCCTCCACTTTTGATCGCGACGAATGGAATACGGTCACGCGGGAGAGCTGGGATGAGCATCTGGAGCCGAATCTTCGTGCTCCGTATGTATTGATGCAGGAGTTTGCCCGTCTCTTACCTTCTGAGAGGGAGGGGATGGTGCTCAATATGCTTGATGAACGTGTCTGGTCGTTGACGCCTCATTTCGTCAGCTACACGGTTTCAAAATCCGCGCTCTGGACGCTGACACAAACCATGGCGTTGGCGCTGGCCCCACGAAAGATCCGTGTGAACGCGATTGGACCGGGACCGGCTTTGCCAAGTCCTCGACAGACCGAAGAGCAGTTTCGGAAGCAATGTGAATCCGTGCCGCTGGGGCGGGGCACGTCCCCTGACGAAGTGGCGCGGGCACTTCTTTCTTTCCTGATGCTGCCTTCCGTGACAGGCCAGATGCTGGCGCTGGATGGTGCGCAGCATCTTCAGTGGTATTATGCCCCTCCCGCTTCCAGCCATAGGGTCGAGGAATAGAGCGATGACAATTCTTGCGCCTTGGCCTGCAGAGATGGCTCTGCGACGGCTTTTTATCCGTGACATGATTGTCGATGCTTATATCGGCGTTTTTCCACACGAGCAGGGCGTTACGCAGCGCGTGCGCATCAATGTGTCGTTCGGCGTGGATGATAGTCGGGAATTGATAGAAGGCGTTGATGACCTCAGTCGTACGGTGTCATACGAAAAAGCCGTTCTGACCATTCGTCGTTTCGCGACAGAGACTCATACGCAGTTGGTCGAAACATTGGCCGAGCGTATCGCCATTGAGGTCATGAAAGACGCTCGGGTGAGGGTTGTTCGTATTTCTGTCGAAAAGCTCGATGTATTTTCCGACATGGATTCTGTTGGTGTCGAAATCGAGCGGTGGGCGGAAGATTGAGGCTGTCCTGCTCCATGCCCTTATTCTCTGGTTCTGGAGCAGGACAAAGGATTTAGTCCCGGCCGTCGATCAGGGTGACATCCTGTCCGACATAAACCGTGCCCCCCGCTGCCGTATGACCGATTGCGGCATTGTTCTGCCAGCACACAGTGCGGTCGAGAAGGAGCGTGACTTCAGGCTGAGGCATGATGACGGATGTGATGCGTCCCGTCTGATTCCAGTGCGCGAACTGCCAGTAAAGGATCGGACCGTCATTGCCGCTGGAAGCGGTGAAAAGGCCGATGCCTGCACAGACGGGATAGGCAGCCTGTGGGGCAGGGAAAACGAGATCGACATCCGGACGCGTTTCGCTGCCGCCTCCGATCGCCATGAAAGTGACGGGAACGCGTGCGTATCCCTCAAGTGTGAGTTCAGTCCATCCGGGCAGAAGAAGACCGGCCCAACCTTCGAAAAAATGCTTCATTTCAAATTGCCTTATCCATATTGCGTAACGGTCATCCACGCAGGACCACCATCGCCGCCATTCTGATATGTTCCACTGGGTGCGACGCAGGAGCCGGAGCCACCACCGCCGGGATCGCCCGGTTTCCCAGTTTCACCCGAGCCGGACTCCCAGCCGCCTGCGTAATAGGGAGGGCGTCCGCCCCCGGCGCCGCCGTAACCGAAGAAATAGTTTTCCGAGACACCGGAGACGTGTCCGGAAAAACCGCTTTGTCCAACAGCACTGTTCAGAACAGTGATGCCGGTTGAACTGACGACCTGTGTCGCTCCCCCAGCTCCCGCGCCGCCGATGATCGCTACACCGCCCCCCTTGGCGACGAGACCACCGGAACCTCCTGTTGCAACAACGATGTTTCCGAACGCAGCAGAGCCACCGCTATTGCCGGTCATGGCGGTTGAGGAAGACTGACCTCCGCGCCCACCGGCTCCGAGTGTAACGGTAACCGGCCACTGGATTTGCGTCACATCGACAAGGAAGCGACAATAACCGCCAGCCCCGCCGCCTCCGCCAGTGCTGCCTTCAGTTGAGCCGCAGGTTGGTGCACCGCCGCCGCCGCCACCGCCGCCACTGAGTTCAATAATGGCGAATTTTGTGCGTGAGAGGATGGAAAGCTGGATGATGGCATAACCTCCAGCCGATGCGGTGGGGCCTTCATACGTGTTGATCTGCAGAAGGTTCGCTGCCGACCAGTTTGTGACAAAGGCTGTTGTTGCAAGGCGAGTTGATGAATCTCCGATTGCGGGTGTAGGCGCAGTTGGCGTGCCTGTGAACGCGGGCGAGTCTTTCGGAGCAAGGGCAGGAATCTTTGGATAGAAAAGATTCGCATTGTCAGCCGAAATCATCGACTGCGTGACTGTCGTTGCGTTCGCTGGCAGATCAACGCGCCAGAGCGTGATCGCATCTGCTGGCGGCGCACTCGTGGAAATGGCGAGTGTCGCTGTCGCTGTGCGCTGGGTCGGCTGGGGTTGTCCTGTGTCTGTTTCACCCGAAAGCGTGCGCGTTGTATCCGATGCATCAAGATAACGGAGCATGGCCGTACCGCTATCGGTGAGCGCGACCGTGGCGTAAATATAGTATGTTTGGGCTTCGGTTGAGGTTGTGAGTGTAAAACTCGCTGCCGCTGCCGTATATTGACGCATGATGACTGTGCTGTCGGCAGGCAGTGTTCCATAGGCAGAGGCGTCCGCCACGGCGCTTTCGTTGATCTGTCCGCTTGCGACATTGACAACCAGATCTGAGCCGGAACAGGTCGCGGCAAGGCCACTCGCAAAAGGGCCCGGTCCTCCCATCGTCATGGCAATGACCTGACCGACAGCGCGTTCGGTATTGCGCTGTGCGATCAGTGTGTCCGTCTCGGCAATGATCTGAGCGGGATAAACAATCACGCGATCCATGAGTGTCTCTCCCTCAAAGCGCATTGCCGGATTTATAATCAGGCAGCGTTTTGAAATACTGATTGAGAGAATCTACAGAGACGAGAGTGCGCCCTCCCAGTTTTTTTGCTTTTATGCTTCCATCTGAAAGAAGTTTGTAACAATACGTGCGACCAATTCCGTAAAGATGACATGTTTTAGCGATGTTGATATATTTAATATCGCTTTCTTTAATGCTTTTCATTTCAGAAAATTCCTTGTCGAACATGCTTATATGCTGGCGACCTCGGGCTTTATGCGATGTCCCAAGACGTTCGTGCCAGGAAATTCGGATGATTTTTTAATTGAAATTTATACTTTGCCATTCTTTGCGGACGGATATCATTGCGTCACAAACAGTGAGAAAGAAGCGTTGCAGATTGCTGCAATAATCATTCACGACTGTGAAAGGATATGCCGTTATAGCGTGTTGCATTCGCGGGCGTTTTGCAGCATAACCGCGCAAGCCGCAGGGCTTGATGGAAGGGTGGCCGAGTGGTTGAAGGCTCCAGTCTTGAAAACTGGCGTGCGGGTAACCGTACCGTGGGTTCGAATCCCACCCCTTCCGCCATAGAGCGGAAT
>NZ_JBDNXK010000039.1:0-30423 GCF_047721705.1 Acetobacter sp. | reverse complement strand
CGAACCAGGGCTGACCGGGTCAGAGCCGGTAGTTCTACCGCTAAACTATCCCCCAGCAGAGGATCGAAACAGTGAGCAACGCTCCGTTCCGTCGGTGTGGCAGCGTCCTACCACCCGTAATATCTCTCGGCAACCCCAAAAATTGCTTTTTGGAATCATTGGGTAGTTTTCTCTTGCCGCGACGCCTTTTTTCCTCAACTATAACGTAACGTTTCTTTAAACTCGTATTCGAAAAGGAGCCAGGCGTATGAACGGCATTGGCGCCTGGCCTCGGGGCCGAGGGGCGCTTCCGAATCGTTTTTCACCCTCATCTCAAAATTTTTCCAGGGTGCATTCTGCTCCCGTCGTACCGAAGCAGGAAAAGGGCGACTCTTTTCACTCGGCTCCTTTAGGGGGAGGTGGCAAAGAGGAAATCTGTGCCGCTCTCGATCTTGGGACCAATAACTGCCGACTCATGATTGCGTCGCGCACTGTTGCAGGATTCCGGGTCATCGATAGCTACAGCCGGATTGTACGTCTGGGTGAAGGCTTGCAGGGCACAGGTGAGCTGAACGAAGAAGCGATGATCCGTACGCTGGATGTCCTGCGTGTATGCACTACACGCCTTGGGCGCCATCGTTCAGTGCGGCTGCGTGCTGTCGCGACGGAAGCTTGCCGCCGGGCACGGAACGGGAGAGATTTCGTCGAGCGTATAAGGCGGGAAACCGGCCTCGATTTCGAGATTATTTCCGGTCGGGAAGAAGCTGAGCTGGCGGTGGAAAGCTGTTCAACTCTGTTGCATCGCGATTTCCCCGCATTGGGCGAACAGAACCCTCCAGAATGGGGGCTGTTGCTGGATATCGGCGGTGGTTCCACCGAAATTGCCTGGGTGAAGCTGAGTTCAGGCAACCGCAAGCATGAAGTGGTGGGCTACGTGAGCCTGCCTGTGGGGATAATCACCCTTGCCGAGATGTTCCCACCATCACAGCCTGACGCTTATGAGTCCATGCTATCCTTCGTCCATGAGCATATGGCGAAATTCGAGCAAACCTACCAGATTCAGCAGCATCTCGAGAGGGGCGCGGTAAGGGTGGTAGGGACAAGCGGGACAGTGACTACGCTCGCCAGTCTTGATCTCGATCTGCCTCGTTATATGCGGCACGTTGTCGATGGGTATTGCCTGCACCCTGAGAATGCGCGCAGTGCCATGCATCGCCTGCACCGTATGGGCCCGAATGGCATGCGGGTGCATCCCTGTATCGGTCCTGAAAGAGCGCCCTCGGTGATGCCTGGATGTGCTATTTTCGAGGCATTCCTGTCACTTTGGCCGTCCAGTATCATTGTGGCTGACAGAGGCCTGCGCGATGGTCTGCTTCTGCGGATGATGCGTGAAGACAAAATGGTAGCGTGTGAGATCAAGGCTGCTTCACGCAGTCTTTGATTAATCCGTCTCATATAGAAAAGAAGTTTAGTTCTCGTGACAGCAAGACCACCTGCTTCAGGTTCGAAGACAAAAAAGAAAAAGGCAGGGGCTAGCCCTGATGCCCCTGAGGCGGCCCGGGTTCCCGGGCGACGTGCGATCAGGGTCACAGCGCAACCAGGTGCGGGAAGTAGCGAAACGGATGGTCTCGCTGCACGGACAATCCGCGCCAAGTCTGTGATGCTCAAGAAGACGCGGGGCAAGACCACTGCCCAGCAGCGCTGGCTCACGCGTCAGTTGAATGATCCTTACGTGCAGGCTGCGCATCGGGAAGGCTGGCGCTCGCGCGCTGCATTCAAGCTGATTGAGCTCGACGACCGCTTCCATCTGATCCATCCGGGACAACGTGTGGTCGATCTTGGTGCCGCACCGGGTGGATGGACGCAGGTTGCTGTCAAACGTGGGGCTTCGCACGTGGTTGGGGTCGATCTTCTGCCTGTCGATCCGGTCGCGGGTGCGGAAATCATCGAAGGTGATTTTACTGATCCGGCTCTCCCTGATCGCCTGATCGAGATGCTCGGCGGAAAAGCTGACCTTGTCATGTCGGACATGGCTCCCAATACGACGGGCCACGCACCGACTGATCATATGCGGATTATCGGTCTCGCCGAAGAGGCGCTCGACTTTGCTTTTGACGTTCTGGCTGAGGGGGGAGGCTTCATCGCCAAGGTTTTCCAGGGCGGTTCAGAAAAACGGATGCTGGATCTGATGAAGCAGGTCTTTTCGACCGTGCGCCATGCGAAACCGCCGGCCAGCCGGAAGGATTCCAGCGAGCTTTACGTGGTCGCTACGGGCTTTCAGGCGGAAAAACTGGCCAATCTTCGTGCTGAGGTGCGCTAAGAGACGGAAATCTTTTGAAACCTTTTCGGAAAGAGGGCGTTGAGAGTCACGACACGGACATTCGAAAAGGAGTTTCCTTATGGCGACGAAGACTGCCGACGCCGAGAACACGTTCCTGACGGACATCCAGACGCTCCGCGAGAGAGCCAAGAAATCCCTTGAAGATGGTGCCGTCACACCGGCTTATGAAGGCGATGTGAAGACAACCATCGAATTGCTTCAGACAGTGGTCGCGACCGAAATTGTCTGTACGCTGCGTTATCAGATGAATGCCATTGCAGCGGCAGGCATCAATAGTGAAAGCATCGCTGCCGAATTTGCCAAGCATGCTCAGGAAGAGCAGACCCACATGTTATGGGCTGCTGAGCGCATTGATCAGCTCGGTGGTGTGCCAGACATGAACCCGGAAGGTCTGACCACGCGATCAGCGGCTGAATATGGTCACGCGGGTACGTTGGTCGACATGATCAAGCAAAATCTGGTGGCCGAGCGTATCGCGGTTGAGCATTACCGCGAACTGATCCGCTATTTCGGCGACAAAGATCCCACCACGCGCATCATGCTCGAAAAAATTCTCGCACAGGAAGAAGAGCATGCGACCGACATGCACGACTTCCTCGAAGCCCATCAGGGACGTCCTTTTCTCTGAGAACGGACGTCAGACGATCTGGTTGATGAGCGGTTCGTCCGCCATCAGCCGCGTCACATTCTGCTGCAAAATGGCGGCCACACGTTCTTCATAGACCGTTGTGTCGCCAGCCACATGCGGCGTGATGATGACATTGCTCATGCCCCATAAAGGGGACTCTGGGGGAAGCGGTTCTTTCCGGAATGTATCCAGCCCCGCTGACGCAATCTGTCCGTTCCGCAAGGCCGCAATCAGATCATCCTCGACCACAACCGACCCGCGCGCCACATTGATGAGGCTGGCGTCTTTTTTCATGTGAGCAAAAATGGTGTGGTCGACTAACCCGATAGTCTCAGGCGTGGCTGGGCAGGCCAGAATGAGATAATCGGCATCCTTGACTGCATCCGCCAGTGAAGCCTGTCCAACCACTTGCACAGGCATGTCGCTTTGTTCCGTAACATGCTTGCGAACAACGGTGACGCGTTGCCCCAGAGCGAGGCAAAGGCTGGCCAGACGTTTACCGATGTCGCCAAAGCCGACAATCACAACGTGACTGTCTCCCAGTTCCCGTCGTCGCCCGTTTACTTCACCGCCCCATTTCCGCCAGAACGACTTATGCTGGTCATCGCGGGCCTGCGGCAGATGGCGGGCGAGGGCAAGCATCATGGCAAGTGCGTGCTGCGCAACGGCGTTTGCATTGACACCGCGTGCACTGGCGAGATGGACGCCATGCTGCCTGAAGCTCTCGATGTCATAAAGATCCACACCAGAACTCATCGCCTGCACAAGCCTGAGCTTGGGCGCGAGATCGAAATAACGCGGTTCCCACAAGGTCATGGTAACGAGAATTTCGGCCTCAGGCAGCAAGGCGAGAAGCTCCGCCCGGCTTTTTGCCCACACGCAGTCTGTTGGTTCAGGCCATGCATCGACGAAAGATTTGATGTCGAAAGTCGCATGAGCAACGACGATTTTCGGGGGGACATTCATGAGCGACCACCTTCACGGGAATATGGTCATTCTTCCGTGGCAATCGCCGTTCGACAAGCGACAATCCTGCGATCAGGCGGCGGAAGCCTTCAGAAAGCATCGCGCCAATCGGTCGAATTCTTCAATCGAAAGTGTTTCTGCCCGGCGTGATCCGTCAATATCTGCCGCCGCAAGCAGCTTTTCCCCACCAATCTTTTTGAGCGAACCACGCAGCATCTTGCGTCGTTGTCCGAAAGCCGCCGCAGTGACGGTTTCCATGGCGCGAAACAGCACTGGCTCCGGTTGAGTTGCGTGAGGCGTGATTTCGACAACCGCTGACCATACCTTGGGTGGCGGGAAGAATGCGCCGGGTGGCAGGCGCATGATCGGCGAGCATGTCGCGCACCATTGGGAAATAACCCCAAGGCGGCCATAATGTTCGCTGTCCGGTGCCGCACAGATCCGTTCCGCCACTTCAAGCTGGAACATCAGTGTCAGCCGTTCCCATTCCGCAGCCTGCCGCAGCCAGCCGATAAGAAGAGGTGTGGCGACATTATAAGGCAGGTTGGCGATGATCCTGCGAGGGGCAGGGCAGAGAGACGTCAGGTCAAGCGCCGTTGCATCGGCACGCACGAGTTTCAGGCGTGCAGGGTCTTCCGCAACCAGTTCCTCAATGACAGGGATTGCGCGTGGATCGACTTCCACTGCGGTGATTGACGCCGCATCGCTGTCGAGCAGGGAACGGGTCAGGCCACCTGGGCCCGGCCCAACCTCAACCACATGCCGTCCGGTCAACGGAGCCGATAGCTCGACAATTCGATCCGTTATGCCCGGATCAAGAAGGAAATGCTGGCCCAGCGCATGGCGGGCAGCAAGGTTGTGGCGGCTGATGACGGACGCCAGCGGCTCCCGATTGGAAGGAATTGTCACCGGATCAGGGCTTGGCGCGATATTCAATCACGGCCTTTCTGTGAAGGTCGCGGTCAAGCTGCTGGGCTGTCTGCTCCACGCGTTCATTCAGGAGCTGGTCAGCGATTTCGCTCGGTGTCCGGTCGGCAAAATTCTTGGTCTTCTTGCCGCACACCATGAGAATGTCGATACCCTCGGCGGACACCAGTGGCCGTGTCGGTTTCCCAATCGGCAGGCTGCCGAGAATCTGCTGCATCTGTGGGTTCAGGCGCTCAAGCTGCAACTCACCCGGATTGGAGGGACGAACTTCGCCCAACTGCTTGTTGGCAGCCGCAAGTTCCTCACAGGAGCGGACCGTTTGCGTAAGGTGGACAGCCTTTTCAAGTGTCTGACGCTGCTGATCGGTCGGCGCCTGAGGATTGAGCTGCGTACTGAAAGGCAGGAAGGCCTGCCGGGTGTCAAGCAATGTTCCCGGTTGATGCCCAATGATGCGTTTTCCGGAAACGGTGGCGATGACGTAGCCGCCCGCCACCTTGATGGGGTTGGAAATTGCGCCTTCAGGCATCTGCTTCACAATGGCCACGACTTCGGGGTCGAGGCTGTCTTCCTGTGTCCACCCCATCGAGCCACCATCAAGAGCACTCTGCGCCTGCGAGAACTGCGCCGCTACAATCGGGAAGGGCGCGCCATTGCGAAGTTCCTGAATGATCGTTTCAGTGAACTTCAGTTCACTTTCGCTGTGACGGGGATCGGCCACGGGGACGAAAATCTCGCTGATGAGATACTCGGCGCGTCCTTCCTGCCGACGTAATGCTTCCTGCCGCTGCGAAATTTCCTGCGACGTCATACGGGATTTGGCGCCCAATTCCTGGCGCAGAACCTGCATCCAGCCAATCTGGACACGGATCTGGTCGATCAGGGTGGTCAGAGAAACGCCGTCCTGCGCCAGCTTGTTGCGCAGAGCATGCGGCTCCATGCCATTACGACGCTCGATCCCTTCGATGGCGGCCGCAATCTGCTCAGGCGAGATATTGATGTGCCTAGATAGAATTTCCTGCGTGCGGAGCCGTTCGTCGATCAGCTGGCGCATGATCTGCGGGCGCATACGGTCGAGCACGTCCTGGCTCAGGGGTAGGCCGGTGGAGAGAACGAACAGCCGTTCACGGTTGTCCACATCGCGCCGCGTCAATGGAACACTGTTGATGATGGCGATGATCGTATCCTCGGTCCCGCCAAGCTGCGTCAGCGTGGTGTCGCTCTTCGAGGTGGGCGCGGTGTCAGGGACGCCTTCATCCTGTTCCGGGGCTTCCTGCGCCGGATGCGCCCTGTGTGGCCGGGCGGCTTCAGCTGGAGATATGGCCAGAGAACCAAATGCAACCAGAAGGGCGAGGGCAGACCCCGTCACGGAAAGGCTCAGTCGCATATAGCTTGGTCTCTCACCTTGAAACGATTGGAACCCTGCTTTTACCCAACAGCAGGAGATTTTTGAAGCGTGTCTCGGGGCATGAAGATCTCTCGGCTGGCATTATTTTACGCCGAATGCACCAATCGTCTTCAGAGACAATGTGACAAGGAAGGTGGAGTAGCGGCTTTGTCCACCAATTTTCGTATATTGTTTCAGATACATGAAATCGACGCCCATGCAGTCGTTCATGAAGCCAAAATTTGTGCCCAGAGTAGCGAACTGATGTCGTGACAGGGCGCGACGGGCAAAGAAAGAAGCGTGCCAGTTGCTCCACTGGGTCGATACGCCACCGCTCAGTTCATTGGTTTTCTGGTAATAAACCGACGGTGGTGAGCCGCCATTCCGGAAGTCATTCACGTAATAATAGAAAGGTGTGACCGGTTCCCGCACATAGCCACCGCTGATGCCGAAATGTGGCAGGTTCAGGTTGAACAGGGCATCAGCAAAATTGATTCGGCCTGAATAGGGATCGACCCGTAGTCGGCCCGTCACCCCGAAATAGTTGGTGGCGTCAACACGTGCGCGTCCAATCACATCAGACAGATGGTGGTTCAGGCCTGAATAGGGCAGGCGATCATGCTGAACGTGTTCCTGAAAGCTTTCGCCGACCAGGACATCCACGACATGGCCATTCCACGTCCAGTTGCCATGGACGCCCACATTGGCACGCAGGCCACCATCGATACGGTCTGTTCCCTGGAACCGGTTGAGGGCGAACAGGGTTGTATCGGTGAATTCATAGTTCAGACTGTCTTCGTTCGGGAGACGCCTGTCCACACCACCGCCCTGATTGGGGGCGTAGATAGCCTGAACGATCGGCTCGAATATCTGGGAGCCACGTCCTTTCATGAAACGACGAACGAAGGGCCAGTTCATTTTTAGAGCCAGCGTCGGGACAACCTGACCTGCCGTGGTTGCCTTGTAATATTTATAATAGTTTGGTTGCTGATAGAGCTGCGAAGCGTGATACAGCATCCCATCCAGACGGGCGGTGAAGAGGAATTTCTGTCCCCAGTCACTGCGGAAAGGACGATCCCAGTTCAATTGGACCTCTCCGCGTTGGTCTCGCGTTCCTTGTGTCCGGTAGACGTAAAAATCCGTAGTGTTCACACTGAGGCGGCCACCGAGCGGATCTGGCTGGGATGTAAAGCTGTATTCATAATGCGGCAGAACGAACGGCAGTTCGTTATTGCGGATAACGCCTCGGTTCAGGCCCTGATAAAACTGGGCATCCAGTTTGGAGTAGGCTCCCGTGCCGAACCCTTCGACATAAGCATTCGAATTGAGGGTATCGCCGCCGTATCCCGGGATACGATAGTCACGCATATAGTTGGCGCTCGTTGCAACGCGTGCGTCGAAACCGGCGCGCCAGTTGCGGGTAAGCGTGAAGTTCCCTCGAGCGAAAACATAGCCCTGAATGCCACGGTCATTCTGTGCGCCAACCGAATCACCGAAGTTGTTGGTGTATCCACCATGACGATGCGTGTCGTAGGCGAGACCGCCGCGTAGACGAATTGAGCCGAAATTCAGTTCCTTCCGATAGAGGGCGGAAATCTGCGGCCCGGTCTTGGTTGCGATGAGCGCCTGGAATGTTACATCGGACGAATCATCAATCGCCCAATAGTAAGGAATGGTGAAATACGTTCCCAGATAACGGTCATGCGGTGTCACGCCGGGCATCAGAAAGCCACTGTGTCGTTTGGCGGACGGATCCGTCATTGAGAAATAAGGGAGATAGAAAACCGGAATTCCGAGAAGATCAAAGTAGGTATCGCGGAAATCGATCTCCTTGTGTTCCAGATCCTGCGTCGCGTCATAAGCACGCAGCTGCCAGAATGGGGCACGCGTCGGATGTTGGGCACAGATTTCACAGGCTGTGTAGACCGCCCGGGTCATATCATTGATCTTGCCGCCTGTACGACGCATGCCGTTTGCGGCAAGTTTGGCATTATCGGCAGGCAGAATGGCATGGACCTGTGTCATGATGCCATCATGCATGCTGCCGGTCAGCTCCGCATAACGCGAGAACATCACCGAACCGTCTGGCTGCGTCGAGGCGACATTGCCGGTAGCGGCAATGATGCCCGTGTTACGGTCGTAAGTGATTTTGTCGGCACGCAGGACATGATCAGCCTGCCATACCTGTACATTGCCGGTCCATGTCACGACACCCGCATGGTCATCGTAACTGACATGATCGGCCTGGAAGGTAGCAGGTTCTCTTTTTGATGACGCACTGCTGCTGCCCATGGCGACATGCATCGGAGCGGGCATGAACTGCGCGTGGGCGGTTTCCACGCAGCCGCTCGCAAAGGCGGCTATGGATCCAATGCTCAGGCTGACCAAAAAGCCGCGCTGACGCGAAAGGTCATTCTCGCTGACAGCGGAAGAGTTCCCGGCACGCCGCATCAATGCGGCGGTCATGCGACGCAGATGACGCGCAGACCGTCTTTCAGACCGAGATGCGGAAAAGGCCAATCAGCCGTCCTCCAGATGCAAAAGCAGCGAGACCGCCAGACAGAGCCCAGCTCCGGTCGGCGCCCATGCCGCGAGCAAAGGCGGCAGGGCCCCTGAGTTACCAAATTGTTCAGCGACTTTCGAGACCGTGAAGAGGAGAAAGCCTGCACCGACACCCGATCCTATCATTTTGGCCACACCTCCACGCCGACTGGGGCGCATGGAGAAGCCCGCGGAGACCAGCGACATCGTTCCTGCAAGCACAGGCAGGGCGAGAAGCGATTCAAAATGCAGTCGATGACGAATCGAGGAAAACCCCGACCGGTCAAGCATGGCGATGAAACTCGGCAAAGCCCAGACGGAAAGTGTGTCTGGTGAGGCAAAACTTTCCTGAACGCGACTGAGAGTAAGATCGGTAGGGAGTGCGATGGTCTGTGCGGGGGCCGCCACTTCATAAGGGCGCAGAATCTGAGCCCCTTGTAATTGCCAAAAACCGGTTTCCAGACGCCCCTCAGGTGCTTCGATACGATAGATCACGTGTCCCGTGTGATCGAGGCGAAAAACACTGATGTCATGGATCGACAGCGTATTGTTCTCAAGGTGCGTATCACGGGCGTGCAGGATGGCAACGCCATGAGGGTCCACGGTTGTATCCAACTGGCGTAACCAGAGGGCTGTTCCATTCAGACTGAGTGGACCACCGCCAGATCGTAGATACAGGTCATCCAGGGCTTCGGCGCGCGCGTACATGATGGACGAAAGCGGAGAGATCGCCCCTGTGGTAAACGCCCCCAGCATCAGGGAGCAGGCGAGGGGCGCTGCCAGAAACTGCCAGGCGGAAATGCCCGCCGCCCGCGCCACAATCAGTTCGGATGACCGGGTCAGCCGCCAGAAGCAGATAATGCCACCGAGCAGCACGCCAAACGGCATGATTTCCATATAAAAGTATGGGACATGCAGGCCTGCGATCTTCGTCACGAGACTGGTCGGCACGTCCGGTTTCGTTGCCACGCGACGGAGTAGATCAATGAAATCGAAAAGACAGACAACACCTGTCAGAGACGCCGTCATCGCCAGCACTGAAAAGAGGAACTGGCGCGCTATGTACAGCGAGAGAGTCACAGGAACCGTCATGAAGAACATGGTCAGGCTCCCTGAGATTCAGATCTGGTTTTTAAATCTTCCCGCACATAGCGAAGCTCTGGGCCGAACAGAAGCGCCGCGCAGATCAGGCCGGGTAGGACGGCCTCGATCAGAATCAGGGGGATCAGCGACATATTACGTCCAGCCAGATTCTGAAGCAGCAGATTGAGGGCCAGCAGTCCCACGACAGTCAGCACGGCGCCAAGTGGCCGGGTGATATTGCCATGCCGAGAAAAAGCCCCTCGCAGAATGGCGACCAGACCGATCATGGCAAAGGAAAAAGCGGTTAAAGGCGTGGTGATGCGCCTCCACCCCTCCACGGCCAGCTTGCCGAAGTCACGGGCTGGCACCTCCTGTGGATTGGGGTGCAGTAATTCACTCAGCGACATTTCTGACGCATCGCGATAGCGGGTTTCCTGACTTTTCCCCGACGTCAGATCGATCGTGTTGCGGTCGAACAGTAGCATGGTCAGACGGCCGGTCTTATGGTCGATTTCCTGACGAGAGCCATCATAAAGCACCACGCGGGGCTGATCATTGACGATCAGCATTGTTCCGCTTTCCGCAAAGATGGTGGCACGACTGTTGGCCACGCGGTCATCTTCGATCATGATTCCGTTCAGAGTGCCGTCATGCCGACGCTCACGCACGTACACGGTCAATGCATCAGACACTTTGGTGAAGACGCCTTCCTGCAACATGAAAGCGGCCATCTTGTTGCGGATCTGAAATTCGTACTGCTTGAACTGGTGATAGGAGGCCGGGACAATCCAGAGATTGAGGGCAAAGGTCACCAGCATGGCAATCGTTGCGCAGATCAGCCCCGGTTTGGCCAACGCGAAAGCCGAGCGTCCTGCTGCGCGCATGACTGTCAGTTCCCGGTCGCCCGCCAGGCGCTGGTAAACGAACAGGGAGACGACGAACGTCGTAATGGGAAGGACTACCGACACGAAGGACGGAACCATCAGGCTGGTCAGTTCAAGGAATACGCCAAGTGACAGGCCGCGCCCCACCACCAGTGACACGAAGCGCAGGGACTGTGTCAGCCAGATCAGTGCGGACAGGCCTCCTGTCGTCGCGACAAGCGCGAGCAGAAGCTGCCGCAATACATAACGGTCAAGAGTACCAAGCTTCAGCACCGATGAGGGGTTCCCTCATGGTTTCCGGGCATGCCCTGCTCACCACAGCAGTGAGAATGTATGCCAAAAGCATCGACACGATGGATCATGCGGCCTCTCTACTCCTTTTGCAGCGCAACACAAAAACTCTCTAACAACCTGCTGTGTAACAGAGTGTTATCGTTCGTGAAGGGGGATGTCATATCAAAGCGGCAAAGTCGTGGCTGATCCAGAGTTCCCAAGGTAAATGAGGAGATGTGGTGGAAGGGTGTTGCCATCCAGAGCAAGGTGCCCGGAGAGACTGAAAGTGCCGGAGAAAACCCCTGATGACGCTGTTCGGCCCCAAGGCGCCAAAAATAGGGATGGTCTGGCCGTATTCCTTTGATTGGAAATGTTATTTTTCGATGGATTTCCTGAACGCCATTTCTGATGGGTGTTGGGCGGCTTTGCTTGCGGTTTCTTTACCTCAACCAGACTCGTTATTTTCTTGACAAATCGACTTGGCAGGGTGTCTTTCGTCGCCAGCTATTCACGATGGTCGTGAATCAGCCTTGAATGTCAGGAGTGGCCTGTGGTGCGCGAAAAAGCGCAGGCGGGCAAGACGTTCTGCAGCATCATGCGGAGCGCAGGCATGTCAGAGTTTTTACTCTGACAGGGAAACAGTTTCTACATGGCTTCAGCCACACAAACAGCCACCGATCATTTCCACGGTGAAGATTTCGCGACTCTGCTCGATGAGACGCTGGGGCAGGATAGCGGCTTTGAAGGATCGGTGGTCAAGGGCTGTATTGTCCGTCTGACCGATGATTTCGCCATTGTCGATGTCGGCCTGAAGAGCGAGGGCCGCGTTGCCCTGCGTGAGTTCGGCCCCGCTGGCGCTGTCTCCGAGGTCAAGCCGGGCGATATGGTCGAGCTTTACATCGAGCGCTACGAAGACAAGGACGGCTCCATCGTTCTGTCGCGCGAGAAGGCTCGCCGCGAGGAAGCATGGACCAATCTGGAGAAGGCTTTCGAGGCCAACCAGCGTGTCAACGGCACGATCTATGGTCGCGTCAAGGGCGGCTTCACGGTTGATCTCGGCGGCGCCATGGCGTTCCTTCCGGGTAGCCAGGTCGATATCCGTCCGGTTCGCGATGTAACCCCGCTCATGGGCGTTCCGCAGCCGTTCCAGATTCTGAAGATGGACCGCGCTCGCGGCAACATCGTCGTTTCGCGTCGTGCGGTTCTTGAAGAGACCCGTGCTGAGCAGCGCAGCGAGCTGATTCAGGGCCTGAAGGAAGGCATGATCCTCGACGGCGTGGTCAAGAACATCACCGACTACGGTGCGTTCGTGGACCTCGGTGGCGTCGATGGCCTTCTGCATGTCACCGACATCGCTTGGAAGCGCATCAACCACCCGTCCGAAGCTCTGCAGATTGGCCAGCCGGTTCGCGTGCAGGTCATCCGCTTCAACCCGGACACGCAGCGCATTTCTCTCGGCATGAAGCAGCTTGAGGCTGATCCGTGGGAGAACGTGGCGCTCAAGTATCCGCCGGGCGCACGTTTCACCGGTCGCGTCACGAACATCACCGACTACGGTGCGTTCGTCGAGCTGGAGCCGGGCGTCGAAGGTCTGGTGCACGTTTCCGAAATGTCCTGGACGAAGAAGAACGTCCATCCGGGCAAGATCGTCGCTACCTCTCAGGAAGTCGACGTCATGGTTCTGGATGTGGACAGCGCGAAGCGCCGCATCTCGCTTGGCCTGAAGCAGGTTCAGCGCAATCCTTGGGAGCAGTTCGCGGAAGAGCACAAGGTTGGCTCGATCGTGGAAGGCGAGATCCGCAACATCACCGAGTTCGGCCTGTTCATCGGCCTGTCCGCGGACATCGACGGCATGGTTCACATGTCCGACCTGTCATGGGACGAGTCTGGCGAAGAAGCCATGAAGAACTACGAAAAGGGTCAGGTCGTTCAGGCCAAGGTCCTCGACGTGGATGTGGAGAAAGAGCGTATCTCTCTCGGCATCAAGCAGCTTCAGGAAGATCCGGCAGCCGACGCGCTGACGGGCGTCCAGAAGGGCCAGATCGTGACCTGCATCGTTACGGCGGTTCAGAGCAACGGCATCGAAGTCAAGGTTGACGACGTGCTGTCCGGCTTCATCCGTCGCGCTGAACTGGCTCGTGACAAGGCCGAGCAGCGTCCGGAGCGTTTCGCCGTTGGTGAGCGCGTTGATGCGAAGATCGTCTCTGTTGATCGCGCTGGCCGCAAGCTGGCTCTGACCATCCGTGGTCGTGAGCAGGATGAGGACAAGCAGGCAATCAACGAGTACGGTTCGTCTGATAGCGGCGCTTCGCTGGGTGACATTCTCGGTGCGGCAATCCGTCGTCGGAACACCGACGCCTGATTAAGTCTATCTTAGTCTGAGTGTGAAAATGGCATCTCCACGGAGATGCCATTTTTTTTGCTTACATGGAATTTAAGCGGCTGATGTGAGGGGCTTTTGCCTGGGCAGTCTTTGTTATAGTGTTCGCCCAGATGTGATGTTCGATCAGTGTAGTTTTTCAGGAAGGGCGAGGGCGGAGACGCTCGCGTAGGTCAATGGCAGTCATATACAATACGAACTACACGCATAATCCGAACTACTACCTGACTTTGGCTTTTGAGAGAGCCGCAAAAACGGTTCTTGGTGATCAGAATGTCGTCGTCGCTGACAATATGACGTTGGCGGAGCTTGCCGCCAAAGGCGAGCATGATGTCCTGATCTGTATTGATGGTCAGCGTATCAACATGGAGTTGATGCGGCGTGTCCGACCGGCCTTCAAGACGATGATTTTCTGGGCCTTCGAAGACCCGTTCATGGTCTCGTTTAACGTCGAAAACATCGGTCTTTTCGATTACGTTTTCACCAACGATCCTTCCTGCGTCGATTTCTATCAGAACAAGGGCCATTACCTGCCGCTGGCCGCGAGCCTTTCGCTACATGAACGCAAAGTCAAAGCCGCAGCCGACCTCGATTATGATATTTTCTTTGCCGGGACGATGTGGCCCAACCGCGTCGAGACCCTTCGTCGTGTGATCGCCGCTTTCCCGAATGCCCGTGTCAAGCTCATCTGCCCCGGCAATGAATATCTGCCGCCTCTTCCGACCGATCTTGCTGACCTCGCGATCCAGAGGCCCATCAGTCATGAGGCTTTCATCGATTTTGCCAATGCGAGCGCCGTCACGCTGACCATGTTCCGTGATTATGCCAGTCATGGCGATGTGGGGCAGGCGACTGCGCCGGGTCCACGCTTCTATGAATTGGGTCTCGCTGGCACTGCGCAGGTTGTGGAAGCGGGTGAACAACTCGACGAGCGTTATATTCAGGAAGTGGCTGGCGTGGCGATGTCGCGCTCCGTTGACGGTGTGATCGAACACATTGCAGCGCTTCTGTCGAACAAATCACTACGGCGGAAACAGGCGACGGCAGCACAGAAGGCGGTTCTGGAAGCCCATCTCTATGAACACCGTCTGCGTCGTATGATGGAAGTGACGGGAGCGGACTTCGGGCGTCATGAAATCCTGCCTGCGAACAGCGTGCCAGCCCGTCGTGGTCGTCTGCGCGTTCTGATGTGCACGCACTCCACCATCCATGAGCAGGCATGGGGTGGAGTGGAAGTCTATCAGCAGACCATCGCTTCCATGCTCCTGCGTGACGTGGAGTTCTTCTACTGGCTGCATCGTGACGGCATGTGTCGTCTGACGGACGCCAGTGGTCGGGAGATCGAGAGTTTCGACGTGCCCGATACTGGTTGGCTCGACACGATGTGTGACGGTGCTGAGGAAATGGCTTTCTCGGCGGCGATCAGTCAGTACAATTTTGACATCGTGCATTTCCAGCATCTCGGGCATCACTGTCTCTCGCTGCCGATCATCGCCAAGGCGAACGGTGTGGGCGTCGTGTTCTCAGCCCACGATTTCTTCCTGATTTCTTCCCGTTACAATCTGCTCAACCATGAGCTTCGCTATTGCGAAGAGGACATAAAGTGGGTTCTGGCGGCTGATATCTGCCTGAAACGTGCGGATAACGTGGAGTTTGGCGGAGAACAGACGCGCCGGGCATTCGTCTCGCTCATGCTTGATTCGATCGATGTGATTCTGTTCGGCACAAAACATTCACATGATCTGACGCATGAAGTTTATCCGCGCCTCGCACAGAAGCGTAGCATCACGATCGGGATTCCTTCACCCGAGACGAACGCGCCGATCGAGCCGAAGCCTTACAAGCCTCTGAATGGTCGTCCGCTTTCCATTGCCATTATCGGTAACTTCCTGCGGACAAAAGGTGCGGACGCCGTGCTCAGCGTCATTGAGATGGCAAATCCGGATCTGTTCGAGTTCCATATCTTTGGTTACGTGCATCCTGAATATGACGGCATCCTGTCCAATATGCACAAATCCAACGTGCATGCGTATGGGCGCTATTCCGCTGGCGATATCGATGCTCTGAAAGTCGCTGACGTTGCTCTCAATCTGTCCATCTGGCCGGAAACCTACTGTATCTCCCTCTCCGAGGCGTGGCAGAATGGCCTGATTCCGATCGTGTGCGATGTCGGTGCGCTGGGTGACCGCGTTGAGGATGGAGTCAACGGGTTCAAGGTGCCGATTGGCAGCCCGGCCGATGTATTGCAGCGTCTTGAACTGATCCGTTGCAGCGAAAGCACCAGAAAACAGCTGATGGGCAATATTGGCCCGCATCTTTGGACGAACGCGCGCGATTACGGCAACGCGCTCCTGCAACTCTATCGCGACGTGGCGCCCCGTCGGGACATGGGGAGCAGCAATGTCCAGTTCGATGTCGGTCAGGTTCATCTCCTGCCACATGCATCCTGGAAGCATCAGGCGCCGCCGCGTCATATCTTTGATCCGCCGACGACCCGCGATCTGTCGATCGAACTGCCGGAAAACGTGTCAGACTGGTATTCGATTCAGGGAGCGGAATATTACATCGACGATGTCTGTCGCCATGTATTCGCTGAATCGGAAGATGAAGACTTCATCACCGCATCCGATTTCCATATCCGGGGCTGGTATGTCGTGCCGGGTGTGTCAGGCTCGGGGCATCTTTATGTCACGCTGATCGGCGAGGATGATGTTCCGCCGATCTTTATCCCGACTTCCCGCGAAGTCCGCTCGGACGTGATGGGGCTGTTCCCCGGTGCTCCGCGCCGCTCCGGCTTCTCGGCGCAGGTCGCGCTCCGGGGCAAGTGGTGCGAGGGCGTGTTCCGGATCGGGCTGGTCAATGTCGTGCATGGACGCGGCGCATTCCAGCTGACCTCCGTGCAGATCGAGGTCGAAGGTGGCCAGATTGTTGGGTTGGCGAGACTGCCGCCCTCGAACGGTCAGATCCTGCGTGATTTCGAGCGGGTCTCGGAGAGCGATGGTCTGTTGCGTGGCATCAAGCTTTCCGCACTGCCGCGTCCGGTCGCGCAGCAGTACAAGGGTGATCTCCAGTATTATATCGACTTCTTCACCGGCCTGATCGAGGAAGGCGGCAACCACGAGCGGGATGTTCTCGAAAGCGATCTGATCGTGCGTGGCTGGGCTTTCCTCCGCGGCATGTCACGCGCTGGACAGGTGTATGTGACCTTCACCCATGAAGAAAATGGCGAAAGCATCTTCATGGCGACATCGCGTCTCATCCGGCAGGATGTCCAGACCATTTTCCACGATGCGCCTCTGTGTGTCGGTTTTGTCGGAAACCTGAACCTGAAAAAAGGTTTCAACGATACGCTGGCGGGATGGTACCGTGTTGGCCTGCTGAATGTGGTGGGAGATGAATTTGGTTTTCAGGCCACCAACATTCGCGTTTTCTGTGAAGATAACGTCATCCGTTCCGTTGAAGAGGCCGCGCCTGGGAGTGCCGTGGTGGAATATTGTTCCGAAGCGTTGCGTGAACTGGTCGGCGACTGAAGGAGCGGTGGCCACGGATATCTGCTGTGTATGAAGCCGCAGTCATGACTGCTGAAAAGGAACCGGGGCCTGCCGTCTTCGAGTGGGCTGGTGGAGGTGAATCCATGCCCCGGATTCCCGTCTGGCTGCACTTTGACGAAGCATGGTATCGCGCGACCTATCCCAAGGTGGAAAAGGAACTGGCGGCTGGTGTCGGTTCCAGCGCGCTGGCGCATTATCTGCTGATCGGCCAACTCAGCGGATATTCGCCAAACAGGTGGTTTGATGAAAAATGGTACCGGCAGGCCTATCCGGATGTTGCCGCGCAGATTGAAAACGGCACCTTTCGGTCCGGTTTCGAACATTATACGCACGTAGGTTACCGCGATCATTCCCCCAACTGGCTGTTTTCCGAAACCTATTATCGGACACATGACCCTGATGTGACAGGGCAGGTGCTGAAATCGGAAAATCTGGCCAATGGGTACGATCATTTCCTCTCAAAAGGGGAATGCGGCTTTCGTAGCGGCAGTCGTTTTTTCGATCCGGCGGTTTTTGAACGTCACGCAGGCTCACGCGATCATTCTGGTGGCTCATTCGCGTTTGCCAGCTTTCTGGCAAATACAGATGGCAAGTCCGACAGGTATCGTGCGTCCTGGTATTTCGATCCTGTCTGGTATCTTGCGCGTTATCCCGAAGTCAGTGCCCTCATTGCCGAGCAAAAGGTGGTATGCGCACTTCATCATTACCTGACGCTCGGTGAACCTGCTGGTTATTCCCCACAAGCTGCTTTTTCCGAGGAGTTCTATCGCGAGCGATATCCCGATGTTGGCGCAGGGGTGGGAGCCGGTCAGTTCCGGTCCGGTTACGACCATTTTCTGACTGCTGGCGCATTTGAAGGGCGTCAGCCTGCTCCGGACATCTCTCTTATCGACTATGCCGCGCGCTCAGGCGTGCGGGCAGATGTCGAAGCCGGCCTGTTCCGTGATCCGTTTGCTCACTGGGTTGCGGCCCATGAACGGGATGGGGGTATCGGGGAAACAAAGGTACTGGACGAAGCGCATTCAAAGATGATGTTCGTCCGGGAAGCTGAAGGCTTCCTCCCCGAAGTCGGGCGCAGCAAGCTGGATTTCAGCTTTAACGGTCAGCCGGACGTGAGCGTGATTGTGGTGCTGCACAATCAGTTTCCGCTCACCATGATGGCGCTGGCGTCGCTGCGTGACTGTTACGCGGGCGCGTTGGAACTGATCGTAATCGATTCCGGGTCGAAAGATGAAACCGCGCGTTTGGAGCACTATGTTTCCGGTGCGGTCATCCGTCACCTGAATCACAATGCGAGTTTTCTGCTGTCCTGCAACATGGCGCTGGACCTGGTCTCGGCAGACGTGCTGCTTTATCTGAACAACGACGTCAAACTGATGCCCGGTGCCGTCAGTATCGCGCTGGAGCGTCTGAAATCCGATGAGCGTATCGGTGCTGTTGGTGGGAAGATCATCCGTACGAACGGGCTTCTTCAGGAGGCTGGTTCCATCATCTGGCGTGATGGAGCAACGTTCGGCTATCTCCGTGACCACGATCCGAACTGTCCGGAAGCCAATTTCGTTCGGGATGTCGATTACTGCTCAGGCGCGTTTCTGATGACCCGAACGGATCTGGTGCGCTCTCTCGGCGGGTTCGACCCGGCTTATGCTCCGGCCTATTTTGAAGAATCCGATTTCTGCGTGCGTCTGATCCGCAGCGGTTATCGGGTGGTGTATGACCCTTCTGTAGTGATTGAGCATCTGGAGTTCGGTTCCTCCACATCCGCGGATTCTGCTGCTCTGATGCAGCGTAATCGTCGGATTTTTGTCAGCAAACAGGCCGATTTCCTGCGCAATCAGTATCCGGCGCATCTGGGAAATGCGGTGCTGGCCCGTTCCCGTCCAACAGGGGGGCTGCGTGTTCTCTACATTGAGGACCGCATCCCGCTCCGCAGTCTTGGTTCCGGGTATGTCCGCTCCAATGACATCGTGCGCAGCCTTGCCCGGCAGGGATGTGCGGTGACGGTTTTTCCGGTCGACGCGCATTATCATTCGCTTGGCCGGATTTATGGCGATTTCCCCGATACGGTCGAAGTGCTGTTTGACCGCTCGGCTGAGAAACTCGACGGCTTTCTGGAAGAGCGCGCCGGGGCTTTCGATCTGGTATGGATCGGGCGCACGCACAATCTCGCCCGTCTTCTGCCCGTGCTGCACAAGAACAGCCGCTATCTGCCCGGAACGCCGTTTGTGCTCGACACGGAAGCCGTTCTGAGCCCGCGTCTGCAACTGCGGGATCAATTGCTCGGTTCCCGAGACGGAAAACGCTCCAAGGATCTGGACGTCGCGCTGCGGGAGGAGTTCGAATGTGCTTATTTCTGTCAGGAAATCGTTGCCGTGACGGAGCACGAGGCTGCTCTTATCCGGCGTGCCGGACACGAAAATGTCGCTGTTCTGGGGCATTCAGTGCAGCCACGGCCAACGCCTGCGCCCTTTGATCAGCGGCACGGCCTGCTGTTCGTGGGGGCAATTGTCGATAATGAATCTCCCAATCTGGACTCGCTGCTCTGGTTCGCCCGGGAAGTCATGCCGCTTCTCAGAGAAAGACTGGGAGAGGATGTCCGCCTCACAGTGGCCGGGTCGCGTTCGCGACGAGTTGATCTGGCTGCTCTTTATGAGTTTGAAGGGATCGACATCGTCGGCGAAGTGGAGGATCTGGAACCTCTTTACAATGCGCATTGCGTGTTTGTTGCGCCGACACGCTTTGCTGGAGGGATTCCCTACAAGATTCACGAAAGCGCTGCGTTCGGATTGCCTGTGGTTGCGAGCGATCTGCTGATCGGTCAACTCGGCTGGAGCAGTGGGCAGGATATTCTTTCGGGTGGAGCGCCTGATGCGCAGATGTTCGCTGATGCGGTCGTGCGGCTCTACCAGGATGAAGGCATGTGGAACAGCGTTCGGAACAGTGCGCTGCACCGCATCAAGACCGAGTGCGATCCTGCTCGGTTTGACAAAGCGGTGGCGACCATACTTGAAGGCGCAAGACAATGAACGGTTGCGCAGCGAATGACACGAACTGAGAACCGGAAGGGACTGGACAAACGGATGGCAAAGACGAGCGAATTTTCCGGGCGGGTTCTGATCTGCAGCGGGGGCCGGTTTGAATCGCAGGCGAACGCGCAGATCCGTGAGTCGATCATGGCAGGCTGGGGCGAGTGCTTCGGTGAGGAAAATGTGACGGCCGCCAATATCAGTGGCGCGGCGGCCGCGATCCGTTTCCTGAAACCGACAGTCGTGTTCGGTATTGGTTCGTATCTTCCGGAAAGCACGTATTTCGGTGAGGTCTGCCGTGAGGCGAAGAAGGTAGGCGCTGCGACGGTTTTCTGGGCTACGGAAGATCCCTACGAGCAGGATGCCAACTATCGCATCACTCACGATTTCGATGCGATCTTCTCCTGTGAGCGCTGGGGCTCGAACTTCTACACTCGTGACAAGGTGTGGCATCTGCCTCTCGCTGCTTGTCCGAAGCTGCACTATCGCCCGATCGACGAGGCGGTTGAGCGCACCATCGACGTTCTGTTCTGTGGCGTGGCGTTCACGAACCGCAAGGATATCGTACGGGGCCTTCTGCCCACGCTGAGAAATCTCAACATCAAGATCGTTGGCCCCGGTTGGGCGGAGCTTGGAATCGGGTTCTCTGACGCGCGTCTCGAAAAGGAACAACTGGTGCAGTTCTATCAGCGCTCCAAGCTGGTTCTGAACCTTGGTCGCAGTCTGAACTTCGAGAACAAGCGTTTCATGATCGCACCGTCCACGCCGGGACCTCGTACCTTTGAGGCGGCAGCGGCGGGCGCGTTGCAGGTCTTCCACGAAGATACGTACGAAATTCGTCGTTATTATACGAAAGAGGAAATTCCCTCCTTTTCGAACCGCAAGGATTTCGATCAACTGGTTGAGACCTATCTCGACAATGATCAGCTCCGTATCGAGACCACCAAGAAGGCTCAGGCGCGTACGATGGCGGATCACACCTACGGTCATCGTATCCGTCAGGCGCTGGGCATTCTGAAAGAAAATGGTCTGCTTGCCTGTTGAGGGCTGAAACCTCACTTCTTTCTGAAGCGTGTCTTGTTCTCAAGACACGCTTTCATTGGCAACTTCCTGTTGAGCCGGTAACCTCGCGCCATGGCTGATCCTGTAGATTTCTCCACGCCGGACCCGACCGTTCGCGAGCTTCTGGCAACCCATTCCAACCTCTCGCTCGACGTGCGCAGTGGCCTGATGCTCGATGGAGTGCCATTGCAGGCCATCGCCGATGCGGTGGGGACGCCGTGTTGGGTCATGAGCGCAGAAACCCTGCGCCGCCGGGCAGCGATCCTGCTGAATGCCATGAAAGACGCAGGACTTTCGATCTCGGCCCATTTTGCGGTCAAGGCGAACGATCATCTTGCCGTGCTGGAAATTCTGGCGCGTGCGGGGATGGGAGCCGATGTGGTGAGCGGTGGCGAACTGCTGCGCGCGCGCAAGGCGGGTATTCCTGCATCGAAGATCGTTTTTTCGGGCGTAGGCAAGACGGATGCCGAACTGCGGCTGGCCATTGAGGAAGGCGTCTCCCAGATCAATGTGGAAAGCGCTGAAGAACTCGAAGTCCTGTCAGGGGTGGCTGCATCATTGGGGAGCGAAATCGCTGTCGCTCTCCGTGTGAACCCGGATGTGGACGCCAGAACCCACGCCAAGATCACAACCGGCGTTGCAGGAAACAAGTTCGGCATTCCCTACGAGGAAGCTCTTGATCTTTATCGGGAAGCACACGCCCTGCCGGGGGTGAAGGCTGTCGGTTACGCCGTGCATATCGGCAGCCAGATTCTGACGATGGAACCATACCGGGACGCATACAGACGTGTCGCGGAACTTGTGCGCGACACGCGGGCTGCGGGTCTTCCCGTATCCGTGGTGGATTGCGGCGGTGGGATCGGGATCAATTATCGGGACGAAGGCGCAGCCTCGCCAAACGCATGGGCCGGCGCGATCCGTTCCGAACTGGGTGATCTCGATGTCAGGCTGGCCATCGAACCAGGACGCTGGATAGCGGCTCCTGCAGGTGTGCTTCTGGCCAGCGTGGTGCTGCGAAAAGCGGTGCGCGGTGGCTATCCGTTCATTATTCTAGATGCCGCCATGAACGATCTGTTGAGACCTGCGCTTTATGAAGCGTGGCATGGAATCCTGCCTCTGTCGGCCCATGACGCCATGCTTGCACCGGAAACCGCCAGCATTGTCGGGCCGGTCTGCGAAAGTGGTGATACATTCGCCAAAACCCGTGAGTTGCCTCCGTTACAGAGAGGTGCGCGGGTGGCGTTGCTCGATACGGGAGCTTATGGCGCAGTGATGAGTTCGACTTACAACGCCCGTCCGTTCGCCGCTCAGGTACTGGTTGATGGCGGCACGTGGACTGTCATTCGTGAGCGACAGAGCATCGAATATCTGTGGGCGCACGATATCGTTCCGGCCAGCGTCAGCACATGAGCGGGGCGCATCCGGAACAGGTCGGAAGCGGGACACCCGCCTCACATATGTCTCCGGAAGCGCGTCTTGCGGTTGTCCGCAAGCAGGCTGCACGCGTTCTTTCCAGTGAACGTCTGATCGTCCGTCTTGCGCCAGCCGCCTCGGTGGCGGGAGGATATTGTCTTGTCGGGCTGCTGCGTATCCCACAGAGCATGCCTGACTGGCTTCATGCGTTTGTGGAGGTTGGCGCCTTTGGTGCCACCATATGGCTGGCGCGATACGGCTTGCAGAACTATGTCGCTCCCACCGAAAGTGAGTGTGACGCACGGATCGAGCAGGTTTCTGGGCTTCAGAACAGACCGCTTGCTGCGCTGACGGACCATTCATCCGGTGTTGGTTCTGGCGCGGTGTGGAACATTTACCAGCAACGGCTTCTGGCTTCCCTAGGGCCATTGAAGGCGGGTCTGCCGCGCCTTTCCACCTTGGGGAAAAATCCGGTCATCATTCCGCTGCTTGTCGCGCTTGCAGGCACTGGCGTGTGGGCAGGCGCACATGCGCCGGGTCGCCTCGTTGCAGCCTTCATTCCGGGCTTTGATGATCCCGACGTGCCGATGCCGCACGTGGAAGCATGGATCACACCACCATCCTATGCGCCTTCAGCGCCCGTGTTTCTCGGCGATGGCCTCGCACACGCGCCAGCGGTTCCTGAAGGCTCGATGCTTGTTTCCACCGTAACGGGTCTTTCCTCCGCGCCGCATCTGAATGGCGGTTTTCGAGATGAGACCCTTCAGCCTTTGGGTGAGCATTCGTGGCGCATACAGGCGGTTCTGAATAAAACCGGTTCCTTCGTGGTCCGTAGCCGTGGACGGACGATTGCTTCATGGAATCTGACGGTCACGCCGGATGGTGCGCCACAGGTGGCATGGGGAAAGAATCCGGGTGGAGAAAAAGGCGGACGGCGCACGCGACTGCCTTACGAAGCGCGACATGCCTACGGCATTGGCAGCCTCGTCGTGGAGATGAAGCTGACGCATGCCGGTTTGCTGACGAAAAGCCGCGTGCTGCGCGTGCCTATCCCGGTGACAGGGCATCCAGTGGACGCGAAGGGGGTGACAACCCCTGATCTTTCCGACGATCCGTGGGCTGGCGAAGAAGTCTCCGCCACTCTTGTGGCGAAAAGTGTAAGCGGCAAGCAAGCACGCAGTCCGGCGGTCACCTTCCATCTTGGATCACGTAATTTCCGATCGCCGGTCGCGCGGGCTGTGCTGGATCTGAGAAAGCGGCTCGCGCTTGGCGATGAGAAGCGTGAGGCGGCGGCTGATGATCTGGCCACTCTGGGGGAAACGCCGGGTCCGGTGCAGAACAATACCGGTACGTTTCTCAATCTGACGTCTATCGTCGCGCTACTGAATGATCGTGATGTCACGGACGACAGCGCGCGTGAGGAAGCCGTGGCGCGCTTGTGGGATCTGGCGCTCGATATCGAGGACCAGCTTCATGGCGGGAAAGACGCTGCTGTCGCGTCCATTGATGTACGTGCGGCACAGGAAGCGGTGTCGCAGCAGCTCAAGCATATGCGGGAAGATAACGCGCATACCCCTGAGGATCAGGCCGAGCTGAAACGTCGCATGGATGCGCTGCGGGCTGCGATTGGCCGCAAGATGCAGATGCTGGCGGAGCAGGCGATCAGGGAAGGATCAGCCATTCCGAACCTCCCCGGCCTGACGAAATCGGGCGATCAGGCTTTCCAGAAACTGATGGAACGTTTGCAGGGCGATGCGGCTGATGGCCGTGATTCTGGCGCGATGGACAAGCTGCAACAGCTTGAGGATTCCATCGAGCGCATGAGAAACGCGACGCCTCAGGACATGGCGCAGCTTGCCCAGCAGATGGCCGCCCAGCAGAAGCTGAAGGAGCAGGCGGAAGGTCTGGCGGATGTGATCAAACAGCAGACTGGTCTGCTGGATCATTCCCAGTCACGTCTGGATCGTGAGAAGCGTCGTCAGGAGCGTGCTAATGAAAGCGCTTCTCCGTCGGGGGAAAACGACGATCTTTCCACCATGTCCACGAGTGAGCTCCTCCGTCGGCTTGGTCTTGTGCCCCCTCAGGAAGGAAGTGAGGGCGCCCCAACTCCACAACAGGGCGGTAATAACGGGGACGGTCAGCAGCACACTGCGGGGAGCCAGCAGTCGCAGGATGGACAGCCTTCATCCCAGAATGGCGAGAAGCCCGATGATGGTGCAGCCAATGCAGATCAGCAGCGTGCCGATGGGGCAGGGCAGCACGCGCTGATGCGGGCGACCGAAGAACTCGGCACGGAATTTAAGGAACTGTCGGGTAAAGAGGTGCCGGGCTTCGGCAAAGCTGCCAAGGCCATGAAGGACGCCCGACATGCGCTTGCGGAAGGGAATGACGACAAGGCGACCAAAGATCAGACGGAAGCGCTCAAAGACCTGATGCAGGGGCGCAACCAGATGCGTCAGGCGTTACAGGGTAAGGGCGGATCTTCCGGTCCTACCAGCTTTCTCCCGTCTCTGGGTGGTGGTGGAGGCAGCGGCGATCAGCAGCAGTCCGGTAGTGGCGGTGATGATGGCGGCAGCGGCACGGATGACGGGCAGGGCGGTGACGACCAGAAAGCCGATCAGGATCCGTTGGGCCGTGCAACGGGAGAAGGCAGCGATCGCAGTCCCGACAAGGGCGATCATCTGCCCGAGACCACAACGCGGGAACGCGCTCACGAGATTGAGGAGGAACTGCGTCGTCGTGATTCCGACCGGACGCGCCCTCGTGAGGAGCTGGAATATCTCGATCGGCTTCTGAAGTCTTTCTGACAAAAAACGGGCGGAAACACCAGGTTCCCGTCCGTTTCGGTAAAGTTGTGCCCGCCCGTTATTTCTTGGCGGCAGGAGCAGCCGTCGTGGCCGGGGCAGAAGATGCAGGCGCTGCTTGAGCGTCCAGCACGTCATCATCCACAAAAACGAGACCATTCAGCGCCTGATCGACGGCTGAGAGAGCGTCCTGCGGATTACGGCCTTCGACAAAGACCTGTGCACGAGCAATAGCGCCCTTCGTCATGTTCAGCGGTGCAAGAGCAACGATGAAGTCAACCTGATCGTTAACCACCTGCATGCTCTGAGCGGCCTGCTGGTTGTTGCCCGTCTTGATCTGGCTGTTGGCCGCTGCGATGGCAGCTTTCTTTTCCGGTGCCAGCGTCTCGGTTTCTACAAACTCACCACCGATCGGGATCCATGTTTCAGGCGCGGTAGACGGGACATGGCCAGCAGGGGCTGGATGCTGCGGAACACGGTTGAGAGAGGCTTCGGCCGCATCAAACTTCTTGCTGGCCTTGCTGGCAGCATCAAGCTTCTTTTCCGCGTCATAAAGCAGCGGAACCGTCTGCTCGGTCTTGCCAGCCGTTAGAAGATCATGAGCCTGAAGCAGGTCGGCGAAAGCACGCTGCCCGTCAATGGACAGATGCTTGAAGGCCCGACCAGCCTTGAATTTCTCCCAGTCCGTGTGGACCGAGCCTGCGTGCGCAAATGTCGGCGCAACGGCGAGGCCCGCAGCGAGCATGAAGGAAAGAGCGGTTTTTTTCATAAAATCAAAACTCCTCTGCCTGACTGACAATCTCCCCTTGATGGAGATTTCTTCAGAAAGCAGTTGTGCGACGTGTCGGCAGTTTATTTGGCAACAATACGACACGTTTTGAAGAGGTATCGTCACATTTTTCTTGCATATGTCGGATACGGCCAGAAGTCTCTCAGCTCAGTGGTATTTTTACCGCTTCCGAAAGCGCCGATGCGATGCCGGGAGCGACTGCCAGAATGGTTGCTCCTCCGGTCAGGCCACCGTCACGAAGGAATGGAGAGACGCAGGCACCGGCTTCCGCGAGGATGGGAAGCGCTCCCGCCACATCCCATAGATTGATGACGATCTCGATATAGCCGTCGAGGCGTCCACAGGCGACATCAGTGAGCGCCAGCGCGCCGGAACCACCGGAACGCGGCATGGCGCCGAGACGGAGAATGGCGTCAATTTTCTCGTTGAAAACCTCACGCGGCACACGGTTGCTCCAGCCCATTTCGATCATGGCACTTTTGGGATCCGAAACGGGCGACGCCTTGATGGGCGTGCCGTTCAGGAAAGCGCCCTTGCCGATCAGGCCGGTATAGGTCTCACCGAGAGCGGGTGCACAGACCACACCCGCAACGGGTCGATCATCTTCGAGAAGACCAAGCGATACGCACCACCGATTGCGTCCCCGCGCGAAGTTGGACGTGCCGTCAATGGGATCGACGACCCAGCGCAGGCTGCCCTGTCGGGTGGAGCCTTCCTCTTCCCCCTGAAATCCGTCTTCAGGAAAAAGCGTCGCCATGCGCTGCGAGATGAAGGCTTCCACAGCACCATCGGCTTCCGTCAGCCAGTCCTGCGCCGATTTCTGGGTGCCGATTGGGCCGCCCGGGGGCGGACGCATGGAAAGAGCAAGGCGTGCCGCGTCGCTTACGACAGCGCGCGCGACCTCAAAACGACGCTCAAGGGCAGCAGTCATTGGCATCATCTTCGGCCCGAAGGCCGATCTCCCATTGTCGCCAGAACGTCAACAGGACGCCCTTTCTTTAACAGGATGAGAGATAGGCGGGGAAACAGCGGAGTGTCGAGACCGGAACATGCGGGAACCAGTCATGCTCCCATTCCGTTTTCAAGGCAGGAAAACAGGTGGGTATGTTTGGCGATGTCTCTCGCTGATGTTGCCTACATCATCTTCGCCAGCCTTGTGAGGAGCAGAATGATGCGCAGAACACTCGTCGCGGCAGGGTTGTTTCTTTTGGCCGCTTCGCCCGATCTTGCGAAAGGGGCGACAGAAACCCCGACAAAGCCGACGATGTGGTACTGGCATAACTGGGCAGATCGTGACGGTGTCAGCCATATGACCCGCTGCCCTCTCCGCGAATTTGATCTCAAAACCATGTCCAAGCCGGCTGGGCCACAATGGCAGGACAGGGTGCAGCAAGGTGCTGCGAACGTCATCTTTACTGTCCAGCCAGCCCATTGGGATGGTTCGTGGCATCCTGATCCGAAAGTCCAGTGGATCATCCCGCTGAGAGGCACCTGGTATGTGACGGCGATGGACGGACACAAGGTGCCGATGGGACCGGGTGAAGTGTCACTCGGCGAGGATCAACTGAGTCGGAAGGATGCGCAGGGCAGAGTGGGGCATTACGCTGGAAATGTTGGAGACGGGCCGGTCGAACTAATGGTCATCCAGACGGATGCAGCTCCAACGCAGGACCAGCCCTGCCGCTTCAAATGAAGGGGAGAACTGATCCCCCGCTCCAGTCAGTAAGTCTTACATCTTGTGCAGGGCACAAAGCTTGTTGCCATCAGGATCACGCAGATAGGCGAGATACAGATCTCCCAGCGCATTCTTGCGCACACCCGGAGGATTTTCGATCTGGGTGCCGCCGTTTTCGCCACCAGCTTTCCACCATGCGTCGATTTTTTCCGGCGTCTCGATGCTTAAGCCGATGGTCGAGCCATTGCCTGCAGTTGCCGGTTCGCCATTGAGCGGCTTGCCGATCACGAGACGTCCATTGTTGTGGCTGTAAACAAGGCGGCCCTTTTCGTTCAGCGTTCCCGGCGTGCCGCCTATGGCTGTGAATATGGCGTCGTAGAATTTGCGGGAACGCTCGATATCATTACTGCCAAGCATGACGTGACTGAACATATGCTGTGATCTCCCTGCCGGTGCGTTCGGCCTTCATGAGCGAAAGGCGGCCTTATTTACGCGCCGTGAAGCTTACAGGTAGGATGTTCCGGCACACAAGCTGGCCGCTCCGTTGACGGCGGGGCGAAGACCGTATTCAAATAATGACATGATATCGCATCCTTCGGCTGGCAGCCTTGCCGGCACTTCCGTCCTGTTCGATCTGGATGGCACGATCATCGACTCCCGCATGGGGATCATCGCGACAATCAGGCAGGTGTTGGAGGAACTGGGGCACACACCAGATCCCTCTCACGATCTGAGCTGGGTAGTTGGCCCTCCACTCCGCGATCTGATCGGCGAGATCCTCAAACATTACGGCGATGATCGTTGTGAGGAGGCGATGGCCTGCTATCGTCGTCTTTACGAGACAGGCGGCGCTCTCCGCGCGCCGGTCTTTTCCGGCATGAGAGAAACCATTAGCGCCATTCAGAACGCTGGTGCCACACTCTATATTGCCACATCGAAGCCGAAGATTCTTGCCCGGTCCATACTGGAGAGAACGGGGCTGCTGCATCATTTCCGCGAAGTCTACGGTGCGCGACCGGACGATAGTGGCGCCGAAAAGCCGGAACTGATCGCTTCCGTTCTGGCGGATCATCAGATCGAAAAGCACCATGCCGTCATGATAGGCGATCGCAGGTTCGATATTTCAGGAGCGCATGCCAACAATATCCGCGCCCTCGGTGTGGCGTGGGGGTACAGTTCGGAAGGAGAGCTTCTAGACGCTGCACCCGAGGTTATTGTGGCGCAACCAGCGGAACTGCCGGGTTATGTGGCTCAGCAGTTGAATGCAGCAAAACAGCATGTTCATGCCTGACAGAAACTGCATTTCGTAGCGGCACGGCAAAACAGCGATCAGAATTGCGAGGGAGCGGATTGCTCAAACGCGCAATTTCCGGTCAAGTGTCGCTCCCACAAACAGGCCGATGGCCAGTAGACAGTCATGAACCCGGAGCACGGGCAGGAGAAGCAGGTCGTGAGCAGCGCCGAGGACCTACAGTTCAAAATCCTTCAGCATCCCAATCCCACCTCGCCGGAAAAGCGCGTCGAACTGATGGCGAACCCAACGTTCGGGCGTGTCGCCACAGACCACATGGTGATGATCCGCTATACGGAAGGCAAAGGCTGGCACGATGCGCAGGTCATGCCGCGCGGGCCGTTATCCCTCGATCCCTCTGCCGCTGTCCTGCATTATGCACAGGAAATTTTTGAAGGCCTCAAGGCCTTTCGTACCAAGGACGATGGCATTGCCATTTTCCGTCCTGACGCCAATGCGCGCCGTTTCCGTTCTTCCGCCGAGCGCATGGCGATGCCTCAGCTGCCGGAAAGTCTGTTTGTCCGTGCTGTGGACGAACTGGTGAAGGCTGATCGGGACTGGGTGCCGTCGGGTGAAAACGCCAGCTTGTATATTCGGCCCTTCATGTTCGCCAATGATGCGTTTCTTGGTGTGAAACCGGCTTCCGAATATATGTTCCTGGTCATTGCGGCGCCGGTCGGAGCCTATTTCAGCGCTGGAGCTGTCACGGTCTGGGTCTCCGAAACCTATACCCGCGCCGCTCCGGGTGGCACGGGCGCTGCAAAATGCGGCGGCAACTACGCGGCGTCCTTGCTCGCGCAGGCCGAAGCGAAGCACCATGGCTGTGATCAGGTGGTGTTCCTTGATGCCGTTCATCACCGTTTCGTCGAGGAGATGGGTGGCATGAACATCTTCTTCGTTTTTGAAGATGGCTCCATCCGGACACCGCCTCTGACGGGCACGATCCTTCCCGGCATCACACGTGAGTCGCTGCTCACGATTGCAAAGGAGAAAGGGATCAAGGCGCATGAAGAGCCTTATACGATTGACCAGTGGCTCGAGGATGCACGTTCGGGTCGACTGACAGAGGTGTTTGCCTGTGGAACGGCGGCTGCTGTTTCCCCGATTGGCGCCGTACGCACCAAGGATGGTGAAGTCAAAATCGGTGATGGGACAGGTGCCGGTCCTGTGACAGCCAGTTTGAAAGAAAGCCTGATTGCAGCGCAGCGGGGACAGGCAAACGATCACCATCACTGGGTGCATCGCGTTCTCTGATATGAGCAGAAGGGAAGCAGGTTGATTGACCGGCTTCCCTCTGATTTATTGATTTTGGTATTTTGTATTTATAAATGGAAATTTGCGCATAGATATTTTTTCTTCTTCTATTTTATATAAATGATATTTTTAAGTATAAGTCTTTTTGTTGGAACATTTTCATATATAGGC
>NZ_JBDNXK010000038.1:0-30466 GCF_047721705.1 Acetobacter sp. | reverse complement strand
GTATGGACTAAATGCAGTTATTCAATTATTCCTCACGCGGGGCAGCCCGTACCGAGGGTCGGATAGTGCCTATTAAGGAACGAAAGTCGAACTGTCCCAATGTTACGCCCTAAATTTAACCTTTTTTACGGCTTGACACTTTGCGCTGCCTTCGTTCCGCGCGCTGCGTCTGCGCAAGTCGTTACCGAATACTTGCCTGCGTTGGGTTCGGGCGCGGGAGAACTGATTGAGGAGCCCGCTCAGGTCAGAGCATCAAAATCTTATCAACCGCTTGGTTATCGTGATGGACCATTGACCGTAAATCTCGATGGCACCGAAAGCTTCGGTTATTCAAGTAACGTCGATCGTCTGCAACACGGTCGTCAAAGCGCGGCCATCATGACCGCGGGGCATATTAGCGCAGTAAGGATGCTCGACAGGCAGGACCAGGTTCATGCCGAGGTCAGTGTGACGGACACAAGATATCCGTCTCGCTCATTACAAAATCGAACAACGTGGAATGGCACGATCGGCGCCACGAAACACTTTGGACATGACGAACTTGGTGCCGCCTTTACTCATATGTCACTTGTCCAGATGCCGACCGAATCAGGTGCGCTGATCATCACAGGGCCCGTTCCCTATAATGTTGACGACGGGCGCGTAAGTTATCTTTTTGCTTTACCAAGCCGCCTGAGTTTTCGCCCTGAAATTTCAGTCCAGCATTATTATTTCGGTAAGCCGGAAGTGGCTGGTTCCTCCCCATTTCAGGATCAGAGCTATCGTGACCGCGTTATTGTCAACGAGTCAGTCACCGCCCGTTATCAGATGCTACAAAACAGTCATTTGTTATTCTTGGCTCAAGGAACCCAAATTAAATATACGGGGAATACACAAGCCTTTTCAATGACCGATGATATAACAGCTCCACGAAGAAATTCGACCGGTTTCTCAGTTCTGGGTGGTTATAGCTGGAATGAGGCCGGGCCGTTTCAGTTCCGCGCCTTGGTCGGTTACCAGAGACGCGTCTTTTCTTCCTCTTTGTATGGAACAATTAGTTCCCCCATTGCACAGGCTTCTTTCCGGTGGCTTCCAACAAAGCTGACGACTGTATCGGCAAATATTACTCACGGTATCGAAGATGCGGCTTTCGAGAGTATCGTGGGTTATACCGATACCAGCGCGGAATTACGCGTAACTCATGCTTATTCCCGCAATATCGTTTTCGAAGTCCACGGCAATCTCCATAAGGCGCATTACCCCGCCAGTTCACCTGAACTGCTGGCGACACCTATTGGGGTGGCTTCAAACAATCAGAATTCCTATGGCGGAGGCGTTGATCTGCATGTCTACCTCAACCGCCACATCAGCCTTGATTTCAGCTACGAGTATATGAGCCAGAGCGCCTATCTTGGCCCGATGTTCCCCGTGCATGTTGCTATGGCGGGGGTGCATTTTGCTCTGTAATCGTGGCCTTTACCTTCTGGAATCGGAGCAGTCTCGATATGTGTGTCGAGGCCGTTCGTATCATTTAACCCTCTGCATGACAGGAAGTCCCAGCACATGACACGGCCAGCCACCTCCGCCGACCGTCGGACGCGCTCTTTCACCGCCCTTAGCTGCGTCGCATTTCTGATGTCAGCCTGTGCAGACGGGGCGAATCTGAAGCGCGTTCCGTCCTATGACCCGGGCGAATACACGCTGGGCGTGGACGATCAGATCAGGGTCATGACCTATGGTCAGGACCAACTGACCTCCGATTTTCGGGTAGATAGCACCGGAAAAGTGGCTTTCCCTCTGACGGATGGCCTTCAGGCTGCGGGTCTCACAACGACTCAGTTCGCTGATGAGGTGAAGCAGGCTCTCGAGCATTCCCGCATGCTGCGTGATCCGAAAGTGTCTGTTGAGATCACGGCCTACCGCATGATCTCCGTCCTCGGAGAAGTGGCCCGGCCCGGCCAGTATCCTTACCAGCCCGGCATGACCATGCTGACAGCCGTGGCCTCCGCGGGCGGCTTTACCTATCGTTCCCTTGAAAGCCGCGCTTATGTCATCCGGCAGGAAGGCGACAAAAGCGTGATAGGCAAGCTCATGCCTCAGGATTATGTAAAGCCGGGCGACGTGATCAAGATTTACGAGCGCCATTTCTAAGGATACCCAAGCTGAGACGTGGCATATTCCGACGCGCCTCAGCTTCTGTTTTTATCCTTTGAGTGCAGCCTGAAGCGTCGTTCCCAGGTCCGCTGGCGTCGGCGCGATATGCACACCAGCGGATTTCAGCGCCTCCATCTTGGCCATAGCGGTGTCATTTCCACCGGAAATGACCGCACCAGCATGCCCCATTCTACGGCCCGGCGGCGCTGTGATGCCCGCCACCAGCCCGACAACCGGCTTTTTCACCGGATTGTCTTTCAGGAAAGTGGCGGCGTCGATTTCTGACACACCACCGATTTCTCCAATCAGAATAATCGAATCCGTTTTTGGATCCGCCAGAAAGCGTTCCAGCACGTCAATGAAATCCAGTCCCTTGATCGGGTCACCGCCGATTCCAATGCTGGTGCTCTGCCCCATGCCAAGCGCTGTCGTCTGGGCAACAGCCTCATAGGGCAAGGGCCCGGACCGTGACACGATACCCACGGAACCGGGGCGATGAATGGGGCCCGGCATGATACCTATCTTGCAGGCATCGGGCGTAATGATCCCCGGACAGTTCGGACCGATCAGCAGGCTTTTGGAATGATCCAGCGCCGCTCTTACCTGCAACATATCCTGAACGGGAATCCCTTCCGTGATGCAGACAATGAGCGGAATTTCGACAGAAATGGTTTCCAGAATCGCATCCGCGGCTCCCACCGGAGGCACATAGATAACGGTCGCGTCCGGCTTGGTCTCCGCGGCTGCCTGCTCGACCGTGTCGAAAACAGGGAGTCCAAGATGTGTTGTTCCCCCCTTTCCCGGCGTCACGCCGCCTATGATGGCAGTGCCATAGTCCAGAGACTGCTGCGAATGAAAGGTGCCCTGAGCGCCGGTGAATCCCTGCACGAGCACTTTTGTATTTTTGTCGACAAGAATGGACATCAGGCAGTCCTCCGTGCCCGAACGGCAGCGACGATTTTTCGGGCGGCATCTCCCAGATCCGTGGCGACAGTCACATCGAGACCAGATTTTTTCAGCATATCAAGTCCCTCTTCGACGCTAGTTCCCGCAAGCCGCACCACCAATGGCACTTTGAGGCCAACCTCTCTGCAAGCGTCGATAACGGCACCGGCAATCAGGTCGCAGCGCATGATGCCGCCAAAGATATTGACCAACACCCCTTCTATTTCCGGATCGCGCAGCAGAATGCGGAATGCCGCCCCCACCTTCTGACGGGAAGCGCCACCGCCGACATCAAGGAAATTGGCGGGAGCCTCGCCTTCTTCGTGAATGATATCCATCGTCGCCATGGCGAGACCCGCGCCGTTCACCATGCAACCGATGGTCCCGTTCAGGCTGATATAAGAGAGGCCAAAACGCTCGGCTTCCTGCTCTCTTGGGTCTTCTTCGTTTGGATCACGCAGTTCCAGAAGTTGGCGGTGCCGGAACAGTCCGTTATCATCGAACGCCATCTTAGCGTCGAGCGCGACCAGACTGCCTTCTTTCGTCACGACCAGCGGATTGGTCTCAATGAGAGAGGCATCGAGGGTGGTAAATGCTGTATACAGACTGCGCAGTACCTTCGCGAACTGACTGATCTGGGCACCTTTCAAGTCCAGTTTCGTTGCAAGAACGCGCCCCTGATACTCCATGAAACCACGATCAGGATCGATTTCGACCTTGAGGATCTTCTCTGGTGTTTTTGCCGCCACATCCTCGATGCTCATGCCTCCGGCTTCGGACGCGACGATGACAATCCGCCGCAGGCTGCGATCAATAAGCATGGAAAGATAAAGCTCGCGGGCGATGTCGCATCCTGCTTCGACATACAGTTTACGCACCACTCGACCTTCTGGCCCTGTCTGTCGGGTGATGAGCGTGTGATCCAGCATCTGAAAGGCGGCTGCCTTGGCTTCCTCCGGCGTATGCACGATCCTGACGCCATGCACGTCGGGATTGTCCTTGAAATGCCCTGCCCCACGGCCACCCGCATGAATCTGCGCTTTTACTGCGAATACACCTTTCGGCAGGGCGCGGGCCGCATCTCGGGCCTCGTTGGGAGAATGAACGACGGAACCTTGCAGGATAGGAACCCCATAGGAACGCAGCAGGTCTTTGGCCTGATATTCATGGATGTTCATAATCCCTCCGCAGACAGGTTGAACCGGATCCTCCGGTTTCGCTGCGGCATTCTATAGGGAGAGGATCATCATCCGGCCATTCATCGACCGTTCAAGGTTTGGTGCATCGCATGATGACGGGTTCGTCATCATGCCAGAAATGCAGAGTGATTTTTACAATGAACTGATTTCTCACAGTTAAATCGTTCTAATTTCGCAGTATCCTACAGTGTGTTCATAAATGCCAGCGTCCTCAAACATGTGTGATTGTCAGGCGTCAGGTAGTCGCGTTACCGTTTGGACCAACCGATAAAACACAGCGCGCAGGCCTCCGATGACCTCTTCAATTCCTTCCTTCATGCAAGCCATCGTCCTTGATGAACCAGGAGGCCCCGATGTTTTGCATCTCGGCGAAGTGCCAACGCCTCAGCCCCGACCGGGTGAAGTTCTCGTTCATGTCGCAGCAAGTGGAGTCAATCGGCCCGATATCATGCAGCGAAAGGGGCTGTATCCACCGCCGCCCGGAGCTAGCCCGTTGCTTGGTCTGGAAATTGCAGGAACCGTGATTGCCCATGGCGCTGCGCTTGAGGGCATCTCTTTTCCGCCGATCGGCTCGAAAGTTTGCGCCCTGACAAATGGTGGAGGCTATGCGGAATATTGCGCCGTTCCGGCTGGTCAATGTCTACCTTGGCCCAAAGGCTATGATGCCGTAAAAGCCGCTGCCCTGCCTGAGACATTTTTCACAGTCTGGTCGAATCTGTTCACGACGGCAGGGCTGAAAAAAGGCGAAACTGTTCTCATCCACGGTGGGGCTGGCGGGATTGGCACCGCAGCCATTCAGATTGCCAAAGCAATGGGTGCCCAGCCTTTTGCAACGGCGGGTGATACCGAAAAATGTGCTCTTTGTGAAAAGCTTGGTGCTAAGGCCATCAACTATCGCACCGATGACTTTGTCGAGAAAATCAAGGAATTGACGGAAGGCAAAGGCGTGGATGTCATCCTCGACATCATTGGCGGCCCTTACTTTGAAAAGAACCTGAAAACGCTGGCGATGGATGGCCGACTGGTTCTCATTGCTCTGCAAGGGGGAGCAAAAGCGGAAAATGTCAGCCTCACGCGGATAATGACCAGACGCCTGCACATTACCGGCACGGCGCTCCGGCCCCGCAGTACGGCCTACAAGGCGGATGTGGCGCAGGCTTTGCGCGAGAATATCTGGCCGCTTCTTGACTCAGGCGAACTGGCGCCCGTCATGCATGCAACTTTCCCGATCGCCGAAGCCGCCGAAGCGCACAGGGAAATGGATACTGGTGCGCATAGCGGCAAAATCGTCCTCGTCCACTCCTGATCTGATTTCTGGAATTTTTGATGCTTCTACATGTTATCGAACGTGGGCCGACCACGCCTGTTAGCACGTCTCCTGTTGTTTTCCTGCACGGGCTTTTTGGCCGAGGCCGTAATTTCGGGTTCTTTCAACGCCGTCTGGCCGACACGCATCGCACGTTCGCACTGGATTTGCGCAATCATGGCGAAAGTCCGCATGGGCCGATGGATTATCCGACCATGGCGGAGGATGTGTTCGAGACACTCAAAAGCCTTAATGCCACGCCCGCGATCATTGTGGGGCACTCGATGGGAGGCAAGACCGCCATGATGCTGGCTCTGCATCATCCCGAAATTGTCAGTAAACTCCTAGTCGCGGACATCGCGCCCGGAGAAGGCGGCTTTTCACAGGGGCATGACCTTGCCGCAAAACTGGCGGCGCTTCCCCTGCCCGCCCATCTGACGCGTGCGGATGCTGACGCCCTTCTGGCGCAGGTCATCACAGAACCAGAAGTGCGTAATCTGATGATGCAGAATCTGGAACTTGGCGATAACCCGCACTGGACGATCGGTATTCATGAAATCGCCGCTGCTATGCAAGCGATTGTCGGGTGGCCGGAAATTCCGCAGGGCACGCAGTATGACGGACCAACCGAATTCGTGGCTGGTGGTCTTTCCCATTACATCCAGCCAGCCAATTATCCGGAAATGAAACGGCTATTCCCGCATTACAGGCTGAAGATTATCGAAGGTGCAGGACATTGGGTGCATGCGGAAAAACCGAATGATTTTTTGGAGATTCTGAACGAGTTTATCGGAAACGGATAAGCTATTGGATGAGCGCAAAGCTACTTAGTACAGACAATGTGCGTTGGCGCATTTTGCCACGTTTCGAGCGGTAGCAGATAGACTTCGCCGCCATCCGTAGTCCTTCCCGCATGAGCAAAACCGAGGCGGGTGTAGAGATTTGCCACCATGCCGTTCTTGGCAGTCGGAAAGTAGAGTCCACGCAGAAATGCCGCGCCCCGCTGCTTGGCCTGGGCGGCGATGATCCCAAGAGTGGCCTCTTCCACACCGCGCCCCAGAACACGGCAACTCATAAGCCAGGTATCTATTTCCAGCACTTTATCGGGCGCATCCCGTCCGATAATGACGGCGATCAATCCATTATCACCAAAACGGTCAGTTAGGCGGAACCAGAGGCCGAAAGCCGCACTGTCCTGCATAAGGGCGACCAGATCTTCGTGCGTATATCGGCGCGTCGTAAGATTGAACTGGTTGCTCTTGTTAATGAGCTGCGTAATACGCGGCAGATTTTGAATATTGAACAGACCATAAGACAGATTCATATTGAGGTTCGCGAGATAACTGTCGAGATCTGTAGCGTTCTCCTGAAGGGCTGCTCTCTGAATATTGGCTTGGTATTGTCCACTGCGTGCGAGATCCTCGGCACTCAGTGTGGGGAGGTCGAAATATCCTGCTGCAGCCAATGTTTCGGGGATAAGCGCCGGGTCATCAGGAAGTTCCGGCACTTCAACCATTGGAAGAGCCTCTCGCACGCGGGCCCGCTCAAAGGGATTGTCGTCTGCGAACACGAGAGAATCGAGACCGATTTTCAGGCGTCTGGCAATCTCTCTGATATTCTCTGCCTTGTCGTCCCAGTTTACGACGAAGCAGGCAATGTCTTTTTCCCGTAAAAGCATTTCCGGATGTACGCAGAAAGGTTCGCGAGCATTGGGTTCGTCATTTTTGGAACATACTGCAAGGATTATGCCTCGCCCGCTCAAACGCAGAGCATAGTCCTGAATGGCAAGATAGGCTTCGCCGATGGGGCTTCCCTGACCGAGTTCGATTCCTGTCAGACCGTCATCCCCGATGACGCCGCCCCAAAGTGTATTATCGAGATCAAGAACCAGACATTTCGATGCTTTGCCTGCCATCCCAGCAAGACTTCGACCGACAAGTTCCCCGAACACAGGCGCAGCGCAGGGTGCGATTTCCTGCTTTGCGCGCAACCACAACGATGGATTATGCCAAAACGCGATTCCATTGCGTGATGCCATACCTGCCAGATCAAGAAAAATCGCAGTGTGCTCCATGCATAAAGCGGGAAGAGCCGCGTTTAATCTCTCGATGAACCCTGCTGGAGAAGCGGGAAACGACGTTTCCGCGCTTCCCATCAGCCGTGGCAGAATGGGCAGGAAGGACGTCTGTAGAACCGGACAGTTGTAATGTTCTTTCGCTGCCCGCCAACAGCGCGGAAGCAGTGTCTGTGTCACTTCCGAAAATGCCGCGTCGGCAGCAGCCTGATCAGCATTACGTGGCAGATAGCCCGTGATATGGTGAGCGTCGAAAAGTAGTAAAAAAGCAGTCGGAGCGAAGTGTTTCAGCGCTTCGTCTGGCTCACTGAGTTCTTGAAGATAACTACCATATTCGCCGATATGAACTGCTGCCCACATACCGCGCCGCAGTGCCGCTACACGAATGGAAGCGGCGAGATGATTGATTGTGGACGATCCGAGGATGGCGAGCCGCACCGGCCTGACGGGCAGATCTGGTGGAGGTTGAGGAAACTTGCGCGTCAACAGGCGCTCCAACCTCATTGTACGCGTGAAATCAAGATCGTGCCGCGCCAGAGCTACAAGGCCATCCCAGTTTGAAGGAGCACCGTTCATCGCGGTGAACTGTTCATTCCACTGATCGGCTGCTGATTTACTATCGAGACTGGGAAGCCAGAAGAGATTTTGGGCGTGCATAAGATCTGTCCACTGATTAAAGTTGAGCAACAACTTCGCTGCAGAGATCCCGCCACTCCTCGGCCGCCCCCATAACCAAAGGCTACGGCCGTGTTGGGTGGCACATATTCTCCCGCTTTCTAGGTAGTCACGTCGTTCACAGTGCCGAACGCCCTGAAATTTTTATTCAGGGTTCGTAGAAATCCATCCTGTCCATTTTTGCATTCCATCAAATCGCAGGAGAACAAGTAGTTCCAAACCACTTTTCCACTGAGCTAAATTAAATTGGAAATTATTTCCGAAGCAAATGAAACACGAAAAAGAGTCGAATCGTTAGAAGTTTTTCTTGGACTATATAAATATTTAACTTCTTGAGCGGGTTTTTTACAGGGCAGCCGAACCACCTGCCCCCCCACGCTCACAAAGACTTCGCCACCAACTCCGGATCAGCGTCAAAGAGTTCCGGGCGCTTGGACGCCAGCCAGCGAAACAGCTTCAGCCCAAAACGCTGAAATAGTGGAAAATCTTCGGCGAGCAGCACAATCCCGACGGGTGCCATCCACAGCCCCAGCGCCGGCAGGAAAGAAAACACGCCGCCAAGAATCATCAGAATACCGACGATTAGGCGTGCGATTTTTCTTTCCTCAGCGAGCAGCCATTGAAACATGGACTGGGCCCAGCGGGGCAATCGCTGAAGGAGTGCATCACGATAGCGCTTCCAGAGTGTTTTTTGATCCATTGTGTCAGCAAGCGCAGGAAGCACCATCTTGATTTCATCTTTCATGCCGTTCGTCCTCAGACGTTCGGCGAGAATTCCAGTGTGGTCGTATGCTGGCGATCATCCACCAGAACAAGCCCGACCAGTGTTAAAGATGCTCCACTATCCTGAAACTGTAATGTGAGCAGCCCGTCCGAAAGCCGGTTGGTGCGGGCAAGAGAGACCTGCAAGGCCGATGGGCCACGCCTGACAGCCGTAACGGTCACATCCCCACTCAGACGTAGTGGACGGATGAGCATCAGACCGAGCGGCGTGTGCGAAAGCCCCATGCGCGTGACGGCACCCGTTTGGGGGTTGTTCAGGACGAGGTGCCCGTCGCCCGCAGTTAGCGTCATCCCTTTGGGATTATCGTAATCGAGGCGCAGGTTACCGGGCGTGTAGAGCAGCGTTCCGTAGCCACGCCCTCCATCGGGCCATGTCTGGGTAAACCAGAGCTTCAGAGTGGACAGACCGTTGAGATAGGCTTCCACGCGTGCCGTATCCGCCTGATCCTGCGACGACAATGTGCTGGCGCGTTCCGTCGGCGCGCAGGCGGCCAGCGCCATTCCGGTCAGCAGGACGGAGCGACGGGTCAATCTGCGCATCATGCTGGGGCGACCTCTGACGGCGTGTTCAGCGTGAGGGCAAGCGCGTGCAGGCCATCGGCAAACTCCGCATCGAGATATTTATGCACGAGACGCGAACGGGCGACGCGGGACATGCCGCTGAAAGCGTCGCTTACCACGGTCAGGCGAAAATGCGTCTCGGACGCCCCTTCCTGCGGCCCGCGGGGGCGTGCGATATGGTGTGCGTGACGGTCGCTCTCGTCTATGATCTCGATCCGGACCGGCGACAGTTTTTCTTCCAGCAGCGCTTTCACCCTGTGAGCCCGTGGGCCTGTTCCGATACCGGCCATTGTCCGTTTCTCCGTTCTGTCCATGACGGTCAGAGCCACAACCCTCTTGCGTCCAGCCCGTCACGGCACACATAACAGGCTACATGAGCAGACGAAACACACGCCACCGGGCTTTCGATCCCGATCCGGATGCGCCCCACCAGTGTTGCGACGCGCCCGGCTGCACCATGGAGGCAGGCTACCGCGCGCCGCGTTCACGTACGGCGCTGAACGAGTATTTCTGGTTCTGCCTCACACACGTGCGTGAGTACAATGCCCGTTGGGATTATTATAAGGGTATGAGCAGCGCCCAGATCGAGGCGCAGCTGAAAGCGGACATGTCGTGGGACCGCCCTTCATGGAAAATCGGCCATGTAGGCAACAAACCGTTCAGCGAGGACGACATTCTTGATCCGCTGGACGTCCTGAAGGCTTCCCGCGCCGACAGGGCGCGTCGTCATCGTCAGTCCAGAGAACCCCGAACACCGGAACGGCTGCGCGAACCTCTGGTGACGCTGGGCCTGCACTGGCCTGTCTCGCTTGAAGAGGTCAAGGCCCGCTACAAGGTGCTGGCAAAGGAGAATCATCCGGACGCCAACAACGGCGACCGGCACGCCGAGGAACGGCTGAAGATCATCAACGTGGCGTATTCAACTCTCCGCACGCATTTCGCGACAAATGCGGATGACGGTCTCGAAAAATCCGCCTGAGCATGGCACGTTCACACCACAATATCGCCGAACACTGAAGAACGGACACATCATGAGCACTGCGACCGAGGACCTGGTCCCCACATCTGCAATTTCCGTCCCTGATCTGGAAGTCTCGGCCCGTGAGGTCTTCGGCATCGACAGCGACATGAAAGTGCCTGCCTTCTCGATCCGCACCGAGCATGTGCCGGAGATCGACACGAGCTATCGTTTCGACCATGACACTACACTGGCCATTCTCGCCGGTTTCGCTTTCAACCGCCGCGTCATGGTTCAGGGATTCCACGGAACCGGGAAATCGTCGCATGTCGAGCAGATTGCCGCCCGCCTGAACTGGCCGTGCGTGCGCATCAATCTCGACAGCCATGTCTCGCGTATCGATCTGATCGGCAAAGATGCCATCGTGCTCCGCGACGGCCAGCAGGTCACCGAATTTCAGGAAGGGCTGCTACCTTGGTGTTTGCAGCACCCCTGCGCACTCGTTTTCGACGAATATGATGCGGGTCGTCCGGATGTGATGTTCGTCATCCAGCGCGTGCTGGAAGTGAACGGCAATCTGACGCTGCTGGACCAGAACCGTGTGATCAGCCCCAATCCGTTCTTCCGCCTGTTCGCAACCGCCAACACGGTGGGCCTGGGCGATACGACCGGCCTGTATCATGGCACGCAGCAGATCAATCAGGGACAGATGGACCGCTGGAACATCGTCACATCCCTGAACTATCTGCCGCACGATCAGGAAGTCGCGATCGGCACGTCCAAACTCGGGGTGGCTGCCGACGACAAGAAGATGCGTCAGCTTATCGACAACATGGTCGCCCTTGCCGGACTCACGCGCTCGGGCTTCATGGCGGGTGACATCTCGACCGTCATGTCGCCTCGCACGGTCATCTCATGGGCTGAGAACCTGCGGATTTTTGGCGACATCGCTTTCGCCTTCCGTGTGACGTTCCTCAACAAGTGCGATGAGGCCGAACGGTCCATGGTGGCCGAGTATTATCAGCGCTGCTTCAATGCCGATCCGATGGGCAAGCGCAAGTAAACGATCGCAGGAGAGAGACATGGCCGAGCGCCCGCGTCTTCCGCAAACGACAGCGCCCGGAAACGAAGCCGCCGAGAAAGCCGAGGCATTCCGGCGTGCGACGATTGGCGCCATTCGCGCCATGGGCGGTCGGCCGGATACAACCGTTACCTTCCACAGCGGCAACATGCCCCCCGGCCCTCTTGATCTCGACGGGCCGATCCGCCTCCCCCAGCCTTCCCGTCATGCGACAGACGAGGAGACAGCCCGTATCCGTGGCGCGGCGGACGCTGAAGCTCTGAAACTGCGTTATCATGACGTGGAGTTCCACCGGGCGCATCAGCCGGATGATGGCACGGCGCGCGCCGTTTACGACGCGCTGGAACAGGCCCGGATCGAGACGGTCGGGTCGCGTCATATGCTGGGTGTCGCGGCCAATCTTGACGCCAAGCTGGAGCAGGAATTCCGCAATGCCGGCGTTCCGCACATGACCAGCAAGGAGCAGTTGCCCACGGCCCTCGCCCTCGGTCTGCTCGCCCGTGAAACGCTCATTGGACGTCCCGTTCCCGAGATGGTGCGTCCCCTGCTGGCGGACTGGGAAAAGTCGCTTACACCGGAAGCCCGGCAGGCGCTTGAGGCCTTGCGGAACAGTCAGGACAGTCAGGAAGCCTACTCCCAGGCTTCCCGGAAGCTGATGGCTGCCTGTTCGCTGGTCGAACTCGAAAACGAGATGCCGGAAAGCGACGAAGACGGTCAGGACGAAGCGCCCGCTTCAAGCGACGACGCGGAAGAACCGCCCGCCGCACCTGAAGAGGACTCGTCATCGAGCGAGATGGAGGAGGAAGAGGCCGCCGCCGAGCCGCAAATGATGGAAGGCACGGGCGAACCCGATGGTCCCGACGACGCGACCGACGCGGAATCCGGTGACAGCGAAGGTTCGGGTGATCCGTCCGGCCCCAACGAAAGCCGCGCCACAACACCGGGTGACACGGCCGCAGGCTATCACGCCTATACGACGCAGTTCGACGAGGAAGTCACCGCCGAGGATCTGTGCGATGAAGACGAGCTGACCCGCCTACGGCAGCAACTCGACCAGCAACTGGCGACCCTCACGGGCGTCATCTCACGGCTGGCGAACCGCCTGCAACGCAAGCTTCTGGCCCAGCAGACACGCGCATGGAACTTCGATCTCGAAGAAGGAATCCTTGATGCGGGACGCCTTTCCCGCATCATCGTCAACCCGACCTTATCCCTTTCCTACAAGCAGGAAAGCGAGACGGAATTTCGTGATACCGTCGTTACGCTGCTGATCGACAATTCCGGTTCAATGCGAGGCCGTCCCATTTCCGTGGCGGCCATGTGTGGCGACATCCTCGCTCGCACTCTTGAGCGCTGCGGCGTGAAGGTCGAAATCCTCGGCTTCACGACCCGGGCATGGAAGGGCGGACAGAGTCGCGAGAAATGGACTTCGGACGGCAAGCCGAAAAACCCCGGTCGTCTCAATGATCTGCGGCACATCATCTATAAGGCTGCTGATACGCCGTTGCGCCGCGCGCGCCGCAATCTGGGGCTCATGCTGCGTGAGGGGTTGCTCAAGGAGAACATCGATGGGGAAGCACTGCTCTGGGCAGCGCGTCGGCTGAAGTCGCGTTCCGAGCAGCGGAAAATCCTCATGGTGATCTCGGACGGCGCACCGGTGGATGACAGCACGCTGTCGGCGAACCCAAGCTCCTATCTGGAAGATCATCTGCGGGAAGTGATCGCCAGTCTGGAAAACCGCAGCGGGATCGAACTGATCGCCATCGGCATCGGGCATGATGTGACCCGCTATTATCGCCGCGCGGTCACCATCACCGACGCGGAAGAACTCGGCGGCACTATGATGAAAAAGCTGTCGGAGCTGTTTGACGAAGATGGAAGGCGTCCCTCACGCGCCGCGTGAGGCTCTTTTCCGTCCGAGATCAAGAACGGCCTGTACCATCCGGTCCACATCGTCAGTCGTCGTGCGATGGTTGACGATGGCGGCCCGGATGCAAAGCTTTCCGTCAATCCGGGTGGTCGAGGGTGCCGCAATGCCTGACTCCTGCACATCCTTGACCGTTTCCGCATTCAGACTGTCCAGTCCCTGCCCTTCAAATCCGGATGCCTTGAATCTGAAACAGACGATATCGAGCGTGAGGGGGGCCAGCAGTTCCAGTTCAGGTTCCCGTTCCACCCGTTGCGCGAGGTGATTGGCGACAGCGCAGCAATGGTCCACCATCTGCCCAAGTTTGCGCGTGCCATAGACGGACAGTGTCGCCCAGACTTTCAAAGCACGGAAACCGCGGGAAAGATCAGGACCAAGATCGCAGAACCACGGCGCACCTGCTGCCAGACCGCGATCTTCTCGCGAAAGGTACGACAAGGTCTGCGCAAAGGCAGCCGCATGTTTTGCTGCGTCACGCACGATGACGCACCCGGCGTCGTAAGGCACCTGCGCCCATTTGTGGAAATCGAAGGCCAGACTGTCTGCCTGTTCAAGCCCCGTGAGCTTGGGACGCAAACGAGATGAAAGCGTTGCGAGAGCACCAAACGCGCCATCGACATGGAACCAGAGCTTTTCCGTGCGTGCGATGGCGGCGATTTCGTCCAGCGGGTCAATTGCTCCCACATCGACAGTCCCTGCCGTCCCCACAACCAGAAATGGCTCCAGCCCGGCTTTTCGGTCTGCCTCGATCATCTGGCGTAAAGCTGCTGTATCCATGCGAAAATCTTGCATCAGAGGCACAAGGCGCAACGCGTTGGAGCCTAACCCGGCGAGATCGAAAGCCCTGCTAACACAACCATGTGCGCTTTGAGCCGCATAACCGACAAGTTTACGTCCTTTGACGCCGTTCAAGCGGAGTTCGAGACCATCCTGCGTGGCCCGGCTGGCAACAATGACCGCTATGAAGTTGGCCATGGATGAGCCAGTCACCAGAACGCCGGAGGCATTCTGAGGAAATCCCATCAGGGTAGCGGCCCATCGGATGACCATCCGCTCCACTTCGACGGGCGCATGATCGCGTCCGCCGAGATTGGCGTTGAGGCCTGCCGCCAGCATTTCCGCAAGCATTCCCACAGGAGTGCCGCCGCCATGCACCCATCCCATGAAGCCAGGATGCCGGTTACCAACGCTATAGGGCAGCACATTTTCCTGAAATTTATCTGTAAAATCCGAGAGTGTTCCGGAGCTTTCCGGAACGTGTGCTGAACGGAAGCCTTCTCGGACGGAGGATGGAACTGGCTGCCATACCGGCTGTTTTCTGAGCGACATGAGGTTATCCACCATCATATCCAGCATCTGGTGTCCCTCAGCACGAAAGGATTCCCATTCCTCGCCCAGCGGGTCGAGAGACGTGAATTTTTCTTCGGCCATGATGAACTTTCCTGTTCAGAAAACGTCATATAATTTCTGCATGATCAGCGAAGAAACTGTCTTCCCTGAAACGATGCAGCTATCAAGCGAATGACTGCGATAGTGATCTGAGAGACGTGTGTCCATGTTGTTCCGGAGTTTCACGCTTTCGCGCGATAACGTGAATGGCGTTTCCTACCGTCTTCGGCGAGGGGGAAGCGGCCCGGCAATCATGCTGCTGCATGGGCGTCCCCAGACCCATGTGATGTGGCATAAAGTCGCCCCATCACTCACGGCCTCTCATACGGTTCTTTGCCCTGATCTGCATCCGGACCGCCCCATTGCACAGCAGAGCCGTGATTTGCTGATGTTGGCGTCCCAACAGGGCCACGATGAACTGATTGTCGCCGGCCACGATTACGGTGCCTTTATTGCCTGTCAGATGGCACTAGACAGCCCAGAACGGATCAAGGGGCTGGTGCTTCTTGAAGCCCTGCCCTTCATGGATCATCAGGGGCGTGATGATATGGCATATTCTCTTGCGCATTATGCAAGCTGCTGGTTTGGACAACTCCACCCCAAATCAGAAGCGAGCCTGTTTGAGCAGTCCGCAGCATGGTTGGCGTCATCATCTCGCAGCAGAGATATTTTCTCACCCGAAGCCATCTTGGATTATACGACCACATCCTTATGGAAGGGATCAGTCGCTGCTCCTGCGAAAGTTTCCCTACGACCCATCATTTGCCCCCTTCATGTTCTGTGGGGGAAAGGCGGTCGTATTGGTGGCTGGTATGATCCTCTGAATCTGTGGAGACAGGCAGTAACCGGTTCAGTGACGGGACACTCCATCAATGCCGAGCATTTCCTGCCGGAAGAAAACCCCACTGAGGTGATTGCCGCATTCGAGGATTTTCTCGCTATGAATGGGCAATCAAGCCGCTTTACGGTCTCAGGTAAACAACGAAGTGATGAGCGATGTGCTATCCGAGCTAACACCAAACAGGCTCAGCACTGAACCATCAGATCCGTCGGCACCATACAGAGAAAGTAAGCTCGGAGCCGTTGTCACCGACTGCGGGTTGAACTGAAGGATCGTCAGATAACGCTCGGCATATTGCTGGATTTTTTCCGGAGTGGAAAAATCTGACAGCTTGACCGTTTTTGTCAGAAGACGCTTCTGCTCATCAAAATCCAGTACGCCGAACTGGGTCGGGTTAAATCCGCTTACCGTCTCCACGACCTTAAGCAGCGTGGAATCGGACATGATGTCATTCAGCGTCATGCTAGACGTCATGGTGCGCGTGAAATACAGCGCGTTACCAACGCCAGACGTGCTCTTGGAACTTTCCAGCGATGTCTCGTAAGACTTTTCCTCATATTTCGTGACGATCGAATCAACCGTCGACTGATCTGAGAAAAGCGAACTGGAGGACGTAGATGAACTGCTCTGGTTCAGAGATGCGAAAGCCTTTGCAAAAGCCAGCCACGATGCATTGCCGGATTTGGCTGCAACCGAGGTGCTGGATGTCGGATCCTGCGTCAGAAGATCCTTCACCAGAGCCGTGGAATTCTGAATGGAGCCCAGTCCGTAGGCGCCAAGCACGACTGACAGGGCCTTGTAGTTCTTCATCAGGTCGCTGGCAGACGTGATGTTCACCGCATCTTTTTCGAAAGACGACGTATAGTTGGTGACTTCACTGTTGGTCTTCGCGTAGTTCGCAGCTGTTTTTTCTTCATCCGTGAGAGACGTCAGATACGTCGTCACCGGAGAGACACTTGTTAAGCCGGACATTGCGAGACCTCCATCAGTCGGATTTTTCCAACATTTGCGTCTGAAATCCGGACAGTGGACCAAGAAAATTAATGAGCGATTAAACCGCGTGGACAAGCCTGCGTGAAATGCCGTCTTTTTGGGGTTGGCGGCGTCCAATTTTCTTGCTCTTCTGTAACGAACTTCTCCCTTCCCATTCGCGTTTGGGAAGAGAACTGGGTCAGGAGCACGAATGGTCGATCATACGCCCGAACATGCAGCAGTGATCTCTCCGGCACCCTCACCATCATTGCCGGAAGGCCTGTTTTCCGCATACAGAAATACAGATTTCTTTTGCGAAATGATGAACAGCGCCGCGACCGGCCTTCCTCCCGATCCGCAGGTGGAACTGATCAGGGAGAGACTGAATGCCCTGCCCCTCAATGATCTGCGCGACCGGGCGACTCAGGCTGAACAGGAACTCTATAATCTCGGGATAACCTTCACCGTTTATTCCGAGCGCGATGTCATTGACCGCATTCTGCCATTCGATCTCATTCCCCGCGTTCTCACACAGGCCGAATGGCGGCATATTGAAGCAGGCGTCAAGCAGCGCGTCACCGCCCTCAACATGTTTCTGTGGGACATTTACCACGACAGAAAAGTCCTGAAGGACGGCATCATCCCGAGTGAACTCGTTCTCGGAAACGCCAATTACTGTGAGGCGATGATCGGGCTGGATGTGCCCGGAGGCACTTACATCCACGTCGATGGCACCGATCTGGTACGCGACGAAAAAGGGCGTTTTCTCGTTCTGGAAGACAACGGGCGAACACCGTCAGGCGTGTCTTATGTCATTGAAAACCGCCATGCCACATTGCGCGTTCTGCCGGATATCGCCGCCGGGATAGACCTGATGCCGGTGGACGAATACGGCATGCAGCTTTACGGCGCGCTGGCCGACGTTGCGCCCGCAGGTGTCGATAACCCGCAGGTCGTGCTTCTTTCGCCCGGGATTTACAATTCGGCCTATTTCGAGCACGTGTTCCTCGCTCGCGAGATGGGCGTGCCACTGGTGGAAGGACGTGATCTCGTCGTCGAGAACGACCGTGTCTACATGCGCACGACAACCGGTCTGCGGCCAGTTCACTCGATATACCGTCGTCTGAATGACGATTTCCTTGATCCTGAAGCTTTCAACCCCACCAGCATGCTCGGTGTGCCCGGACTGATCCGGGCTTACCGCAAGGGGAATGTCACTATCGCCAATGCGATCGGAACCGGCGTTGCGGATGACAAGGCCGTCTATGCCTATATGCCCCGGATCATCGAATATTATCTTTCGGAAAAACCCATTCTTTCCAATGTGATGACCAACATCTGCGCTGAACCGGATGGTCTCGCCTATACTTTGGATAATCTCGACAAGCTTGTCGTCAAACCCGTCGGTGAGTCTGGTGGTTACGGCCTGCTGATCGGTCCACACGCGACAAAGGTGGAACTGGAGGAGTTCCGACTCAAACTGCTGGCCGATCCCGCCAATTATATCAGTCAGCCAGTCGTTCAGCTTTCAGTCAGCCCGACCCTCTGCGAAACCGGTCTTGAACCACGCCATGTCGATCTTCGTCCGTTTGCCGTGACAGGCAAGAGCACATGGGTGCTGCCCGGTGGCCTCTCCCGCGTTGCCCTCAAACGCGGATCACTGGTCGTCAACTCGTCGCAAGGCGGTGGTTCCAAGGATACGTGGGTGCTTGCATCATGACGATGACTGTTGATCCTGTAGCAACCCTTCCGCCCCAGCCACTTCTTTCCCGCTACGCGGAATCCGCCATGTGGCTGGCCCGCTATGTCGAGCGCGTCGAAAATCTCGCGCGCATCATCGACATCACCGAGACATTCGTTCGCTCCGGTGCAACGGATGGCTGGCAGGGCATCATCCAGATCAACGCGGACGAAGAGCGTTTTTTCGAAACGCATGCCAAGGTAACGGCTCAGGGCGTAATCTCGTTTTATGTGCTCGACGCGGAAAATCCTACGTCGATCATGGCTCTGGCACATGCCATCCGGGAAAATGCCCGGGCCCTGCGTCCCATCATTTCCGTGGAAATGTGGGCGCAACTGAATGTCTTTACGAAATCCATCCGTGAGCTGCGGGCCGCTGACATTCGACCGAACGAACTTTCAACCCTTTGTTCCCGTATCAAGGAAGCCTGCCAGACCCATACCGGCATCACGGAAGGCACGCTTTACCGGGATCAGACTTCGGTGTTCTACAATATCGGGCGTTATCTGGAGCGCGCCGATCAGATCACCCGCTTGATCGACATCAAATATCATACACTTCTGCCGTCAGAGGCCGGTGTCGGTTCGGAAGTCGATATCAGCCAATGGTCGGCTCTCCTCCGTTCCGCTGCTGGATATCATGCCTATCGCCGGGTGATGGCGGGGGACATCCGGCCGTCGAGTGTTATAGGCTTTCTCCTCAACAGCGCAGCCTTTCCCCGCTCTCTGGCGACAAACCTGCGCATGCTCCACGGTGGCCTGACGCAACTTCGCCGTGACTATCGTCTACGCGGAGCGTCGAAGATTCTGGAACGCGTCGAGCATCTGCTCAGTGTTCTCGAGGGCCAGACATCAACGCAGATCATTCTGCGGGGTCTGCACGAGTTTAACGACTGGATGCAGTGCGAACTGCGACTGGTCCAGCAGGATATTGCGGAAACATTCTGGCCGGAAGAACCGGTGCCGAACGGGTTCGCGCCTTCCGATGGCACAGAAGTGTTCGTGTCGACCAACACGCAGACACAGGGACAGTCCCAGCACTGACCGTCTTTATCGAACGCAACGGGCGGTAACATTTTGTACTTCGCAGGGAATCAGAACGGGCTATTTGCCTGCTCTTTCTCTACAGTGCCACGCAATGAACGTGGTAGCGCCCTCTCATCACCGGATCTCAGTCGAAATCGTCTTCGATTTCGTCTGTCCGTGGTGCTGCATTGGCGTTAACCGCATGCTCAACGTGTTCGACGAACGTCAAGATGTCGATATTGTCTATAAATGGCGCCCTTTCCTGCTCAACCCGGATTTTTCCTCGGAGGGCATGGAACTACGGGCCTATTTACGCGCCCTCCACGGTTGCGATGAACGTGGCGAACGGCTTCTGCTTTTGATCGAATCTCTCGCCAGACAATGCGACAGCTTCATCCGGATTGACCGGATACACCGGGTGCCAAGCACCCTGCGGGCGCATCGTCTCGTGGAATGGGCCGCATCACGAGGGGATTGCACAAAACTCGTGATGGGACTTTTCGAAGCCTATTTTCGTGAAGGCGAAGATATTGGCGACACAGCCACACTGGCTGATATCGCCGAGCGTCACGGATTTGACAGGGAACTCGTGACACACTTTCTTTCCACGGAAACGCTGGCGGGCACTGTGGTCTCCGGACAGATCAACGCCCAGAAGGCGGGCATTCATGGCGTCCCTTCGCTGATCATTGAAGGGTTTGCCCTGACTGGCGTTCACGAAGCTCCAACGCTGAACAGACTTCTGGATGCGGCTCTGTCTGTCACTCGTTCACCCCAGCAGGGCGGCTCTCACCCCGCCACTTTCTTTTCGTCTGTCCGTCCCTCCTGAGCAGTCTCCGCTTCCCGGGCGAAACGCTGGGCCAGAATGGCACACACGAAAAGCTGGATCTGGTGGTAGAGCATGAGCGGCAGAACCACGAGACCAACACTGGCCGTCGGGAACAGCACATTCGCCATAGGCACGCCGGAAGCCAGTGTTTTCTTGGAGCCGCAGAAGACGATGGCGACCTCGTCTTCACGTGAATAACCAAGAGCGCGACTGCCGAGCGATGTGATCAGCAGCACCAGCGCCAGAAGCACACTGTCCACGACAGCAATGGTCCCGATCTGGGAGAGCGGCAGGCGATGCCACAGTCCCTGCACGATGGCTTCGCTAAACGCGGTATAAACCACCACCAGAATTGAGCCACGGTCGGAAAAGGAAAGCAGTTTCTTGTGCCGTTTCGCCCAGCCACCGATCCACGGCTGCAATATCTGTCCAGCGATAAAGGGCAGCAGCAACTGCACCACGATGTTCAGCGCACCGCCGGACTGAGCGCCCTGCTTCGCGAGCACCAGTCCCACGAGCAACGGCGTAATGAATATCCCCAGAATGTTGGAAGCCGTCGCGGAACAGACTGCTGCTGGCACGTTGCCACGTCCAATCGACGTGAAGGCAATGGACGACTGCACGGTCGAAGGCAGGCAGCAGAGAAAGAGAATGCCGGTCCAGACATCCGGCAGAAGCAGCGCCGGCATCAGCGCGTGCATCGCCAGTCCGAGCAGCGGAAATAGCACGAACGTGCAGGCCAGAATCGTCAGATGCAGGCGCCATGCCGTCAGGCCGCTAATGACGGCCGCGCGTGAAAGGCGGGCACCCTGGAGGAAGAACATCAGGGCGATCAGCAGAATCGCCAGATTCTTGAAAATGGGAACCGCCGCGCCCTGACAGGGAGCGACTGTCGCAATCCCCAGTGTCGCCAGCAGACTGAGAAGAAAAGGATCAAGCTTGAACGGCATGGACGACACTACCTGATGCGAAAACGGGATCCGGCATCCCGGCTGTTGTATAGGATGTCCGGCACGCATTGCGCGTGACGAACAGTTGAGCCACTTTTACGATCAGATGAAACACATATCCATTCACCTCCCCGTCCGCCTTTCTCAGCAGAAACCTCTGAAAGTGGGCCTTTTCGCTCTGTGCCTGACACTCTGCACGGCCACCAGCCTGCACGCAGCGTCAGTTCCGGCGACCTGCGCCACGATCCGGCATGGCGGGAACGGGAGCGGCTCTCTCGATAACATCGTCGTGACGTTTCCCGGAAATGCCGGGACACTGACTGCAACACACCAGACAGTGACGGGGGGAGGCGATTCTGCAACCGATCTTGCCGACGCATCCTCTGTCCTCTTACTCGCAGCCCTCACCGGCCACCATAACGCGGCCTGTTCAAAGTGGCTGGAAGATCAGGGGGATGGGGCTCAATCACAGATCACCACAGGCCATACCCTTGGAGTCTCGTGGAATGGTGTTTCGACCCGTCACGCGACCACACGTGTTTCGTTTGACAGCGCAAAGCTGAGCATCAGCAAGGATGGGGCAAATGCAGCTGCTTCTCTCGTGTTTAGCGGTGTGACGACCAGTGGCATTGCCGCGCCTTCCTTGATGCCCTCGTCGGCACAGGCCAGTTTTTCTCTGCCCGCAAGCGAACTGGCGAATCTCATGGCAGCGACCGCCGGCAAAGTGGCTTCCCTCCCTGCCGTGCATGTGACGATCCGCTCTCTGACCGCGCATCGTGACACGGTCACGCTTTCCGGCAATGGCCGGGCCACGCTGACCGGCGAACATGACAGCGCCTCAGCCAGCGGCCATCTGGAAATCACTGACATCAGCACGCTCATCGACAAGGCCCGTCAGGATTCCCAGATGAAAGTGGCGGCGGCCCTCATCATGGCGCGACTGGTGAGTCACAAGAACGGCAACGCGAATACGTGGGATACCACGTGGCAGGGCGGCGTTCTGACGGTCAACGGGGTACCGCTGCCGTTGCAATAATTCACAGGGCTACCACGACGAATTGCATACCGGTAGGAGGTTCGCCATGCTTGAGCCATACATTGGGGCAATTCTGCCCTTCCCGCCTTTACGACAGGAGACTCGCATGCGAGTGCGCCGCCTGACACGGTTGTTTCTTTCTTCCGCCGCCGTTCTGGGGGCTATCGGATTTTCACCCGCCGGACATGCCGCCAATGACAGTCAGCAGGCTCTCGTCGACAAGGCGACACTGGCAGTTCAGGACGTCTATACCGGCGCCAAGACGACCGATCGCGTTTATCGCTATCTCGCCCAGTCCCGCGCGGTCATGGTGTGTCCGTCCGTTTTCCGCATGTCGATCGGTATTGGCGGGTCCAACGGTGGCTGCCTGCTCATGTCGCGCGATGCCCGTGGTTCATGGTCTGATCCCGCCTTCTATCGTCTGAGCACTGGTTCCATCGGTTTCCAGTTTGGCGTGCAGTCATCGGAAGTCATCTTCTTCGTCATGACGGATCGCGGGCTACAGGCGCTTCTCGACAGTCAGTTCCAGTTCGGTGCCAATGCGGCCGCGTCTTTCGCCACCATGGGCAGTGGCATTGAAAGCGGCACTGCTGGACGCACAAACACCGACATCATGGCTATCCAGAAATCCGAAGGCCTGTTTGCCGGCGCTTCTCTGGGCGGCTCGAAGTTGACCGTGGATAGCGACGCCAACCGCGCCTATTACAACCAGATCGTCGGACCGACCGAGATTGTCATTTCCATGCGGGTGAACAATGCCGGAGCCGACCCGCTCCGCGCTATCCTGACCCGCTACAGCACCGCTGCCGCAGCCGCTTCGACCGCCAACTCGACAGTTGGAAGCAGCGCGTCGTCCAGCACGACAACAAGCGGCACCAGTGGAACCGGCGAAGCCGAACTGACGCCCTATAACAGTGCTCCTGTTGTCAGCAGTGGCAGCGGCATCCAGAGCCAGTCGCTCGCACCGGTAAAGTCGCAGTCCCTGTCCGCTGCGAAGTCGAAGGGTTACTGAACTTTTTCGTCTGAGGGCGCGCTGTTGTCGCGCCCTTTCCGGAAAGCGGCGACATTACGATTATGCTCATCCAGAGACGCCGCAAAATTATGGCCGCCATTGCCGGTCGCCACGAAATACAGATCATTGCCTGCCAGCGGGTGAGCAACGGCCTGTAACGACGCCATCCCTGGGGAACAGATCGGTCCCGGCGGCAGGCCTGTGACGACATAAGTGTTGTAAGGATTTTGTACGGCAAGGTCACTGCGGACGAGTGGCCGTCCCAAAGGTCCTGCGCCATCATTGAGAGCATAGATCGTCGTCGGGTCGGACTGAAGCCTGATCCCTGCTTTCAGACGATTGAGAAACACCTGCGCAATGTGGGGACGCTCGTCCGGCAGTCCCGTTTCCTTCTCGACAATCGAAGCCAGCGTTACCAGTTCAGCAGGATTTTTGAGCGGGAGCGCAGGATCGCGCTTTTCCCAGACAGCATCCACTTCGCGCTTCATGGCCAGTTTCATACGCGCCACAATGACCGTCCGATCCGTGTCCCGGGTGTAGCTATATGTCTCCGGAAAAGCCTCGCCTTCTGCAAGCTGGGGAGTTGCTCCTTTCAGAAATGGAGCAGCATCAAGCAAAGTCGTAATCTGGCGGGCGGTCAGTCCTTCCGGAATAGTGAGCTGATGCAGGACAGGCTTGCCGTGCCGTAGAACGTTCAGCAGATCCCGCATGGAGGCATGAGCGGGGAACAGAAGTTCCGCCGCATGAATCTGCCCTTCCTGACGGGTAAGCGCTATCGCTGCGCGGAAAACAAACATGTCAAAAGGATTGGCCTCAAGAGCCTGTCCACGCTGTAATGCCGTAATGGTGCTGGCGTATCCCCCATGAGGAATGACAAGCGCCGTCGAAGTCGTGAGCGGGCCAGGCATCGTGTAACGCCACCACCCTGCCCCCGCCAGTGCTCCAGCACTCATGCCCGAAACGAGAAGCACACCAGCGAACAGACGCCCCCAGCGAAAACGTCTTTTGGGTTGGGGAGACTTCTTCCTGTTCTTTCCGGCTTTCAAGCAGCTACAGCTTTCACGGACCAATGCGCCGTCCATTCCTGGTCCGGTTGGAGCAGCACAACACCCGGTTTGGTGCGAAATTCACCTGAGAAACCATGCGGTGTCGCATAACCCTGCCAGGGTTCGATGCACAGGAAATGCGCGCCCGGCTTGGTCCAGACACCCAGTTGCGGAAAGCCATGCCACGCAAAGTGGAGTTTGGTGCCGCCCGGAACACCAAATTCAACGGACCGGCTCCGGATCCTGTCAAAAATGATGGCGTCTTCAGCAAACAGATCATCATGAAGCGCCAGTTCGCGTCCCTTCACGGGCGTGGGACGCGCTGCCGGGTCCAGCAGGCCCTTCTCGAGACGACGAATGGGTTCAGGCTCCGCCTCCTCGAACACCAGACGGTAATCCTCGCGTTTTTTACCGGCCTGCAAGGGCCAGCGAAATGCCGGATGGGCACCGAGAGAGAAAGGCATTTCCCTGCCCGTCTCCTTGTTGCGAACCGTGTACGTGACCGTCAGTTCGCCGTTCATGATCTGATAGCTCAGCCACAGGCGGAACTGGAACGGAAAGAGCGCGAGCGTTTCATCATCAGGCTGTAATTCCAGCACACAGCCATCAGGATTACGTTCCAGCCACCGAAATGCCTTATCACGGGCGAAACCATGCTGCGTCATACGGTAGGTCTTGCCGTCTATCAGCGCTTCATTGTTGGGAAGCTGCCCGACAATGGGAAACAGCACGGGTGAATGACGACGCCATGCGGAACCGGCATCCCACAGCAGATTCGTTCCATCCTGCAACCTGAGAGAGACGAGTTCCGCTCCCTGCACCGACACTGTTGCAGTCAGCGTGTCATCACCAAAACTATGTGTCTCTGTTCGCATCGAACCCTCCGGCAAACCCTCTATTCCATATAGAAAATTTGCCGGAAGTCCGCAAAAGGCCGATCTCGTGCGCGGTCAGTCGTCGAGCAGCCGGTCCCGTGGCGGGGGCGCAGCCCGCCCTGTGATGTCAGCGGCCGCCGAACCGCGTCCGGACAATGACGGATGCGTCATGAACCATTCATGGGCCGAGAACGGCTTGTTGCCCGGATCGAGTCTGCGCCATGTGCCAGACTTCTCCAGAATCCACGACTGAAGATTGTCCTTCAGATCCGCGACCATGATCTGGTCCAGCACCTGCGCATGCACTGTCGGGTTGGTGATCGGCACCAGACTTTCGACACGCCAGTCCATATTACGCGTCATCCAGTCAGCCGAGGAAATGAAGACCTTGGCCGAGCGGGATGGCAGGCGATGACCGTTGCCGAACGCATAGATGCGCGAGTGCTCAAGGAAACGACCGACAATCGACTTGATGCGGATGTTCTCCGAAAGACCCGGCTCTCCCGGACGCAGGCAGCAGATGCCGCGCACGACGCCCATGATCTTCACGCCCGCACAGGAAGCTTCGTACAGCTTGTCGATCAGTTGCGGATCGACCAACGCGTTCATCTTGAGCCAGATCTGCCCCGGTCGTCCTGCGTGAACATGAGCGATTTCGTCATCGACCAGTTCCATCAGCGTCTTGCGACAGGTGACCGGAGAGAAAGCAATCGCTTCCATCTTCGCAGGCATGCCGTAGCCGGTGATGTAATTGAACAGACGCGCGGAATCCCGCACCAGCTCAGGCTTGCAGGTGAAAAAGGAGAGGTCGGTGTAAATTTTCGCCGTGATCGGGTGATAGTTGCCGGTACCGAAATGCGCATAAGAACGCACGGTATTGCCTTCGCGGCGCACCACGAGACTCAGCTTGGCGTGGGTCTTCAGGTCCGCGAAACCGAACACCACCTGAACACCGGCGGCCTCCAGAGCGCGGGCGAGACGGATATTCGCCTCCTCATCGAAGCGGGCCCGCAACTCAACCATCGCCGTGACGGACTTGCCCGAATCCGCCGCTTCGATCAGCGCCTTGACGATCGGACTATCCCGCGACGTGCGATAGAGCGTTTGCTTGATGGCGATCACGTTTGGGTCCAGCGCCGCCTGACGGAGGAACTGCACGACGACATCGAAGCTTTCGAATGGATGATGGATGAGAATGTCTTTCGCGCGGATCGCGGCGAAACAGTCCCCTCCATAATCCAGAATGCGTTCCGGGAAGCGCGGCGTGTAAGGCGGGAACAGGAGATCAGGGCGGTCGTCCACGATCATCTGCTTGAGATCGACCACGCCGATCATGCCGGAATGCACGGAGACTTCCTCGGGAGGCAGGTCCAGTTCATCCACGATTGCTTCGGCGAGTTCACGGGGGACCCGCTCTTCCATGTCCACATGGATGACCACGCCACGCCGACGACGCTTCAGAGCGGTTTCGTACGAACGAACAAGATCTTCCGCCTCATCCTCAAACTCGACGTCCGTGTCGCGAATCACGCGGACCATCCCGCTCTCGGCAACCAGCAGGCCGGGATAGAGGCGGTCGATGCAAAGCGTGATGAGGTGCTCAAGCAGCACGAATCGGACGGTCGGCGGCTTACCGGGGGGGGACGGCAGACGAATGAAGCGGTCTACCTGTGCGGGCAGCAGGATCAGTCCATTCATCACGAACAGGCCTGTCTCTTCCGACATCAGCCGCAGGCCGAGCGCCAGCCCCATGTTCGGGATGAAGGGAAGAGGATGAGCCGGATCGACGGCCAATGGCGTCAGAACGGGAAAAACCCGGTCCATGAAGTAGTCGGACAGCCAGATGCGATCTTCATCGTCGAGCTGATCCAGTCCACACAGGACCACGCCTGCTTCGGCAAGCAGACCACGCAGATGAGTCCAGATGCGCTGCTGCTCACGGAACAGCTGCACGCAACGCTCTCTTACCGCGGCAAGCTGGAGCGCGGGCGTCAATCCGTCCGGGGAGAGGGAAACCAGCCCTTCCCGCACCTGCCCGACAAGACCGGCCACACGAACAGAATAGAACTCGTCGAGATTGCTGGCGCTGATGGAGAGAAAACGCAGACGCTCCAGAAGCGGATTACGGGGATTATCCGCTTCCTCGACCACACGCTGATTGAATGCGAGCCACGAAAGTTCCCGATTGATGAATCGGTCGGGCGAGGTCGCAGTGATCGCTGGAGGTGCCGGAACATTTTTTCTCGTGCGGGTCCGGCTTCGCGCAGGCGCTGCCACTGCCTTCGAGGGCGCGGGCTTCCGGCGTGTTCGGCTTGTGGTTGATGAGGCTGTTGTCCGCGTGCCTTTCACGCGACGACCGACTGGGCGCGTCTTGTTTTCGTCCTGCTCAGACAATCGAATCTCCCGTGTAGCTGTGATGCAGCCATCTGTTCATGAATTTAAAACCGTGTCGGTATCGTACGTGCGGCTTGCTTCATTGTCATATGACAATTTGCGCACACAATCATTGATAAGCGCTTGTTACCCCGCCGAGCGCGCTTTCATTCAACCGATTTGGCAGCTTCAAGCTGTGCCAGCAGAAGATTGGCTGCATTCCGGTCGAAAGGCTGACCACTTGCCAGCGTCATGGCGTCGATGCGGCTTACTGCCTCTTCCACCGCACAGGCCTCGCGTGGGAGACGCTGAAGCAGCCAGTCCACAAGCTGACGCGACACGATGAGTTGCCGCTCCGCCAGCAAGCGCAGCATGAGACGATGCAGAAGAATATCCTCAGCCGCACCTACTTCCACGGCCATCGTCGCTTTAAGTCTGCTTCCGAGATCCGGCAGAGTAACGGGCCATCGTCCCGGCGGTGAACGCGAGACCATCAGCAGGGGCGTGTCATGCTCTTTGGACCAGTTGATGATCTGTAGGAGAGCCACTTCATCGTGAGTGGCTGGCAAAGCGTCGAGGGCGATCGCCCGTGGCGCAAGTTCCGCCAGATGCGCGATATCAGGCAGACGTTGCCCCGCATGGACGATCAGAGCCTGCTCGTGCAGCGCCCAGCGGTGCAGCAGATGCGTTTTCCCCCGGCCTGCCGCGCCCCACACAACGAGTCTTCCATCCGACCAGCTTTTCCGTGCATCATGGGCGAAAAGCCATGCCCGTGCGGCTGCATTCGATGGGGCGGACACGAAACCGGTCGCGTCAAACCGGCGCTCATACGTGAACGGAAGAGGAATCTGCCGCGCTTCGTCGGGTGCGCCATCACCTTCACAGCGTTTCGGATCATAAACCTGTTCCATACCCGCTATGCGCGCCGCCCCGCCTGCCGTAATAGGATGCCACGAACCTGTTAGCGCAAAAGACGAGCCGAAGCCATGAACGCAGCCTCCCCCGATAATTCCTCACAGGGCCTCACCTATCGTGAGGCTGGCGTGGACATCGAAGCTGGCGATGCTCTGGTCGAAGCAATCAAGCCTGCGGCAAAGGCAACGACGCGCTCAGGCGTGATGGGTGGTCTGGGCGGATTTGGCGCACTGTTTGACCTGAAGGCAGCAGGATTCACCGATCCTGTGCTGGTTTCCTGCACCGACGGTGTGGGCACCAAGCTGAACCTCGCCATCGATAGCGGCCTGCATGACACAGTGGGGATCGACCTCGTCGCCATGTGCGTCAACGATCTGGTTGTCCAAGGCGCAGAGCCTCTTTTCTTTCTCGACTATTTCGCGACAGGCAAGCTGGCCGTTGAAGACGCTTCCAAAGTCGTGCGCGGCATTGCCGAGGGATGCCGTCTTTCCGGCTGTGCCTTGGTGGGCGGCGAAACGGCGGAAATGCCGGGCATGTACGCGCCCGGACACTACGATCTCGCCGGTTTTTCCGTGGGCGCTGCGGAACGAGGCAAGCTTCTGCCGGGAGCTATCCGTCCGGGCGATGCGCTGATCGGGCTTGTGTCCAGCGGCGTTCACTCGAACGGCTTTTCTCTGGTGCGCCGCATTCTGGACAAAGCTGGACTCAAACTGAGCGACGCGGCTCCTTTTGAACCGGGCAAGACCATTGGCGAAGCCCTGATGACCCCAACGCGCCTGTATGTCTCGCAGGTTCTCGCGCTGCATCGCGAGGGTCTGCTGAGCGGTGCCGCTCACATCACGGGTGGCGGTTTACCGGGCAACCTGCCCCGCGTGCTTCCCAACGGCACAAAAGCCGTGATTGATGGACCGTGGATTCCGGCACCGGTGTTCGGCTGGCTCGCCAAGGCAGGTGGAGTGGCGACGGAAGAAATGCTGCGTGTGTTCAACTGCGGCATCGGCATGGTTCTGATAACCTCCAAGCCCGACCTTGTGATGGCGCGCCTGAGCCAAATGGGCGAAAGCCCTGTGGTTCTTGGTCAGATCGAAGCGGCTGAAGTGAACACCGCGCCTGCTCTGGAAATGCCCGTCTCTCCGGATTTCGCACACGCCTGAGGATCGCTTTCTGTGACCGTCCACAAGACCCCTATCGCCATTCTCATCAGTGGGCGCGGAAGCAATATGCGCTCACTGATTGAAGCCTGCGCTCAGCCTGATTTTCCTGCTTCCGTGGCGCTCGTTCTGAGTAACAAGGAAGATGCGGCCGGACTGGAATATGCACGAGAAGCGGGATTACGGGCTGAAGCCATCCCTCACCGGCTTTTCGGAAAAGACCGAGAGGCCCATGAGCGTGCGATTGATGCTCGGCTGAAAGAAGCCGGTGTGGAATTCGTTTGTCTGGCTGGGTACATGCGACTGCTGACCCCTTTTCTGACAGATGCCTGGAAAGGGCGGATGATAAATATCCACCCCAGTCTCCTTCCCCTGTTTCCGGGCACGCATACACATGAACGTGCTCTTGAAGCTGGCGTCCGGATTCATGGCTGCACAGTCCATCATGTCACGGCGGGAATGGACGAAGGACCGATCATCGGACAGGCTGCGGTTCCTGTTCTAAGTGACGATACTGTGGATGAACTGGCAGCACGTGTGCTTGAACAGGAGCATGTGCTGTATCCGATGGCGTTGAAGAAAATACTAACAGATGAGGGGCTTCCTATTCGTGCTTATAAAGCGCTAATTGTAACGTAAATATCCACTTATTCTTTCTAAAATACCTAC
>NZ_JBDNXK010000037.1:0-31036 GCF_047721705.1 Acetobacter sp. | reverse complement strand
CCTTAATATTGCACATCTTTTCTCAGGGTTCCTGCTGTATGCTTGAAATCATTTTCAAAATAAAACAGCGCATATTTCGCCAGACATATTTGTCCTGGGAATATTTTGACAAAAAAACTCTTATTCAGAAAGCAATCCAACCAGCTTATCAGAATGTTCTGAAGAAAATGTCTGGCGCAAATTTTGGCAATAATTGTTACGTTTCACCAACCGCACATATTTATACCAGCACACTCCATATGGGTGATGAAAGTTACATTAGTGGTGGCTGCATCATGCGCGGCAAAATCTCCATGGGAGATGGCTGTTGCATTGGCGCCAATTCTCACGTCGCTGGTCCTGTGAGTTTTGGCACAAACACAATGGTTGCGAACAATGTCAGTATCTTTGCGTTCAATCACGGCATGGATCCGTCGCAGGTCATGCGACATCAGGCCTGTGTTTCGAAAGGCATTGTAATCGGAGACGACTGCTGGATTGGAGCAAATGCTTCCATTGTTGACGGCGTCACCATTGGCTCCCACTCCGTAATTGCCGCAGGCGCCGTAGTCACCTCGGACATCCCCGCATGGTCAATCGCCGCAGGTGTCCCTGCCCGCGTGATCAAGAGTCGGATAGACAATAACGTGCATATTTTTTCGGAAGAAAAAGAAAAACTCTCCTGTTCAGGATAGTCGAGACGCCGACCTGAAAATCAGGCGACAATAGCAGTCGCCCGTGACCATTTTTGGGAGTTTTCTCTCGCCACCTCAGCGTTTCTGGTGCATCTTCCTCGGCAGTCAATTCTGTTCACGTCGGGAAATCATGAAGCGCCTCATTCTCCTCGTTTTCTGTGCCACAGCGATAACCGGCTGCTCATGGTTCGGCGGCTCATCTGACCAACATCTGTCGCAGAAAGCCCAGTGGGAAGCGCTTGGCTATAAAGAAGGCCTCAAGAGTGCAAAACAGGGGATGTAAAGCCGTCTACCGGTTCGCAGACTCTCCTCTGGCGCTATCTCGGCGCATGACATGATGACAGTCTGGCGAGGCTTACTTTTAGTGCTCTCCAAAGGCCAATACAGTCGTTATTGTGCCGCCTGATGAAAACGCAAGAGCCGACGGCCACCCCTCATTCAACCGGCCTTTATGGAACAGCCCGAGCCAAGGCAATGCTCGCTGTCAGTCTGGCCGTCCTTCTCGCCCAGATCGACTATGCCATTGCCAACGTAGCCCTGCCCGATATTGGCGCTGATCTCCATAGTTCAGCATCCGATACGGTGTGGGTGGTCAATGCTTACCAGTTGGCAAGTCTTTCGGCCCTGCTTCCCCTTGCCGCAGCGGGTGCATGGATCGGTTACGCCCGTATGTGCATCATCGGCATTACGCTGTTCATGCTGTCGTCCGTCGTCTGTGCGGCAGCCCCTTCCCTGCTGGTTCTTACGCTTGCCCGCGCGGTTCAGGGCATCGGCGCCGCGTCCATGCTCAGTGTCGTGTCAGCGCTGATCCGATTCATTTATCCCGAAAATGAATTGGGAAAAGGCTTTTCTCTCAATACGCTCGTTGTGGGCATAGGGATGGCATTGGGCCCCACGGTCGCAGGGTTGATCTTGGCCATAGCACCTTGGCCGTGGCTTTTCTGGATCAACCTTCCCATCGGCGCTCTGACACTGTTGTTGGCTCTCAACTCCTTACCTGTCACCCCGAAAATCGGTCATATGCCCGATCCTGTCGGCGCCGGGTTGTGCTTCATAGCCTTTACGGCCATCGGGCTGGGAGGTGATTCCGTCGCGCATGCCAGCGGTATCGTGCCAACCCTTGGGCTGTTCATACTCGGCATTGTCACCATGTGGCTGCTGGTCAGGAAAGAAGTGGGGCTACCCAGCCCCATAATGCCGGTCGATCTCCTGAAAGGGCGTGGTTTCAGGGTTGCCTTTATGGTGGGAACTCTCAGCTATATCGGCTCCAACTTTTTCATCGTTTCAGCGCCTTTCGCATTACGTGATCACTATGGATGGAGCGCGACGGCCACCGGCCTTCTGATGACTCCGTGGGCGTTCGGGCTCATCGTAGCCGCATCCGTGATCCGTCGTTTTGCTGACCGCTTTCCCGCGCCGGTCCTCTCATCCTTCGGTCTGCTCTGCACCATGACCGGATTTTTCGCGTTGCGCATGCTTCCTGCCCACCCTTCAGCCTTTGACGTGGTTTGGCGCATTGGGCTTTCCGGGTTCGGTTTTGGAATTTTTCAGGTCCCAAACAACCGCGCCATGTTGCTCACAGCACCTTCCGGCCGTGAAGGCGGCGCGAGTGGCATGGTCCAGGTTTCGCGCCAGAGCGGCCAGACATGGGGCGCCATCGGAGCCGCATTCGTTCTGCGTCTTGATCCACTGACCGGGCCAATTTCATGTATGGACGCGGCTGCGGCATGCGCTGGAGGAGCCGCTCTGCTCAGCGCCTCCCGCCTATTGGGCAGAAAAAACAGCTAACACGGCCTTTCATTGCCGGAAACAGTCCCAACCTGTAGCGTTCCTGCCTTCACGACTTATACGCTCACCAGTCTCCGGGTATTCTTCTTCATGACACAGTCCGATACGGCCGGTTCTTCAGTAAAACTGAAAACGCTCTGGGAAAATATGCTTTCAGAATCGCAGGTATGCTGCGATCCGCTCGTGATGGGACTTCTTGCCACAGGCATCAAGAATCACCCGGACTTTGCTTCAGCCCTTGCCGCTCTCATCGGACGGAAACTCGGCGATCATTACGTCAGCACCGACAAACTCACCCATCTGGTCATCGAATGTTACAACGACGTGCCGGATATCGTAACTGCGGGCGCTGCCGATATTCAGGCCATTCGTGACCGTGATCCCGCCTGCCCGGACTACGTGACCCCCTTCCTGTTTTTCAAGGGATTCCACGCCATCCAGTGCTATCGCGTGGCGAACTGGCTCTGGCGCGATGAACGCCGCCATCTGGCGCTGCACCTCCAAAGCCGTGCTTCAGAGCTCTTTGGGGTGGATATTCATCCCGCAGCAAAGTTGGGGCGACGCATCCTCTTCGATCATGGAACGGGAATCGTCATTGGTGAGACGTCCGTTATTCATGATGACGTTTCAATTCTTCAGGGCGTAACACTCGGTGGAACCGGCAAACATGCGGGCGACCGCCATCCAAAGATTCATAGAGGTGTGCTGATCGGCGCCGGAGCAAAGGTGCTTGGGGCTATCGAAGTCGGAGAAGGCGCAAAGGTAGGCGCTGGTTCAATCGTGCTGGAAGCAGTGCCAGCTTACACAACCGTAGTCGGCAATCCAGCTCGAAAGATTGGTACAAGACTGAAAGAAATGCCTTCGCTCACGATGGACCAGACGCTCCCGCCCATCGATTATATGATCTGAAGAAACAAGGCCGCCGCTTACGGCATTCCGAAACAATGCTGCCACACACGCATAGCCTGCGTCATGGCGGCAGTGTTATGCACCCGCAGAACGGTGTCAGAGAGCGCCAGTCCCGGCAAGGATGAGGCTATCGTCCCCGGGTCGCGCGCCTTTGCAACCTTCTCTCCGGAAAATGTCCCGATCATCCGCTTTCGGGATGTTCCCAACACCATGCGGCACCCGAGATTGGCGAACAACGGTAGCCGACGAAGAAGCTCGGCACTCTGTTCCTCCGTTTTCGCAAAGCCAATACCGGGATCGATCAGGATGCGTTCGCGTCGGATGCCACGGTGTTCGGCCTCCCCAATACGTTCCGCGAGTTCCCGCACGACATCAACAGCAACATCGCCGTAATGCGTCAATTGCGACATGGTTTGCGGTGTGCCGCGCATGTGCATCAGCACAACAGGACATTCCCTCCCTGCGAGAAACGGAATGGCCTGCGGATCATGTGTCAGAGCCGTGACGTCGTTGATAAAGGTGGCACCTGCATCCAATGCCTTTTCCATGGTGGCGGCATTTCGTGTGTCCACAGAAATGCAGAAGCCTTGGGGCACTAGTTCCGAAAGAACCGGCTGAAGACGGTCCCATTCCTCCTCGGGTGTCACGGGTGCCGAACCCGGGCGCGTGCTTTCCGCCCCGAGATCAAGGATGGCCGCCCCACCCATCAACAGACTTTCCGCCTGAGTCATCGCGCTGGATAACTGCTGATATTGGCCGCCGTCGCTGAAACTGTCCGGTGTCACATTCAGAATACCCATCACCAGCGGTCTTGAAGGTAGATCTGCCGACGATGGCTTTCGGGTTATGAAATCCAGTTTTTCCTGCCATGAAGCAGGCACCTGACCAACCGGCAATGGATCAGACATACGGTCGTATTCGATCAGCGTCGCCAATGTGAACGCAACAGATCCACCGGCCAACGGCAAAGCGACACCGGCTTTTACTGCCCGCACGGCTTCTGGGCCATAAACCAGCCCACCCGGCTCAATGAGACGTTCAGTTTCCATTGACCTGACTTTTCTGTTTTCGTCACAAAAAAAGATGAGAGCCGAAGCCCTCATCTTTTCTATTTTGCCATCAAGAGCGTAAATCTCAGCCCGGCTGAGGCATCGCTCCACCCAAATCCGGCGTCGGTTTGTTGATTACCGGCGGGACAGAAGAGCGACGATTTTCCGGCATGGCATCATCTACAACCACCCGTTCGATCGGCTCACCCCGGAGAACCTGACGAATTTCCTCACCACTGAGTGTTTCATATTCGAGCAGAGATTCCGCCAGACGGTGCAGTTCATCGATATGCTCGATCAGAAGTGTCCGGGCGCGGTCATAAGCAGAATCGATAAGCTTTTTGACCTCGGCATCAATTTCCCGAGCAGTTTCCTCAGAGATATTTTTGTTCTGGGTCACGGAATGACCGAGGAAAACCTCCTGACCATTATCGCCATAAGCGATCATGCCCATTTTTTCACTCATACCCCACTCGGTGACCATGCGACGCGCCTGATCAGTCGCCATCTTGATGTCGCCCGAAGCGCCACTTGTGACGTTGTCGGGTCCAAAGATGATTTCCTCAGCCGCACGACCGCCCATCGCCAGATCAAGTTCAGCAACACATTTCGCGCGGCTTTTTGAGTAGCGATCCCCCTCAGGCAGACTCATCACCATGCCGAGGGCACGACCACGCGGAATGATGGTAGCTTTGTGAACCGGGTCCGTGCCGGGCGTCAGGATCGAGACAAGCGCGTGACCACCTTCGTGGTAGGCAGTCATCTTCTTCTCGTCATCGCTCATCACCAGCGAGCGGCGCTCGGTGCCCATCAGCACCTTGTCCTTGGCATTCTCGAACTCGCTCATAGCGACTGTCCGCTTGCCTTCGCGTGCCGCCAGAAGAGCCGCCTCATTGACGAGGTTAGCCAGATCGGCGCCCGAGAAGCCGGGCGTGCCACGCGCAATAACCTTCGGATCGACGTCAGAAGCCAGCGGCACCTTGCGCATATGCACACGTAGGATCTGCTCGCGTCCATTCACATCCGGGTTCGGCACCACGACCTGACGGTCAAAGCGGCCCGGACGCAGCAGCGCAGGATCAAGCACGTCAGGACGGTTGGTCGCAGCAATCAGGATCACACCTTCATTGCTTTCGAAGCCATCCATTTCGACGAGCATCTGGTTGAGGGTCTGCTCACGTTCATCGTTTCCACCACCGAGACCGGCGCCACGGTGACGACCCACAGCATCGATTTCGTCAATGAAGATGATGCACGGAGCGGCTTTCTTGCCCTGCTCGAACATGTCGCGAACACGAGACGCACCGACACCGACGAACATTTCAACGAAGTCGGAACCGGAGATCGTGAAGAAAGGAACGTTCGCCTCACCCGCGATTGCACGCGCGAGCAAGGTCTTACCTGTGCCCGGAGGGCCAACCAGCAGAACACCTTTGGGAATCTTGCCGCCAAGCCGCGTAAATTTCTGTGGGTCTTTCAGAAACTCCACGATCTCCTGAAGCTCGTTCTTCGCTTCATCAATACCGGCGACATCCGCGAAAGTGACACGGCCCTGCTTCTCGGTCAGCATCTTGGCGCGTGACTTGCCGAAGCCCATTGCCCGACCGCCGCCAGACTGCATCTGCCGCATCATGAACAGCCAGATGGCTCCAACCAGCAGGAACGGGAACCAGTTGAGGAAAACACGCAGGAACGGGTTGCCTTCCGCCTCAAGCGGCTTTGCGGCCACTTCAACACCTTTGCCGGTCAGACGGGACACCAACGCCGGATCCTGCGGCGCATAGGTCTCGAAGGATGTGCCGTTCGTCAGGGTTCCGGAGATGTTGTGCTCCTGAATGACGACAGAGCGCACCTCACCCTTGTCCACATCCGCGACAAAGTCCGAATAGGCGATCTGCTGCGATGCGTGCTGCGTGTTCCCCGGCTGAAACATGTTGAACAGAAACAGCAGCAGAACGATGATGCAGACCCATAAAGCCAGGTTACGTCCAAAATTATTGATCACGACATCCGTTCCATACTGTTCCTGTGTGCGTCCGGTTCCCTTTACCGACCTTCATGAGACCGGTTTCAGAGCGCGAATGCAATCCTCTTCCTGTAGAGATTGGGTCACTGCATCATGCATGAAAGTGGCTTTCAGGTTAAATATATGTTCATCCAGCGCGCTGTTGTCGTCACCGGGTTGGGGGGCACGAAGGCAAAGCCGACACCTTCCAGCGTTTTATCCTCACATATTCCCAGATGAGGAACGCTGACCCGCTGCCCATTACGCCAGAAGGCAGGCAAGGTTTTTGTAAACACCGTCGGCAATCCGGCCCTGAGTTTACGGTCAATGCCGTTACCAGCCGCCCCTATGAACAGGCCATCGGGTAAAGTTTTCACGCCTTGCATTCTGAACCGCCGATCCCAAACTGTTTCCAGGGACGCAGGAATATTTTCTTCCATCGCCGCGGCTTCACGCACAAGCAGCCACTGCTCATTCCGGTCAGCGCCGACTTTCGCCCGCGACAGCGACACACCGGCAAGCGTAGCAGAACTGCCGTTTCGACAAAGCTCTCCGACGGCCTCCATAGAAGGTAAGTAGTCCAGAGCCCCGATACAACGAATCAGAGCCGCCAGAGTTGTGGGAGAAGGCAACTTCTCTCCCAGCAGCGCCGCCCCGCAGAAAAGACGGCAACCGGACTCGCTCAACTCTTCCGCAATCCTTCGCTCCTGCTCGGATCGCTGCTGCGCGGCATCCAGAGCCAGACGCCACAGTCTTTCTTTTTCGGCAATCTGAAGCTTCTTTCTGACCCGAACCCGCTCTGCCGCCTCATTCTCGTTGGAAGGATCATCACACCAGCGTAAGCCAGCTTGCCGCAACGTCTGTCGCAGCGTTTCCCGAGAATAGCCAAGGAGTGGTCGGACGAGCCTGACATCCGCCAGTTCGACCGTCGCGGCCATCCCCGCGAGCCCCGGGCCAGCCCTACGAATTTCACGCATGGCCACGGTTTCAACCTGATCATCGGCCTGATGTGCGACGAGCAGATCAACAGCCCCCAATCGTCGGCAGGCTTCATTCAGGACTGCGTAACGCGCCTTGCGTGCCCGTTCGGCCAATCTCGGGCCATAGGGAAGTGAAGCAACGCGCAATTGGTGGACCGGGATACCAAGCTGTCCAAGAATTTGCGCAGCAAGAGCCGCTTCCTGCCTGAACTCCGGTCGTAGGCCATGATCCACCACCAGCGCAACGAGATTCTTGCGCCAGCCTGCCGCCAGCAGGGCCAAGGCGAGGGAATCCCCCCCTCCTGAAACGGCAAGCGCAACCGGTGGCACGTCCGGTGTATCGGGCAACCACGGACCGAGATGTTCCATGATGCGCGCAAAAGCGCGCGGCGAAACACTTTCGGTCTGGCTGAAAGGCGTGCGGGACGAGCCTGCAGTCATCCTTTTTCCGAAATACTCAAATCAGGAACAGTCGCCCCGTTTGCTGAACACAGCTGTCGATTTGGCCACACGCTCGCTTGGGTTGGGAAATTCGGATTTCAGCTTCGAGATTGCCTGACAGGCCGCTTTCTTATCCCCCAGTGACAGGAGAGAAGCACTCACACCCAGCAGAGCGTATGGAGCGCGGGCTCCTTTTGGAGACAGCTTGTAGGCATCGTAATAGGCGACGGCAGAATCACGATACTGCTTCTGACCGGCGAGCGACTGACCGAGCAGATACTGGGCGTCAACTTTCACCGCTCCCTTGCCATGCGCCAATGCCGACTGCGCGTCAGACTGGGCCTTGGCAAAATCATGACTGGTCAATGCGGCATTGCCAGCTTTCAGCGCGTCTTCGGCAGACGTAGAGGAAGCCGTTGAACTAGCAGTCGCCGACGAAGTGGAACGTGACGAACTCGCCGCAGCAGCACCGGCTGCCGCCCCAGCGCCAGCAGCGCCACCACTCTGCGCGGCAAACTGCATGTCGCTCATCTGCTTGGAAAGCGACGCGCTCTGTTCCTTGACCTGATTGGTCAGTTCATCGAGTTGTCCACGCATTTCGCGCTGTTGGGTTTCAAGGGAATTCACACGGTCAAGAAGCTGGGTGACAATATCACCATTGGCGGAAGAACTGCCGGAACTGCCCTGCGGAACAGGAGCCGGGAGAGAGTTGGAAGTCGTCTGCATCTGCGACAGTTGCTGACGCAGTTCCATGATCTGGTCCTGAAGTGCGATCCCTTCCCGGCTCGATACCTGCGCTTTCGCAGATGTCAGACCTCCTGCGGACAGACAGACGGAAGCCGTCAGCAGATATGCGGTCACACGAGAATTACGGGATGTTGGCCGAAAAGAAGGCAAAATACGTGTCATGACTAGCATCGTGCGGCCTGAAGAGCCGACTCCCTGACGTTGTTCCAGCGAATGTGCCAGCAATAATCCGACTTTACGGCACAAACCAGCATGAGACTGCTCTTCTTGATGCATCCCGGTTGATCGCTGGGCCCCAAATAAAAACCGGGCAGGTGCACATGGCACCCACCCGGTCTTTTAGCAACAGATCATACTGTCTGTTCAGGATTACTGAACGGACGTGATCGCGTTACGGTTCTGGGACCACACGTCCTCACCTTCGCCGGTGGCGGTCGGACGATCCTTGCCGTAGGAAATGGTGGTGATGCGAGAGCTGGACGTTCCCTTGGCCACGATGTAGTCGCGAGCCGAGTTGGCGCGACGCTGGCCGAGAGCAAGGTTGTACTCTTCGGTGCCGCGATCATCGCAGTTGCCGGCGATCTGCACAGAAACCTGCGGATACTTGGCAAGCCAGTCAGCCTGCTTGTCGAGGGTCGCCTTCGCGTCGCCGGAAAGGCCGCTCTCGTTCAGGGCGAAGAAAACACGGTCGCCGACATTCGCGACGAGATCCGCTTCGCTTCCCGGAACCGGGCCGGTTGGCTGGACAGCAGCGCCCGCACCAGTTGCTGCGCCAGTATTGGCGTGGTCATTGGAACAGCCAGCCAGAACGACTGCCACACCGAGCGCACCAAGAAGTTTCAGTCTCATTTTTTTGATCCTGGGATCAGTTCCACTATCGGGAACACAAAAGAGGGATATTTACCTGAAGTCAGGCTGATTTTCATCGCCCTTCAGCGCCTGACCATTGTTCACCTACATGAAGTGAACAACAATCAACGTCGAAGATTACATGAGGCTAAGCCACAACTAACAAGTTCCGTCAAGAAGTCATGTGGTATTTGAAACACGTTGTGATGATGTGTTTGCAACAGATTATTACCACACCCGTTTGGAACGCATATCAAACGTTCAGCGGCGACCATGTCGGGCTCAGACCACCTTCCGGCGTCGGTATCGTGCGCTCGTGGAAACCGGTGATGTCGATGGTGCGGACAGCCGCTCCGGCTCCACCTCCCGAACGGGAGAAGGCCAGAACACGTCCATTCGGACAGAAGCTCGGCGATTCCACAGTGTAACCCTGCGTCATGATACGTTCACCCGTTCCATCCGGGTTGACGACGCAGAGCGAGAACTGACCGCCACTAATGCGCGTGAACGCGATCAGGTCGCCACGGGGAGACCACACGGAGTCTCCGCAGTTACCGCTCCCGTATGACAGACGCCGCGCACTGCCACCGCCTGCCCCCATCACGTAGAGCGCCGGAGAACCACCACGATCAGACGTGAAGACAATCTGCGACCCATCCGGGCTGAAGCTCGGGCTGACATTGATCGCACCGCCGCTTGACGTGATCTGGCGCTTTGCACCGGAAGCAATGTTGACGGAATACAGTTCCGCTCCGCTGCCTTTCGCTACCGGCACGATGAGCGAGTTGCCGTCCGGCGAATAATGCGGCCCAAGCGGCACACCGTTGAAATCGCCGATGATATGCTGACGGCCACTGCTGAGATCGAACACGTAAATCCGGGGCACGCTGGAGGCGTAGGACAGGAACGCAATCTGGTCGCGCACCGGGCTGAAGGCCGGCAGTTTGGTCTGCGTCTTGCTCAGGATACGGCAGTTGGCCCCGTCCTGATCCATGACCGCCAGTCGCATGAGAGGCTGGCGCGCAGGGCCTGAACGCGAGATGAAGCCAATACGGGTGTCGAAATACCCTTTTTCGCCCAGCATCCGCTCATAAATGACATCGCCGATGATGTGGGCGATACGGCGCCAGTTCACGGAGCTGGTCGTGTAGGCCGTCCCCTGAATCTGCTGCCCAGCAAGAACGTCCCACAGACGGAACTCGACACGAACGCTGCCGCTGCCAGAGTAGCCGCCCGTCACAGCAGCACGTGCACCCATGGCCTTGTATGGCGCGAAGTCGGGCGTGCCCGAAGTCGCTTCACTGGGAATGACCTTGAAAAGACCCGTGTTCGACAGATCGTCCGTCAGGACTTTGGTGATCTGTTCACCCAGTCCCGGACCGAAAGAAGGAATCACAATCGGAATCGGCGCAGTACGGGCCTGATCGACCGTAATTTCTGCCGCAGGGGCATCGGCGGCGCGCGCACCAAGCGGCGTGATGGTCAGCCCAGCAAGTCCTGCGCCAGCGAGCAGACTGCCCCCAAGAACGGAACGGCGACGAAGAGCATTGGCACCAAACGCCTCAGCCAGCGATGCGGCTTCCTGATCGGAGATGTAACTGTCACGAGTCGAAACCATGGTCGTTTGTCCTCTCTTCTTTCTCGGCTCAGGGCCGGAAGACGAATTTCAGCGTCTGGGTCTGTCCCAGCAGATTTTTCGGGATAGGCAGCTTTGAACAGGTCGGACTGAGCACGGCCGCCCTCGCCCGCTCGGCAAGCGCGCGATAGGAAACATCACTGTTCATCTTGGCCTGTGTTTCAGGCGCGAATTTGACGATGCGCGCTTCTCCACTCGAGTCGACCGTCACGATCAGATGCGCCACGAAACTCGCGTAGTTTTTCGCAGCCGTATCCTCGGTATAGCAGCGCCGCACGGCACCGCCGATGGCGCGCTGATCACCCGCGCTCATCTTGCCAGTAATATCTCCACCCGGTGAGCCTCCCCCATTCGGCGCACCACCCTGAGCCGGGTTCGCCGCCGCCTTGGGCGCATGTGTCTGTTTGGAATCAGACCGGAAAGAATCCAGCGTCTCCAACAGGGAATGGGTGTCCGGCGTTGTCTTCTTCGCTGGGTTGGGCTGCGTGATATGAGACGGCAACGCCACATCTGGCAGCGTATCCGTCGGCTGCGTCACGGGTGACGGCGACGAGACATGAGCCGCACTCTCAAGCGGGGCCTGCAACGACGGTGGAGCCTGAACCTTTGCCTCGGTGGGCTTGGATGGCTTCGTCGGCGGTGTCTTTTCAGCATCCGGAGACGGCTCTTCCACCTTGGGCGGCACAGGCGTGTCCGGCAGCGGCTCGGCTTCGCTCGGCGGTGGAGGCGGAACGGGCTGTGGCGGCGGAGGAGGCGGAGGTGCTTCCTCGGGTGGCGCTGGCTTCGGTGGTGTCGGTGTTGGAGGCGCTTCAACCTTTTCGGGCGCCGGCGCTGGAGCCGGTTTCTCGGCAGGCGCGTCAGCCTTCGCGGGCGGTCCGGAGTCGCTACTGGCGCCCTCGAACTGCATTTCGATCGGCGGCTGTTCCTTCGGTTCCTCAGGCGGCTTCGGCACAGGAATGGCCAGAAGCAGGGCAGCGAGAATCAGAAAGTGTGCGACGCCCGACACAATGGTCGAACGGCGCATGAGAACGATCTCGGAACGGCGAGGCCGAACCATGGAGTATCAAGCTCCTACCATCACACGACGCGAGAGCGCCGGGATATGCGAAAAAACAGCCAGCGACATCATCGGACGCGCGCTCACTGGCCAGCCGACGCGGCGGGCTGCTGGGCGAGCAGAGCGACATGGGTGAACCCACCTGCCGTAATCTGCCCCATGACCTGCATTACCTTGCCGTAGTCGATATGGGCATCACCACGCACGAAGATGCGATGCTCCGGATCGTTCTGGGCGGCGGCCTTGAGCTGCGCCACCAGATCGTCACCCGAAACCGGATTGTCTCCCAGATAGAGCGATCCATCCGATTTGATGGAGACGGTGATCGGCTTGGTATCGGTATTCACCGGCTTCGCATCGGTCTTTGGAAGATCGACATTCACACCACTGGTCATCATCGGGGATGTGACCATGAAGATGATGAGCAGCACCAGCATCACGTCGACAAGCGGCGTGACGTTGATGTCCGACATCGGGCGTCCGCGACGGCGTGGACCGCGGCGACCGCCTCCTCCGACCGAGACGCCCATGGCTTACGACCTCTCTTCGGACTGGCGCGACAGGATGGCGGCGAACTCCGTACCGAAGCCCTCAAGCCGGTCCTGAAAATGCGTCAGGCTGTTGCTGATCACGTTATAGCCGATAACGGCGGGAATGGCCGTCACAAGACCGATGGCCGTAGCGAACAGCGCTTCCGAGATGCCGGGCGCGACAACACTGAGATTGGTGTTGTGCATGGCGGCGATCGAACTGAACGAGTGCATGATGCCCCACACCGTTCCGAACAGACCGATGAACGGCGCGATCGGACCGATCGTCGCGAGGAAGATCATCCAGCGCTCAAGACGCTCCATCTCGCGGGTGATGGTGATCGACATGGCCCTGTCGACACGCTCCTGCACGCCGCCATGGATGAGATCGACACCCGGAATACGGGAGGAACGACGCCATTCACCCATTGCCGCGCCAAACACGGCCGCCATCGGATGAGAGGGTTTTGCGCCTTCGCTTTCGTAGAGATCATCCAGACTGCCACCAGACCAGAATTTATCCTCGAATGCGGTCGCCTGACGTTCGACACGACGTATCGTCACAATCTTGTCAAAGATGATGGCCCACACCCAGATGCTGCATCCGAGCAGTCCGATCATCACCATTTTGACGACGACAGAAGCCTGAACGAACAGTCCCCAGAGTGATAAGCTACCGCCCGCAGCCGCACCGAGATTTGCTGCGTCTACCGCTGCCTGATCCAAAAATGCCTCCTGTCCACGCGACCCGCTTTATACGCCGCCCTGCAGCCGCTTCAGCCCCTCAGGAACAGCCACTCATCCGACTCGGCAAACGGTCGAATCGTGTGCGTTCATTACTGACTTCCTGAGAAAAGAGAAGAGACCTTCGCCTTTCCGGCTCCTTATTCTTCAAGCCGCCGGAGAAGATCACGCCAGGGTGGCGGAAATCGGGCAGGCCGCCCATCTTCTGCCCGAATACAGGCCAGCCTGATGTCTGTGCGAACGCACAGTTCATCACCCTTCATGAAATCCTGAAGCAGTTCACAGGTCGCCGCGCCCTGCGCTTTCAGCCGTGTCCGCACCGTAAAGATGTCGTCCAGACGCAAAGGACTCCGGTAATCAAGGGTGGCGTTCCGAACCACGAACACAAGACCGTAATCCTTCAGAAGATCCATGGCTGGCATGCCCTGCGCGCGGATCGCTTCGGTCCGGGCACGCTCGGCGAACGCCAGATAACGGGCGTGATAGACCACGCCTCCGGCATCCGTATCTTCATAATAAATGCGGAAGTCGATGTTGTGGACCGTCATGCGCCAGAGCCTCCTTCACAGCCGTCTTCAGGGAGAAGATCGAACTGCGCCATCTGCGAAGAGGCTGGCGGAACAAGCCCGAGGTGACGCCACCCCCGCTCGCCCAGCACACGGCCCCGGCTCGTGCGCAGAACCAGCCCTTCCTGAATAAGGTAAGGCTCTATCACATCCTCGATCGTATCCCGCGCCTCGGCCAAAGCGGCAGCCAGCGTCTCGACCCCAACCGGCCCACCATTATGATATTCGGCGATCCGCCGTAGATAACGCCGGTCCATCGAATCCAGACCGAGACTATCGACCTCCAGCCGGTTCAGCGCGGCATCAGCTAGCTCAGCACCGACAGGCTCGCCCGTGTCATTGCCCACCGAAGCGAAATCTCTAACACGCCGCAGCAGACGTCCGGCGATACGCGGTGTGCCTCGGGAACGCCGGGCAATTTCCATTGCGCCTGCGTCCGTCAGCGCGAAATCCAGCTTTCGAGCCCCTCTGGCGACGATCTGCTGCAATTCCTCCGGCGTATAGAACACCAGACGCAACGGAATGCCGAACCGATCGCGCAGTGGCGTTGCCAGCAGGCCAGCGCGGGTGGTGGCCGCCACCAATGTGAAAGGGGCAAGATCGATCCTTACCGAACGGGCAGCCGGCCCTTCACCGATAATCAGATCAAGCTGAAAATCCTCCATCGCCGGATAGAGAATTTCCTCGATAGCCGGTTGCAGACGATGGATTTCGTCAATGAACAGAACATCGCGCGGCTGAAGATTGGTCAGGATCGCAGCCAGATCCCCTGCCCTCTGGATGACCGGCCCGGATGTCGCACGAAACCCCACTCCGAGTTCGCGCGCCACGATCTGCGCCAGAGTCGTCTTCCCCAACCCCGGCGGTCCATGCAGCAAGACATGATCCAAGGCCTCGCCCCGGTTGCGTGCGGCCTCGATGAAGATCGCCAGATTTTCGCGGCTGGATTTTTGTCCAGTGAAATCGGCCAGCGTCTGCGGACGCAGCGCACCTTCACCAAGGTCTTCCTCAGAGCGCGTGGGATCAAGCGTGCGTTCGTTCATTTCGCCAGTTCCCTGAGCGCATCACGAATGAGCGCATCCAGCGAGACATCCTTACCGCTCTCCGCGATGAGCCGGGACACGACCGGCCACGCTTCGGCGCGCCGAAAGCCGAGGCCAGCAAGAGCCAGAAGCGCATCAACTTCCATGCTTCCGGCAGGATCGCCCTGAGCGATGATGGCTGACGTTGCCGTCCCCCCGCCACCACCCGGCATCTTGGTGGCCTTGTCACGGAGCTCGGTAAGAAGCCGTTCCGCCAGACGCCCCCCGACACCGGGCGCCCGCGTGAGGCTCGCCTTGTCAGCGCTGGCGATGGCGGCAATCAGTTCAGATGGAGAAAGCGTGGAAAGCAGACCAAGCGCGACCTTGGCCCCCACACCCTGAACGGCCGTCAGTGTGCGAAACCATTCCCGCTCCGAGGATGTAGCGAAACCATAGAGTAAAATCGCATCTTCCCGCACGACCGTTTCCACCAGCACTTTCGCCAGTTCCGGTGGGGTAGCAAGCGCCGAGAGTGTCCGTGTCGAAGCGAACACGAGATATCCGACGCCATTCACGTCGATCACGCAGCGGTCGGCTTCGACCTGCGCGAGCAAGCCGGTCAGGGAAGCAATCATCGGCGCGCTCCCGCACCCCGTGCCGTAGCACTGCGACGCCCTGCTTCCACGCGCAACGTGCTGGCACGGTTATGAGCGTGACAGATGGCAACGGCGAGCGCATCGGATGCGTCAGCCCTGCGGATCGTGGCTGTCGGAAGCAGGCGCCTGACCATCATTTCCACCTGATCTTTCGTTGCAGCGCCCGTGCCGACAACAGCTCTCTTGACGGTCATCGCACCGTATTCCGCTACAGTCAGCCCCTCCAGAGCGGGCGCCAAGAGAGCAACGCCACGAGCATAACCCAGCTTTAGCGTAGATGAGCCGTTCCGGTTGACGTAGGTTTCCTCAACGGCCGCTTCCGTCGGTTTGTGTGTCTGGATCAGCGCCGTGAGAGCATCATAGAGGGCACACAAACGGGATGGAACGGCTTCCTCGCTATCGGTTGCGATCACGCCGTCAGCCACATGGATCAGGCGATTGCCTTCAACATCGATAATTCCCCATCCTGTGAAGCGCAAACCGGGATCGATGCCTATGAGACGGGCTTTTGATGTCATTCTGTTCTCTTAGCGTTCTTGTCTGAACGACACCAGAGCGAAGGACTTCATTACGACCCGAAAGGACCCGCATAACGATACGGCGAGCAAACCCAAGCGTTGAATATTCTAAAACCCAAGCGTTGAATATTCTAAAGGAAGACGGCGTCCAAGATAAGGTGCCTTTTTCCCGATACCTCAGGGCATTCCGCCTGCCGCGCCAGCACCGTACACCCCATGAATGTAACGATGCCCCTGACTGTCAGGTGCGGAATGGCAGGCGCTTAACAACAGCAGAAGCGCAAGGGTCAGTCTCATCGCGATCCTATCCCTTGAAACACCTCTCCCCTTCATATCGGTATTTACTGCGCCGGATTGGCAGGAACAGCGGGCGCAGCCGGTGCTGGAACTACAGGCACGGGAGCAGGAACTGATGCTGCCGGTGCGCCTGTTTTCTGCTCCACCGCGACATTCGGAGTCACGGTACGATTCAGCACGGTATAAGAGACAGATTCCATCGTCGTGACATCCACCTCATCGCCCGGCTTGAGGCTCTGCAGAAGCGGATAGAAAATCTTGCGGTTGATGACGACTTCACGCGGCGTCCCGCTGGCGTCGGTAACCGTCAGCAGATGCTGCTGCGGATTGGTGGAAACCACACGTACCCGACGGCGACGGAAGGAGACCAGCGTTCCATGAGGGTGGCGGTTCGCATAGCCGCGCGCCGTGGATGTAGTCGACTCGGGTTCCGGCGTCCCCGGCTGTGCGAGCGCCGCATCCAGCATTTTTACGGAAGTAATCTGGAGGCGATCCCCCACGTCGACATGCGGCAGGGCATGACGCTTGTGCGGCACATCAACGGTGAACAGATCCCCATCATCGGTCCGCAACAGAATCTCGCCCGTGTCAGGATCGAGCGTCTCGACAGTAGCAATGGTCTTGTTGCTGCTCGTGATAACGCCCTGCGCCATCGCATGACGGGATGGAGTGGTCACCGCCGTCCCGCCAAGCAACAGAGAGAGGACCGTCAGAGCCTGCACTGCGCGACGGGAAGAATACGATATCGGACTCATGGGTTTACGAACGCCTCTTCATCAAGATGGCAGCATGTTACAGCCAGAAAACCCTTGGCGCCATTCCCCAACCGGCTTTTTCCAGACAGGTTTGGTGTGCCATGAAACGGACATGACCAAAAAAGCTGACAGACAACCGCTCCATCTTCACCAATTGCTGCAAAACACCGTGAAGCCCCGTTGCCAAGTCACATTTTCGCGGCTTTAGATGATAGAGACGTCGCTGCTCTGATGAGTTGCTGATGCGGCAACGTTCTGATTTTGCCAAGGATTGCCTGCGTGCCGACATCGCCCTCCTCTCCTCCCGAAGTCATTCCGACCATCCGTGTGGTCGCCATGCCCACCGATACCAACCCTGCTGGCGATGTGTTTGGCGGATGGCTGGTCTCGCAGATGGATCTTGCTGCTGGCACTGCCGCAGCGTTCCGGGCGAAGGGACGATGCGTCACGGTGGCGATTGACAGCTTCATCTTTCATGAGCCGGTCGCTGTGGGCGACGAGGTCAGCATTTATACGAAAATCACACAAACGGGACATTCGTCGATCATCGTACATGTTGAGACATGGCGGCGCGCCCGGAACACCAACATCCGCAAGCGCGTGACACAGGGAAAGTTCACGTTCGTGGCTCTGGATGAGAACCGCAAGCCCCGCGTACTACCGCCCGAAGACGGCTTCGACACGATCACCGACTGAGCCGCTGAGTTTTTGCTGCTTATTCGCGTTCCGCCTGACGGGCGACCACGGCATTCGCTTCTCTGATGGCCCGTCCCTCGTCTTCTGTCCGCTCCAGACATTCATTGGCAACCTTGGCCCAGAGCGCCTGAAGATGATCCGTCGTCGCCTTGTGAGTGTGCTTTTCGGCGTCTTCGCTGGTCCACGGCATGAAATAGCCCTCCCGGAATTTTACTTACAACGTTTAATCTGGAGCAGTGTCAGATGCTGTCTGCTCCCTCTGGATAATCGCCGCCTGTCGGAATCCTGAACGCAAAAAGCCGCCCTATAGGCGGCTTCTGGAGAAAAAATTTTTCCGCGATTGAAATGCGCTTCAGCGAGTTCGTCTTCTCTGTTTGCGCTTCAAATCAGAGCTTTCAGTGGTCCTGATATTCACCACGCAGACTGGTGCCGATCTGAATTGTAATGGCGATCTGGGCCAGAACATCAATCAGCATTGCAGTAAACCATGCTCTTTCGATGCCAAAGAAAATATTCACAAACATTAAAGCCAGAAGAAAGATCCACATACCCATTTCGCCAACTCCTTAACCCGGGCGCCTGAAGCCTTTCATTGCCTTGACGACCTCGCTTGAGTATTTATCTCAACGTCTGGCGTATAAGTATGATCTAGATCATGTTTTGTGATTACTTGTATGCTTTTTGTAATCGTTAATCCTCATGCTTTAAAAACTTCGTTTCTCATGAACCTTTATGTCCGAACAGACCGACAATCTCCCTAAAAACACAAGGACAAAAACACTACAGAAGAAGTTTTTATCAAGAAAAAATCTGCTTTTAATTTCATAAAGAAAGTTACTTTACCCTGAGCAGTGACTGAAACCATGCCACTCAACTCGGGGCCTCAACGTCATAGCCGTATCAAAATTTAGATTTTACGTGCAGCCAAAAGCTATCACGCTAGTCGTTCAAACTGCTTAGTTCACGATTTTCAGGGAAATGGCGGACCCGAAAGGATTCGAACCTTCGACCTTCGCCTTCGGAGGGCGACGCTCTATCCAGCTGAGCTACGGGTCCACAGCCGCCTTCCTACAGCAGCGGGAACAGATTTGCCAAGTGCCACGAGGAGCATGCGGTGAAATTTATCTCTACTGCCTTCCCTTCACGGAGAAAGAAGCGTGTCCATCTTTGCTGGTAGCAGAGGAAATGGCTCATTTACTTTCTGCGGCACGCCTCGGGGCATCCCTCCGTTCTGTGACGCCCAGACAGCGGCCGAGACATCACCGCCCGAAGGTAAGAAAGAGTTCGGATCAGTGAGCCACGAAAGAATATCTGCCTCTACCCGCCCTCCCGAGCGGTCACGCAGCAGAAGATGATGGCCACCGGGAATGAGATCGCGGCGCACGAAAGCCGGAAATCTGCGCCAGGCACGCGCCATCGCATCCGATGGAACGATCTGGTCCCTGTCGCCATAAATAATAAGAGTGGGACAATGCACCCGTCGCACTGCATGCGCACCTGCATCCATGAGATCGACAAGCCCATTCAAGGCACGAATCTTTGTCACATGCAGCGTCAAAGGATCAAAATAGAGCCGACGTAATGCGGCGATGTTATCGGTCGCCACGACATGCACCGGCAACTCACGCCCCGAGACCTTTCCATCCGGCACGATAGCCGCCAGCAGATGCACCGGGATTTTGCCTGTCTGTAAGTCCCAAAGAGCCGGCGCCAGCAACACCAGTCCAGACAATGCAGGCGTATCGGGGCGTTCCGCGGCCAACAGCGCCACGGCGCCTCCCATGCTTTCGCCCATCAGCCAGATCGGCTGCGCAGGAGCCTCACCGTGGAGGTCTGCCAATTCTTCTTGTGCGTCCCGAACCAGCCGATCCGTTCCGACCCAGCCGCCACGCCTTGGAGCCGCGCCGAATCCGCGTATATCCGGGGCCCACACGGTGAAACCAGCCTCAGCAAAACGGGGAGCCGATGCTTCCCATGCGTCGCGGCTGTCATTGAAACCATGCAGAGCAAGAATCCGTCCCCGCTCCCGCCCTCTCGCGGGCCATACCCGGATGGGAATGCGCGCTCCATCGGACAAGGTCAGAATACGATCCGGTGGCACAAGCCGTGCGTCCCCGGCATAGCGGGACGGCACGTGTATGATCGGCTCGTTCGCGCATCCTGCGAGGGCAAGACAAGCAGTCAGGCAGGCCGCGACCTTCAGGCTTCGACGCTTCAATCTCTCGGAGATGGACAAAAGAGTGTGTGGGTGGTTTGAACTCACGGCGTTCCTGCGTATCATCGCGGACCCGACAGGCCCATGCGGCCCTTTCATCCGCTTGTGCAGGAGGACCATGTCATGCCGATGCTCATACAGCCTACCAACCCGACGCCCAAACCCCGACTGGGTCATGTCGAGACGATCATCGTGCAGAAACGCAAAGTCTCCTGTGACGGTGGACTGGGCGCCCTCGGCCACCCCAAGGTGTGGCTGAAGATCGGCGATCACCAGACATTCTGTCCCTATTGTTCCCGGCTGTTCGTGCTCGACCCGAACGCGCCCGCGGATCACGCTCACTAAGGTTTCCGAATTTCATGAACAAAGCGGGCGTGCCCCACCTCGTCGTGGTGGATGGCAGCGGTTTCATCTTCCGGGCCTTCCACGCCCTTCCTCCCATGAGCAATCCGGACGGCGTTCCAGTCAACGCGGTGTTCGGATTCTGCAACATGCTCACACGCCTGATGCGCGAGCATGTCGGAACGCATCTGGCCGTCATTTTCGACGCCGGACGGGTGACGTTCCGCAACGATATCTATCCGCAGTACAAGGCGCATCGACCCGACGTGCCGGAAGATCTTATCCCGCAGTTCGGGCTAATCCGCGAGGCGACCGCCGCATTCGGCGTGCCCGGTATCGAACTTGAAGGATTCGAAGCCGACGACCTGATCGCCAGTTATGCCCGCTTCATCGACGAGACGGGTGGTCACTGCACCATCGTTTCATCAGACAAGGATCTGATGCAGCTGATCGGCCCTCATGTCGACATGATGGACCCGATCAAACAGAAACCGATCGGCGCTTCGGAAGTCGAAGCAAAATTCGGCGTTGGGCCGGATCGCGTGATCGACGTGCAGGCTCTGATGGGCGATCCGACGGACAATGTGCCGGGAGTGCCGGGGATCGGGCCGAAAACGGCTTCGGCTCTCGTCAATGAATTTGGCGATCTGGACGCCGTGCTGGCCGCCGCGCCGGACATGAAAAAGTCCAAGCGTCGGGATTCGTTGATCGAACATGCCGAAGCGGCGCGTATCTCACGCCAGCTCGTCACGCTGAAAGCCGATATTCCTCTGCCTGTCCGTCTGGATGATCTGGCCGTACAGGAACCGAACGAGGAAATTCTTGGCGACTGGCTGGATCGCATGGGGTTCCGGTCGATCCGGCATCGTTTCGGCTTGGGAGAAGGCAAGCCGCTGGCACAGGCTGCGGCAGCAGCGGCCATGCGTTTCGCAAACGGCGGCAATCAGCCCGCCATGACGCCTCCAAAGCCGCAACAGGCTCCTTATGGTCCGTATGAAACCGTCACGGATCTGCTCACACTGGAACGATGGGTCGCGGAAGCTCGGGCAGCGGGCGTCTGTGCTGTGGATACCGAAACGGATGGGCTGGACCCACTGAAGGCCCGCATGGTGGGCTTCTCGCTGGCGACCGCGCCCGGTCGCGCCTGTTACGTGCCGTTGCTGCATGAAGGCACGCTCGAAGCACCTGTGGGTGAACAGATTTCCGTGGGAAAGGCTGGTGCCGCGCTTGAACCGCTCTTCACGGACAGTTCCGTGCTCAAAGTGTTCCAGAACGCAAAGTTTGACCTGCATGTATTCCGTGTTGCGGGCGCGGCACCCATCGCGCCGATCGACGACACAATGCTGATTTCCTACGCCCAGTCGGCGGGCCTCCACGGTCAGGGCATGGACGAACTGGCCAAGCTGCATCTCGGTCACGTGCCGATCACTTATGACGATGTGACCGGCAAGGGACGCAACCGCATTCCCTTCCAGCAGGTGCCTCTCAAAAAGGCCACGGATTACGCAGCGGAAGACGCTGATGTCACCCTGCGCTTATGGCATGTCCTGCGCCCCGCCCTTCGGACGGAAAAAGCTCTGGCGCTGTATGAGGATTATGAGCGTCCACTGATCGATGTCCTGACCGATATGGAACGGGTTGGCATCAAGGTGGACGCCACTGAACTGAGCCGTCTGTCGAAAAACTTCGAAGGACGCATGGCGACTATCGAGAAAGAGATTCACGAGGTTGCCGGTCGCACATTCAATGTTGGCTCACCCAAGCAGCTTGGGGAAATCCTGTTTGATGAGATGAATCTTCCGGGCGGCAAGCGGGGCAAAACCGGCGCGTGGAGTACGGACTCGTCCGTCCTGCAGGAACTGGCCGATCAGGGGCTGGAACTGCCTGAGAAAATTCTCGCATGGCGTCAGCTCGCGAAACTGAAAAGTACCTATACAGATACACTTCTGAAGCAGATGGATCCCGGCACCTGCCGCGTTCACACGTCCTTTCAGATGGCCGTCACGACGACGGGCCGCCTTTCCTCCAACGAGCCCAATCTTCAGAACATCCCGGTGCGGACGGAAGAAGGCGCACAGATCCGTCGCACTTTCATCGCACCGGAAGGCAAGGTGCTTCTATCGGCGGACTATTCCCAGATCGAGCTTAGGTTGCTCGCCAGCGTCGCCAACGTGCCGACATTGCGCGAGGCCTTTGCACTGGGTCAGGATATTCACGCTCGCACGGCATCGGAAGTGTTCGGCATTCCGCTGGAAGGCATGGATCCCCTCACCCGACGCCGCGCCAAAGCCATCAATTTCGGCATCATCTATGGCATTTCCGCCTTCGGACTGGGCAAGCAGCTCGGCATTCCGATGGGCGAAGCGCGCGCTTATATCGACGCCTATTTCGCGCGTTATCCGGGCATCCGCGCCTACATGGACGAACGCAAGCTAGAAGCGAAAGCGCACGGTTATGTCGTGACGCCGCTGGGTCGCCGCTGCTATGTTCCGGGCATCTCCGCAAAGAACGGCGCACAGCGGTCCTATGCCGAACGGCAGGCGATCAACGCGCCGTTGCAGGGTGGCGCTGCGGATATCATCAAGCGGGCGATGGTGCGGCTTCCGGCTGCGCTGGAAGAGGCCAATCTGTCAGCCACGATGCTGTTGCAGGTGCATGACGAACTGCTGTTCGAAGTGGATAAGAAAGAGGCTGAGGAGACAGCGAAACTCGTGAAGACGGTGATGGAAAGCGCGGCTCAGCTGAGCGTGCCGCTCGTTGTGGAAACAGGTATGGGCGCCAACTGGGCGGAGGCGCACTGATGAACGGCATGCGTGATCCACGAAAGAAAGCAGATGCGGTCAGGCGCACCAATACCAGAGCGCTTGCCTTTGTTCTGATCCCGATCCTGCTCGCAACGGTGCTGGGTTATGCCGCCTATCGGATGTCGGACGCCATGGGGCCTGTGGTCGGCTCCAACGGCAATGAAGTCGGTGGCACGTTCCGGCTGATGGATTCCTCTGACGGCACCATGACAGACACCACCTTCCGGGGACGCTGGATGCTTGTCATGTTTGGTGCGATTCACTGCACGAATGACGCCTGCACTCCCGCGCTGATGCGGCTCAGTGAGGCGCTTCAGGCTGTCGATCCGGCAGGCAAGAAATTTGCGCCGCTCTTCATCAGCTTCGATCCCAACCGTGATCTGGCGATGAACCTGCGGCAATATGCCCTGAAATTCCCCGCGAAGATCATCACTGGCACGGGTGCGCCCATTACGGTGGAGGCCGTGGCCAAGGAATATCACGCTCCGATCGTGCGGCACCCTGATCCGGTGTGGGACTATACTTATGAACTCTCCCCCCAGATCGTCATCATGAACCCGGAAGGGCGCTATTCCGGCACCATTGCGAGTGCGGCCAGCAAGGAAGAGATGGAGACGCGCCTCCGCGCCCTTGTGGAGCAGCACTGACTGATGCGTCATCTGCGTTTTCTATCTGCTGCCTGTGTGGGAGCGGCGTTCTCCGTGCCGCTCCACGCGGCGACCATCGCCCCCGGCGCGCCGGACAGCCCCGAAACCGGCGGCATCCTGCGCATCACAGCGGAGAACTCGGGCGGAACACTCGATCCGCAGATCAGCTATGTTCACATTACCTACCAGATGGAAGCCATCGTCTATGACGGGCTGACCACCTTCGCCAAGACGCCCAGCAAGCTCAGCAGCCACGCCATTCCGGACCTTGCGGAAGCCCTGCCGGAACCGCAGGACGGTGGGCGAACCTATGTGTTTCACCTGCGTCACGGCATCCGTTTCTCCAACGGCAAGGAGGTGACGCCTAATGACGTGGTTGCCTCCATGCAGCGAATTTTCAAGGTGAACAGCCCGACCGCAGGCCCCTATTACAGCCATATTGTCGGCGGTGAGGCCTGTCTGAAAGACGCTGAACATTGCACGCTCGCCGGTGGTGTGGAAGCCGATGACAAGGCGTGGACCGTCACCTTTCATCTGACGCATCCAGACGCAGAGTTTTTTGACCGGTTGGCGTTCCAGCACGCTTCCATCCTGCCTGCCGACACACCCACACACGACACGGGCAATGACGCTCCTCTCGGCACCGGCCCTTATAAAATCGTCTCCTACGAACCGAATTCCGGTCTGAAAATGGAACGTAATCCCTACTTCCGGCAATGGGATGCGGTGGCTCAACCGGCAGGCTATCCCGACGAGATTCATTATTCCTTCGGGCTGGACCCGGAAGCAGCCGTTACGGCCATTGAGAACAACCAGTATGACTGGATGCTGGAGAGCGTGCCGCTGGACCGGCAGGCGGAAGTCGGTGCGCGTTTTTCAGACCGTGTGAAACTCATTGACCAGCTCGTGATCTTTTATGCCGCGCTGAACGTGAACCAGCCACCCTTCAACGATGTTCGTGTGCGGCAGGCGCTGAACTACGCGCTGAACCGCAAGGCCGTGGTGATCTATAATGGCGGTCCGGCGGTCTCCACGGCGGCCTGTCAGATGCTGCCGACAGGCGCGCCGGGATATGAGCCGGGCTGCGCCTACACCAAAGGCGCGTCCCCGGATCATCTTGCGCCGGAATGGAAAGAGCCAGATCTCGTAAAAGCCCGGAAACTGGTTGAGGAAAGCGGCACCAAGGGCCAGAAGGTCGTCATCGTCACACCGGGTTCAGGCGGCTCAGGAGCCATCGCCAACGAGATCCGCGCCACGCTGGTCGATCTGGGTTATGTCGCCTCCGTGCGCCCCATCACACCGGTGATCGAATTCAGTTATATCCAGAACAGCGATAACAAGATGCAGATTGGTCTGACGGGCTGGAGCGCGGATTATCCTTCCGCGTCCTCCTTCCTGCGCACGCTGTTTTCCTGCGCGACCTTCATTCCGCACTCAAGCAACTCCATCAACGCCTCCCAGTTCTGCGATCCAAAACTGGATGCGCTGATGGACAAGGCGGCAGAAGTCTCACTGACCGACCAGAAGGCAGGCGATGCGATATGGGCCGAAGCCTCCCGCGCGCTCATGGCGCAGGCTCCGGCGGTGCCGCTCGACCAGACACGCCGTGTGGCGCTGACCTCTTCCCGCGTACACGGCACCTTCGATACACCGATTTATGAGGCGGTTTTTTCTCAGGTGAAACTGCGCCGGGCGGGAGACCCACCGTGAGCGGAGCGCAGGAAACAACGCCTCCCGGACCATGGCGGAGCGCGTTCCGGGTGCTGGCGCGCAATCGTGCTTCGATGGTGGCGCTGGGCGTGCTGGGCCTCATGGTGCTGCTCAGTCTGCTCGCACCGTTTTACGCGCACCACATCGCTCACACGGACCCGTTCCGCGCCAATGTCGCCGGGTCGTTCATGCTGGACGGCAAAACCATCGACATCATGCAGCCGAATGACAATCCGCTGCATCTGGGTCTGACGCCTGCGGGTCCGACATGGAACCCGTCCGCCTACCTGCTCGGTTCGGACAGTCAGGGCCGCGATGTGGCGGCACGGTTGCTGTATGGCGGCCGAATCTCCCTGCTGATCTCCTTCGCGGCGGCGGCTCTGTGCATCGTCATTGCCAGCGTGGTCGGTATTCTCGCGGGCTTCTTCGGCGGAATTGTGGACATGGTGCTGTCACGCATCATGGACATCATGTGGGCCGTGCCAGTCTATCTGTTCGCCATTTCGCTTTCGATCGTGACCATCAGCGATGGGCTGCATCTTGGACCGATCACGCTGGAAGCCGACAACCTGATCATCCCTATCGCCATTATCGCGCTGGTCTACATGCCCTACGCCGCCCGCCCGATCCGGGGAAGGGTCATGGCGCTGCGGAATGCCGATTTTGTCATGGCGGCGCGAAGCCTCGGCGTGCCACGCTGGCGTATTCTTCTGGTGGACATCCTGCCTAACGTCGCCAGTTCCATCGTCGTGCTGGCCCCCCTGCTGGCGGCCTTTGCGCTGCTGACAGAGTCCGCTCTGTCCTTCCTGTCCATCGGTGTGCAGGCTCCGACTGCCTCGTGGGGCACGATCATTCAGGACGGCGAAGGGCTGATCTACTCGCGTCCGATGGTCGCCATCGCACCGGGTCTGGCCATCGTCATCGTCGTGGTGGCGCTGAATGTGCTGGGCGATGGACTGCGGGATGCGTTGGACGTGCGCGAGACCAGCAAGAGGGGCGCGTAATGCTGAAGGCCCTTCTTCAACGGTTCGGGCAGACTGCTTTCGTGCTGTTCGGCATTTCCGTGCTGGTATTTCTGGTGTTTTTCGCCACACCGGGCGCGGATCCGACCTCCCGTATCGCCGGCAAGAACGCCTCCCCCGAGACCATCGCCAAGGTCCGGCAGGAATACGGGTTCGACCGCCCCCTGCCCGTCCAGTATGCGACCATGATGAAGAAGCTCTTCATCACGCAGGACCTAACGTCCTACGCCAATCGTGGTGAAAAGGTTGTGCCTGAACTGATCAAGGCCGCACCCGTCACGCTATCATTGGCGACCGGTGGTGCCGTGATCTGGGTGGTGGTGTCCATCCTCATGGGCACGGTTGCGGCGGCGTTTCGCGGCACATGGATCGACCGGACGCTGATGGCCATCGGGCTGGTCGGTATCTCCATTCCGGTCTTCTGGCTCGGGCAGGTCGCCAATCTCATCACGCAGGCGCGTTATCACGACACATGGCTGTTCTCGTGGGTGCCCGCGCTCGGTTATGTGCCGTTCGCGGAAAGTCCGACCGGCTGGTTCAAGGCGCTGATCATTCCGTGGTGCACGCTCGCGGTGCTGTTCATCGGCGTTTATGCCCGCGTACTGCGCTCTGATCTTGTGACCGTGTCCGGCGAGGACTTCATGCGCACGGCCCGCGCCAAGGGACTATCTCCCACGCGCGTGCTGCTGGTGCATGGCCTGCGGACCTCCATGATCACCTTCGTCTCCCTGTTCGGCATGGATTTCGCCCAGTTGATCGGTGGTGGCGCGCTGCTGACGGAAGTGGTGTTCGGCCTTCAGGGCGTCGGACGGCTGACCTATCAGGCGCTCTCGGCGCTCGATCTGCCGCTCATCATGGCCAGCGTGATGTATTCCGCTGTGTTCGTTGTGCTGGCGAACGCGCTGGTTGATGTGATCTACATCTTTCTCGACCCGAGAGTACGCGATGGCCGGTGATGCTCCCCTTCTCGACGTGCGCGATCTCTGCGTGAGCTTCCGTTCGGGCGGTCGCGATGTGCCGATCATCAAGAACGTCTCGTTTACCGTGTGCGAACGGGAAATCCTTGGCATCGTCGGAGAGTCCGGGTCCGGCAAGAGCGTGACGGCCATGGCCATCATGCGTCTGATCGACGATCCAGGCGTCAGTCTCCGTGGGTCCGTCCGGTTTCGCGGGCAGGAACTGACGACGCTGCCGCAGAAAGCGTTCCGGCATATACGCGGCCGGAAAATCGCGATGATCTTTCAGGACCCGATGACGGCGTTCACGCCGGTTTACACAATCGGTTGGCAGATCGACGAGGCGATCCGCGTGCATGAGCGTGTCTCGAAATCCGAGGCCCGCGCACGCACGGTCAGGCTACTCGGTGACATGGGCGTGCCGGACCCGGAACGCACCGCCAACCGCTATCCGCATCAGTTGTCCGGCGGCCTGCGCCAGCGTGCTATGATCGCCATGGCGCTGTCCTGTAATCCGGCCCTGCTGATCGCCGACGAGCCTACCACGGCGCTGGACGTGACCGTGCAAGCGCAAATTCTCGATCTTCTGCGCAATCTCCGAACGAATTACGGATCGGCCGTCATGCTCATCACGCACGATATGGGCGTTGTGGCGGAGACCTGTGACCACGTGATGGTGCTGTATTCCGGGCGTGTGGCCGAGCGTGGCCCTGCGTCAGCAATCTTTGCCCAGCCCGCGCATCCCTACACAGCGGCGCTGCTGGACTCGATCCCGCCGCTGACTGGACCACGGCCCGTGCGTCTGCCATCCATCGCGGGCGTTCCCCCTGCCCCGCTGGAACGTCCTTCCGGATGCGCCTTCGCGCCACGCTGTCATTATGCGCATGGCGCCTGCTCCTCTCTGCCACCGCTTGTTCGATTTGCCGAACAGGATGTTGCCTGTGTTTTGCCCAGTGAAGGAAAAGCCCTGCCGCCGCGCATTCTCCACGGAGCCGAGGCATGACGGACATTCTGAAAGCCATTGAACTCCGCAAGGATTATCGCCTGCCACAAGGCAAGACATTGCGGGCTCTGGACAATGTATCGCTCACTGTCCGCTCCGGCGAAGTGCTGGGGCTTGTGGGGGAGTCCGGCTGTGGCAAATCTACCCTCGGACGCTGCCTGCTGCGTCTGACCGAGCTGTCTTCAGGCACAATCCTGTTTGAAGATCAGGACATTTCCAGAATGAATGACCGCGCCCTCCGCCCCGTGCGCCGACGGATGCAGATGGTCTTTCAGGATTCCTATGCCTCGTTGAATCCCAAACGTCGCATCGGGGATCTGCTGGCTGAACCGCTGCGCGTTCATCCTGATGAAAACGGGCAGAAGAGAAGCGTGGAGGCAATTACGGCTCGCGTGCACGATCTCATGGATCTCGTCAGCCTGCCTCTCTCCGCTCTGGCACGGTATCCGCACGAATTTTCCGGCGGTCAGCGCCAACGGATCAACATTGCACGCGCGCTGGCTCTGGCCCCCCGCCTGATCATTGCCGATGAACCCGTATCAGCGCTGGATGTTTCTGTGCAGGCGCAGATCGTCAACCTGTTTGCTGATCTACAGGAACGGCTCGGCCTGACTTATGTTTTCATCGCCCATGATCTCGCTGTCGTGCGGCAGATCTCGACACGCGTGGCGGTAATGTATCTCGGGGCGATCGTCGAACTTGGTGCGACCGATGCCGTGCTTCATGCTCCCGCCCATCCTTATACTGCCGCTCTACGAAGCGCTGTTCCCGTCCCCGTCATTCGGCCTCACATTCCCGGCCCGATGCTGCATGGAGACATTCCCAGCCCTGTCTCTCCACCGCCCGGTTGCCGCTTTCACACGCGATGCCCCCAAGCCCAGCCACGTTGCAGCGTGGACGTGCCAGCGCTGCGCCCCCTATCGGATGAGCGCCAGGTAGCGTGCCATTTTCCGCTGGAGAGATGAGGCCCTCTCTCTGGAAAAGATCGATATTCCGTGCTGCGTCAGCGTGCTTGAGTTACAATTTCAGCCGTCGGTTTTCTCGTTCCATACGTCATTTTCTTCAACGCATGGATGACATGGCTGCACGAGTTCGCTCCGGCGCCAGGCAAAATATCGATCCAGCATTTTCAACCGCTCAAGACATGGCTCTTTGACCATACCGGATTTTCTTCTGTCGAACTTCATCAGGCGCAAGCCATGCTCGTCTGCAACCTCCCATTTAGCCAGTTCGCTTCCATTGGGATCACCTGTACGGACAAAGTTGACCCAGTAGTTCGACATCAGTTCCGAGAGTTCATAGTCGTCGTCTGTCCAGTCAACCTGCGGATTGGCAAAGGCAAAAGCAATCTCACTGGCATGAAGGGCACCAACGGGACCGGGTAATGTTGTCTGTTCCGTCTTGCGGCAGAAAAGATAAGGATAGACCGGCGAACCACCCGTGCGCGCCTGTAATCGCCCCCATGTCCATGTGGGCCAGCGAAAGAGTGAATCCCCCACCAGATCCCGGGCGGCACGAAGCGAAGCGCTATCACTGTTTGCTGAAAAAACCGTCAGAAGTTTCTGGCTGAAAATTCCAAACTGTTTCTCCACGCCGAACTTGAAGAGTTCCACACCGGTATGGGGCATGAACAACGCCCCTTCGTCGGAGTTCGTGCCACAGAGCACCGGGATGTCATTATAAAGTCCGGCTTCATAGAGCGCATACGGTTCGCCCGGCAGAATCTTTCCATCCAGAGGCGGCCAGAACTTCGCCATATCCGGTCCCGCAGCGCGCACCAGTTCCTCTGCTTCCAGCGCATAAGCCTGAGCGAGCGTCCGGGTGCGTATCTCATTGAGAAAATAACGCCCCTGCTCTTCAGCCACATTCAGAAGCGGCATACTGAGCGCGGCATCATTCGCCAGAGACGAACGCCACGAACGCGGCGGCTGCAACGCTCCTCCGCTCTGACTGATCGCGCGAACAAACAGACCACGCGCCAGAGGAGAAAGCGCAAGAATGCCGATCGAAATAGCGCCGGCGGATTCCCCCATGACGGTGACTTCCGAGGGATCACCACCAAAAACTGCAATATTTTTCTTGATCCATTTGAGCGCGGCAATCTGGTCAAGCAGCCCGTATGTCCCGGATGTGCCATCTTCCGACTGTTTGCTGAGCAAAGGGTGGGCAAGAAAGCCAAAAGGACCAGTACGGTAAGCTATGCTGACAAAGACAACCCCTTTGCGTGCAAGATTACCGCCATCGTAAAGTGGGCTGGAGGTTGTGCCACTGGTGAACCCTCCACCGTGAATCCACACGAGAACGGGAAGCTTTTTCTCTGCTTTTTTCTGAACGGGCGCCCATACGTTGAGGTAGAGACAATCCTCGCGCATCACCTTCATGTTGCTGAAATAAAAATTTCTCGATTTATGCCATGCT
>NZ_JBDNXK010000036.1:0-31381 GCF_047721705.1 Acetobacter sp. | reverse complement strand
AAATACTCGTGTACGTTCATACTTGACCCGCGCGCCAACTCCTTTCTCGCGGTTCTTCACGACCGCTCGGATTCTTATTTTTCTCTATCCAGCGACTGCATCAGCCGCCAGACATTCAGGATACCGGCACTACCACCAAGAAGCGCGAAAATAACCAGAAAAAGTGCCCGGTAATGGAACCAACGGTCCAGTCCCCAGCCCACAAGAACTCCTGCGATCAAACCACCCAGCATTTCGCTTCCTGCCCGGGCAGCAAATGACAGGAGTGATTTATCCTGCGCATCCGGCTGATCGACATTCGGCTGCTTCACCGCGACACGCTGTTGCGCGGCACGTAGGCGCTCTTCGAAAGGAGTTTTGTCCTCGGTCATTCCGCACCTCCGGATCGGGTGCATCGGCTTGCTAACGACCCCGCAATTCCCTGTCAAGCAAGCATGACCTTCCTGTAATCAATCGACACAGATGGTTGCTGCGAAAAACGGACGCGGAAGCAGGCCTTCCCTACCCCTAAACCTTTTGTAAACGTCTGTAGAAACGCTGTTTTAACGTTCTTTTCCGGCCTTTTAACAGCCGTCAGCGCAAGATTGGTGCGACACTCTCATCGAACTCAAGAACATCCGTTGGCGATTCCAAATTCAGCGTCAGTCTTTCACCGGACGGGCCAGGCAATTTCCCGCGGAGACGAGAAGGCGCTGACATGACAACTTCCACCAGTCTCTCTGGTTCCGGCTCTTTTGTCCTGAGTGGTGAAACAGCAACTATTGATCCGGGAACGGTCGTTTCGGCAGCTACGGTGGTCGGCGGTGGCAAACTTGTCGTAAGCGGTGTTGCCAACGGCACGCGCCTGCAGGGTACAGCCGCCGGGCAAGCACATGAAATTGTTGTGAATGGCGGAACAGAGCAGAACGTCACAGTGGCCGCCGGCAAAGTCGAAGTGCAGGCGGGAGGGCTTCTGAACACTGGCGTCGCTCTCTCAGGCGGCTCGATCCTGCTTGATGCGGGCGCTACGGCGGACACGGTCGTCGCGGCTCAAGGCGGGACGGTCAATATTTCAGGTGCCCAAGTCTCCACATTGCTCTTCACAGGGGGTAGCGCGACCATAGCAAACGCCACCGTGCCCATTTCGGGAATATCCGATGGATCGCTGACTCTTCAGGCAGGCGCTTCGACGACAGGTTTTATTGTCGGGTCCAGCGGTCGCCTTATTCTTGAAGACGGCTCAGCAACCGGCACTGTCATCAGTGGAGAATCGGCTGAGGAACGCATCATCCCGATCCTCTCCAGCGGCGGCGTTCAGGAAAGCAACTTTCTGATCATGAGCGGCGGCTCCCAGATTGTCTGGAACGGCGCGACAGTGACGAGCGGAACAATCGACGCCGGGGGCACTCAGTTTTTGCAGGTCGGGGCCTCCGCCAATCAGGTCGTCGTCGGTGCTGCCGGTTCCCAGATTATCAGTGCGGGCGCGACGGCAACGGACAGCACGATCGAAAACGGCGGCTCCGTGCAGAATGACGGCACGTTGTCCTTCGATGGACAAAGTTCGATTCTGGGCGAAATCTCCGGCAGCGGAAGCATTCAACAAACCGCTTCGGGCGCAACTTTACGATTTGCTTCCGGCGCGCTGGAACATTTCTCCGGCACGGTCAGCCTCTCGGGTGGCACGGTGATCGTGGAAGATGGCGCCGAAGCCGCGCATGTGCATTTCGATTTCTCAACGTCCGGCGGCGAATCGCTCGTGCTGGGCTCCTTACCTTCCTCCCTGTCCGTGAGTGGGTTCGGGCAGCAGGATAAGATTGTTCTTTCGGGTGTAACGTCCGGCGCAACCCTTGCTCTTAACAGCGGGTCTGAGCAGCTGGTCGAATCGGCTGGCATGACGCTTGAAACCATCTTCCTCGGGAGTGGCTACGATTACAGCACGGCGAATCTGCAACTCGTCGAAAATGAAGACGGCACGGGTGCGACCCTGAGTTTTGGCGGGCAGGTCTCCCCGCATGTCGATATGGTGCTGAGTCAGGGACAGACTTCCGCTCACATCAGTCAGGGACAAGCAGGAGGAATCCCGACGGGCACGATGGCGATCAACACCATCGTTGACGTAGGCGGCCGCCTCTATGTCGATGGGACCGGCGTTCAGGATCAGATATCTGGCATAGAACAGGTCGATGCGGGCGGCCGGGCCATGCAGAGCACCGTGTATGGCAATCAGATCATTCTGAAGGATGGCGTTGCATCGGCAAGCAATGTGATCGGCGGCGTGCAGTCCATTGAAGGTGGCACGGCCGTCGATACTTTCGTCACGGGGCGCGAGGATACGGCCTCCCCTACAGGCAACAGTGCGATCCAAGGCGTTCAGATCGTGGGCAGCGGGGGTGAGGCAGACAATACGACGCTCACAGTCGGTTCCGTGAACGCCCTCTATCTGGCGAACGGCGTCGGCCTTTCCGATGTCTATCAATACGTGGATGATGGCGCTTCCGCCTCCGACACAGTCCTGACGGGTCTACATCTAGGCTGGATGTATCATACCTCCCCAATGTGGGCGGACGGCTACGCGCATCAGATCGTCGCATCCGGCGGCCAATCGATTCGCACGACAGCCAACGCCAATGCGATCATCGACGTGCAGGCGGGAGGCTCCGCTTCCGATGTCTCCCTTGATGGCGGAACGCTCATTCTCGAAAATGGCGCGCTCTACACGGGTGTTCTCACCTTCGTGCCTAACAGTGATTCAGGCAGCGCGACCTATGGCTTTGCCGGTGCGCACACGACACAGTCGATTCTCCGCACCAGCGTGGCGCAGATAGAGACGATCACCATCGCCGGGTTCGATTCGATGGGAACCGTGACGCAATTCGGCATCACGGGTGGCACATCCTCTTTGGGTTCCCAGACAATCAGCACGGTGAACGAGATCATTCTCACCGACCTGACATTCACAGGCAGTCAGGGAGAAATCGACACGGCTTATATCGGGCAGGACGACATTCTGACGGTGGTGGAAGGTGGCAGGAGCGTAACCCTCCATCTCAGCGGGACCTTCGGCTCCCCCTTCTATTTCCAGAACGCGCCCGACGGCGGAACGATGATTACTTACGGGGTGCCGTGCTATTGCCCTGGCACCCGCATTGCCACGCCGGATGGGGAGCGCTCCGTCGAGACGCTTGAGATCGGCGACATGGTGCTCACCGCGTCAGGTGAAGCTCGACCGATTCGCTGGATCGGTCGCCGGAGTTATGACGGGCGCTTTGCCGCAGGTAATCCCGATATCCTCCCGGTCGCGATCCACGCTGGCGCATTGGGGAATGGCCTGCCACGCCGCACACTGAAAGTATCACCGCTGCATGCAATGGCGCTTGATGGCGTTCTGGTCCCGGCGTCACTGCTCGCAAACGGCTCCAGCATCGTGCAGATCAGAAAGGCGCGCCGCGTGGATTACATCCACATCGAACTTGAAACGCACGACCTCATTCTGGCCGAAGGCGCAGCGTCCGAAACGTTCGTCGACGATAACAGTCGGAATATGTTTCATAACGCAGTGGAATATGATGCGCTCTATCCGGCTTCGGAACATACACCCGCAACTTTCTGCCTGCCGCGTGTGGAAAGTGGCGCCTTGCTTGAAGACCTCCGTCAAAGATTGGGAGAACTGGCTCAGGCTGTCATGGAGCGCAATCGGGTCGTCGGATTTGTCGATGTGGTGACGGAGAATGTTGTTGAAGGCTGGGCGCGGTGCGATGCCATGCCTGATGAACCAAGAGAGTTGGTGATTTTCTGCCGAGAGCAGGAAGTCGGTCGTGCGCGGGCGGGCCGGTTCCGCGCCGATCTGACGGAAGATGGTCGTTTTTCCGGAAGATTCGCCTTCAGGTGTGAACTTGAGACTGCCGTTCCTGCCACCCTGCTTCGCGTGGAAGACGCGGCGACAGGACAGATCCTTCTGAATCCCGCAGTCACAACTGCCCGCAGTGTCGCCTGAAGTAGAGGCCGTTTGTAAATATTTTAGGGTTTCGCGCGACACTTTCGTCGATGAATGTGTCCGCACTCTCCGCCGCGTCTCTCCACCAGAAATCGCCTGACAGCGGGATTCTCGGCTTTGTCGATATCCTCGATCATGTGCCCGGAGAGGGGTGGAAGATCGCGGGGTGGGTGAGAAGCCTTGCCGCACCTGCCTCACGGTTTTCCGTGGCTGTGCTCTGTCACGGAGACGAAGTTGCGCGTGTCACTGCGGATGGTTTCCGGCAGGATCTCGTGCTGCCGGGACAGGCGGACGGGCATCATGCCTTTTCGGTCCTGATCCCGGATCATCTCGTCAAGAACGCGACCATTTCAGCCTTCAATGTCGTAGCTCTGCCAGATCGCCTGCCCCTGCCTCTCGCAGATCATCTGGTCTCCGCCGTTGCCATCAATCTGAGAGCATCCGTCGATATCGTCGGAAGAGACCGCGTGGCGGGATGGCTTCTCAACGAAAAAGCCCGTGATGCCCGCCTGAGTGTCGCAGTGCTGGTCGACAACATGCTGCGTTACCGCACAATCGCCAACAAATCGCGTCCGGATTTGCGAGATATCGGGTTAGGCGATGGTCGGTATGGCTTCGACATCATGCTCGATCCGCCGCTTTCGGCCGATACCGATCATACTGTCAGCGTCATCTGTTCAGAGACCGGCGAACATTTGCCGGGGTCGCCAATACATTTTCCCGCGAATCGGCGCTTTAACGAGACATTCAGGCAACATGTAAAGCAGACACTCAGTGGCATTGCTTCAGGCCGTCAACGAGAGGCGGCGCTCGAATTCCTTGCTTCTCAGGCGGATATGCTCCGTGGTCAGCAGGGACGCGACGATTCCAGAGAAACCGCAACCCTGCTGCATCGGTCCGCGCGACGGCTTGGAGATGCAGCAGGAGACGTGACGCCGTTTCGCATTCTCTTCATCGACGATAGAGTTCCAGACCCCTCGCGCGATGCTGGGTCTGGCGCCCTGCTCTCTCACATGCGGGCTGCCCGTGACCTCGGCCATGAAATCAGCTTCATGGCTTCTGCCGTTGCGCCTTCCCCCTCGGCCGTGAGGGAGCTTGAAAAACTGGGTTTCGATTGCTGGCATCCGCCTGCCTATCCGACGATCGAAACCCTTCTTAAATCCCAGCACAATTCTTTCGATGCGATCTATTTTCACCGTCTGTCGAACGCGAGCCGGTATCTTGAACTGGCCCGCCTCTACATGCCCGGCGCGCGCCTGATCGCCAGCGTGGCCGATCTTGCGTGGTTGAGGCTTGAGCGACAGGCTGTCGCGGAAAATCGACCGGAACTCCGCACGCTCGCCGGACAGGAAAAAGTCCGCGATCACATGGCGACATGGGGTTCTCATGCCGTCATCACGCATTCACCCGTTGAAGCCGATCTGCTGGGCGCTGCTGTGCCGAGCGCCAGCATCCATGTCGTTCCGTGGCATCTTCCGCTGAAGCAAGAGCCTCTTCCATTCGACAGACGGCAGGGTGTCGCGTTCGTTGCTCATTATGGCCATGCTCCAAATCTGGATGCGGTAAAATGGCTGGTCGAAGAGATATTTCCCATCATCCACAGTCGACATCCTGAAATCGAACTCCTGCTCGTTGGAAGCGCCATGCCGGATGCCATCGTCAGGATGGATGAAACGCCGGGAGTGCGTGTGCTGGGGCATGTTGCGGACCTCGACGCGCTTTTGCGGTCCGTCAGATTGACCATCGCGCCTCTGCGTTTTGGCGCAGGGATCAAAAGCAAGGTTCTGGAAAGTTGGGCCGCTGGCATTCCCTGCGTCGCCACCCCCCTTGCCGTTGAGGGCATGTCACTGCCGACAGAACTGCGAACATCTGTTGCAAGCAGTGCGAATGATCTCGCTGAATGCGCGATCAGGCTCTATCAGCATCAAGAAGAGGCCGAGGCGCTTTCCGTGGCGGGACGAGAGTATATCCGGGTTCGTCATTCAGAGGAGAGAGTGCGCAATGCGCTTGAGCGAGGGCTCGGCCTTCCTCGACGCCCTTCCTGCGCGCAGAAATAATCGTTTCCACTTTTGGGAAGCACGATCAGAATGCCCCAACATATTATTGTAACATTTTGATTTTTCAAGATTATAAAACAAAGCCTTCATCAATCAGTCACTGAAAGCCGTTTTCTGGCTTCTCTTTGCTCCCCTCATGGTTGCAATCGCGACAGATGCCCTGCATCTTCCGCCCCGCTTGAGAGAAAGACGCGCCGGATAAAAGGGGTGAATATCGCTGTTTCCGGCGTTTCCCTGTTCGGAGCTGACGGAGAACGGTCGCCTGCGCAATGATGTATTATAGTCGTATCAAACTGCTCTCCGTGGCAGCCGTATGCTTTCTCGGATTGCTGCTGTGTGTACCGAATTTCGTTCGCAAGCCTGCCGCCTCCATCCCGTGGCCCCAGATCCATCTCGGACTTGATCTTCAGGGTGGTTCCTATCTCCTGATGCAGGTCGATCTCTCCTCACTGACGCAGGAGAGACTGCAAAGCCTCTCCGACGGCATGAAGCAGACCCTCGTTCAGGAAGGGCTGGGATATCGTGACGTCCATCTCGATGCGAACAAGGCCACACTTTCCTTTCAGCCCCGCGATCCATCCGAGAAAGAGCGGGATCTGAAGGTTCTTGCTAACCTGCCCCGTCTGGTTCCAAACGAATTTTCCGTTGATACCGCCGCTGACGGCTCTCTGCGCCTCACGCTCTCCGATGGTGCATTGCGGACGCGGGCGCACGACGCCGTTTCGCAGGCCATTGAAATTGTGCGCCGCCGTATCGACGCAACGGGTGCTGTCGATCCTCAGATCACGCGGCAGGGTGAGGACCGCATTATCGTGGAACTGCCCGGCATCAGCGATCCGGAACGTATCAAGTCCCTTCTGGGCACGACTGCCAAGATGACCTTCCGGCTGGTTGATGAGGTTCCGCCCAACAGTCCACTCGCGCCGCCCGGCACGGTCATGCTGCCTCTGGCAGATCATCCGGATCAGAAACTTGCCGTGCGTGAGCATGTCGATGTGGATGGCGTCAATCTCACCAATGCCGGTGCAACGACAGATGACCAGACCGGTGGATGGGCTGTCAGCTTCTCTCTCGATTCTGTTGGAACACGTGCATTTGGCGACGTGACGCAGGCCAATGTGGGACGGCGTTTCGCCATCGTTCTCGACAACAAGGTGATCGAAGCACCGGTCATCCGCACCGCCATCACGGGTGGAAGCGGGATCATCACGGGCAATTTCGATGCCCATCAGGCGACCGATCTGGCCCTGCTTCTCCGTGCGGGCGCGCTTCCTGTGCCACTCTCTGTGGTGGAAGAACGCTCCATCGGGCCGTCCCTCGGCGCGGATTCCATTCGGGCTGGTGCGATGAGCCTTGGAGCAGGCTTCCTGCTGGTCATCGCCTTCATGGCGCTGTTCTATGGACGTTTCGGTTGGTACGCCAACCTGGCGCTGTTCGCCAATCTTATCCTGATGCTGGCGATTCTTTCCCTCTTCGGCGCGACGCTGACGCTGCCCGGCATGGCCGGCATGCTGCTGACCCTCGGTATGGCGGTTGATGCGAACATCCTCATCATCGAGCGTATCCGCGAAGAATTGAAGCGCGGGCGCACGCCACTGGCGGCAATGCAGGCTGGTTTTGAGCGCGCGACAGCCACGGTTCTGGACAGTAACGCGACAGCCTTCCTTGCCCACGTCATGCTGTTCGTGTTCGGAACCGGGCCGGTGCGTGGGTTCGCCCTGACGATCACCATCGGTATCGCCACGACACTGTTTTCCACCCTGCTGCTCTCGCGGATGCTGATGGTGCGTTGGTACGCCCTCACCCGTCCGTCGACACTTCCGGTCTGAGAGGCGCGAGTCATGTTTGAACGTCCCCTTCTGCGCTTTGTCAGCAAAGACACGCATATCAACTTCATGCGTGGACGCTTCGCCGGGCTGGCCACGTCCGCCGTGCTTTCCCTCGCCTCCATCATCCTCTTCTTCCATCCCGGTCTGACACTGGGACTGGATTTCCGTGGTGGTATTGTTGTCGAAGCCAAAACGAACGGCCCTGCTGATTTTGGCAAGATCCGGGATGCACTTTCCGCGCACCACATCAAGACGGATGGTCTTCAGGCGTTTGGGGGGCCGGACGATGTGCTTATCCGGCTCGGAGCCGATGAAAACACCAAGACGAATGTCGTCGTGGATGAAGTGCGGCACGCTGTAACGGAAGCACAGCCGGGTGCGACAATCGTGCGGGCCGATGCCGTGGGCGCATCTGTTTCCGCTGAACTGTTCCGCAATGGCCTGCTGGCGCTGGGCATCAGCCTGCTGATGATTCTGGCCTATATCTGGTTTCGATTTGAGTGGGAGTTCGCACTCTCGGCCGTTGTCACGCTGGTGCTGGACCTGACCAAAACCGTCGGTTTTCTGGTGCTGACCCATTTCGAGTTCGACCTCGTCATGGTGGCGGCGATCCTGACGATTCTCGGCTACTCCACCAACGACAAGGTCGTGGTCTATGACCGCGTGCGCGAGAATCTCCGGCGGTACCGGACCATGCCGCTACGGGAACTGCTGGATCTTTCCATCAACGAGACACTTAACCGCACGCTCGGCACATCCTGCACGGTGTTTCTGGCCGCGCTTCCTCTTGCGATTTTCGGTGGTGCAAGTCTGTCGGGATTTGCCTGGGTGATGCTGTTCGGAATCGTCGTCGGCACGTCCTCGTCGATCTTCATCGCGGCACCGCTGTTGCTCCTGCTTGGAGAAAAACGGCTGCGGAAAGACACGCGGCCTGCGGTCAAACAGGAAGTCGTCTGAACGCCGGTTCTAGCGGGAACCGGTAGTTCTGATCGCACCAGTGGGAATGGCCGGAGCACCATCGAGCGGCTGAGTTGCAGCGATCAGGCGCTCCACCGCCTCATTGGCGGCTTTCAGATTCGTCGAACCGGGCGCCGAACTCTCGTGCGCAACGGCAAGAAGCGCTTCATGATCAGCACGGATCAGATCAAGAAGCTGCCGGGCATTCATCCCTCCCGACATGACCGCGCCGCGCGCCATGCCGTGCGCCATCAGATAGCTGTAGACCAGCGTATGCGGCGTGGGTTCAACCTTCACAACCGGAGCAGCCTGACACGCCGCCAGAATGCCGCAGAGGCTGAGAACACGCCACCGGGACAGTATCTCCGGAAGACGATGCCGTCCCGCCTTTCTGTCCTTATGCGTAACGGCCGCCGTCATACTCTCTCCTTCGGTCGCGCAGCCCTCTGCGCCTCATTCAGGACTGTATCAGTCGAAAGACACCGTCACCAGCGCCACGATTTAACGGCGGCTCAACCAGAGGATAACGGACAGAAGAACGCTCAGCAGAATGCCGGTGGTGATCGGCATGTAGAAGGTGAAATTTTCACGGCGTATCAGAATGTCTCCCGGCAGACGACCGATGGGCAGACGGCTCAACCAAGGCCAGAGCGCACCAGCGACAATGAACGCGATCCCGATGAGAATGAGCAGACGCATCATTGATCGTAACTCCTCTCGCGGTGAAAAATTTGTCACACTTTCAGGCGAATAATACCCAGCCAAAGCCTTCAGCGTGGAAAGGCGCGCCTCGCGCTCTTATACATGGTGAGGCACCCGCATCATCGACAAGGTTGACGTGTGATTTTCCCATGCGTATCGCCCTGCGGCAGCAGCCACGGACAAAAGTAAGGACCTGACCATGACAAAATCGGCACCAGTGATTGCCGTGGATGGGCCAGCCGCGGCCGGAAAAGGCACCCTTGCCAAACGACTTGCCGAGGAGCTTGGGCTTCCTCACCTTGATACAGGCCTGCTGTATCGCGCGGTGGCCCGGCTGATGCTGAATGCGGGGCTGGATCCTGCCGCCAGTTCTGGCGAGAGGGTCGCCCGTGATCTGTCCCCGGCCGATCTCCAGCGCACCGATCTGCGCACGCCTGACGTGGACGCCGCAGCTTCCCTCGTGGCCCGGGATCAGGCTGTCCGTCAGGCGCTAGTCGACATGCAGCGCCGCTTTGCGCGCGAAAGCGGCGCTGTGCTGGATGGTCGTGACATCGGCACGGTCATCTTTCCCGATGCGGACGTAAAACTGTTCATCACGGCGACGCCCTATACGAGAGCCATGCGCCGCTACATGCAGAATGGCGGAACGGATTCCGCGCCTGATCGGGAAGAACGCATCCGGGTGGTCGAACAGGCGCTGATCGCGCGTGATCATGCCGACAGCACGCGCGCTTCCGCTCCATTGCGCATGGCTGATGATGCCGTCAGAATCGATACCGACGATCTGTCCGCGGACGAAGTGCTCACCGAGACTCTTCGGGTGGTGAGAAATGTGCTGGCCCGCAGGACTGAGCAGTCCGTCACCATTGTGCAGAGCGTGTGCTCTTGACCCCGCCCGCTGAGGACGATCCCCACACGCACGGCGCAGGATGCAGCCATGATCATCATGATCATGACGACACCGCTCATGCACATGATCATTCCCACGACCACGACCACGACCACGATGGTCACGATCATGGGATTTTCGGCCATCACCATCACGCCCCGGACACCTTTGGCGGGATCTTCGCATTCAGCATGGTGCTCAACAGCGCCTATCTGATCGTGGAGGCGATCTGGGGCGTGATGGCCAATTCCCTCGCCCTGATGGCCGACGCCGGACACAATTTGTCCGACGTTTTGGCGCTGGGGGCCGCATGGCTGGCGCACGTTCTGGCCAAACGCTCTCCCTCGCAACGCTACACTTATGGGCTGAGGCGCTCTTCCATTCTGGCAGCCCTTTCCAACGCCGTGATCCTGCTGCTGGTGACAGGCGGCATCATCTGGGAGGCCATTCTTAGGCTTATTTATCCAGCCGAGACCATTTCTGGCCAGATTGTGCTTGGCATTGCTGGACTGGGTATTCTGGTGAATGGCGGCACGGCCCTCCTGCTCATGAAGGGCCAGAAGAATGACCTCAATATCCGGGGCGCGTTCCTGCATATGGCCACAGACGCCCTCGCTTCTTTCGCGGTGGTCGTTGCCGGTCTTCTGATCATGCTTACCGGCCTGCAATGGCTCGATCCCGCCATCAGTCTGGCCCTGTCGGCTCTGATCGTCCTCGCGACATGGTCGCTACTGCGGGATTCTCTCGACATGGCGCTCGATGCCGTGCCGAAAGGGATGGATATGGAGGCGATCAGCGCTTACCTGCTGGCGCTGCCCGATGTGACCGACCTGCATGACCTCCATGTCTGGGCTATGAGCACGACGGAAAACGCTCTGACGGTGCATCTGATCCGGTCCCAGAATATGGACAGTGACCATCTCATTGAAGAAATCCGGGAAACTCTGCGGACACGTTTCAATATCGTGCATCCAACGATCCAGATTGAAACCTCTCCCTGCGCCATCAATTGCGCGGCAGAAGGACACTCCTGTGTCTGACGGTCAGTCCTTCAGTCAGCGCAAGAATTTTGTCGCGTGGATTGGTCTCGGTGTCAGCATTGTCGCCCTTGCCCTGAAATACGCCGCATGGGCCGCGTCAGGCAGCGTGGCGCTGAAGTCGGATGCGCTGGAGACCATCATCAACGTCGTGGCGGCTGCAGGCGGTCTCTGGGCGATCCGGCTTGCCGAGCGGCCTGCCGACGACAACCATACTTACGGTCACTACAAAGCCGAATATCTTTCAGCCATCATTGAAAGCGCCATGGTGCTTGTCACCGCGCTGATGATTGCGAAAGCGGCTTATGACGGCTTTCTGCACCCGCAGGAACTTCATTCGCCGTGGATCGGCATTCTGCTGAACAGCGCCGCAACCGTGATCAACCTCGTCTGGGGGCTGACCCTGATGCGGATTGGCCGCAGCATGCGTTCCCCTGCTCTTGAAGCTGGCGGCCACCATGTATTGTCGGATGTGTGGACGGGGTTCGGGCTTGTTGCGGGGCTGATGCTCATCCCCGTTACGGGCTGGCACTGGCTTGATCCGGTTATCGCCGCGCTCATCGCCCTCAACGTGCTGCGGGTGGGCTGGGAGATGCTGAAGCAGTCCGTTTCCGGTCTGATGGATGAAGCGCCGGATTTGGACACGCTTTCAAAATTAAATGAAATCATCGCGCAAAAAGCCATCGGGGCGATCGAGGCGCATGACATTCGCATCCGCGAAGTCGGCGCCATGACGTTCATCGAGTTTCATCTGGTGGTGCCCGGAACCATGACCGTTTCGGTCGTGCATGACATCTGCGACCGCATTGAAGCGGGGCTCAGAGCCGAACTCGGACGATGTGTGATCAACATTCATGTCGAGCCCGAGCACAAGGCGAAGAACTCTGGCATTGTCCTCGCTCACGCCACCCGCACCGTCGAGAACGCGGACATGACCGCGTAGAATGATGGAACCAAAAGGCTGCTCGGGACTTGGAATAGGGTGTGATCGAGCGTAAGCGCTGGGAAGATGCGTTGGCAGTGTCTATTCTGCGGTCGGCGTGACGGCGACATATGGATTGATATAAAATACCATGGCTTCAACCACGGCCCGTATACGACATTTCCGGGACACTGCCCGCATCACGACAGCGGAATGGCGCCGGAAACTGATCTACTGGGGTGGGTCGATCGCCGTCGGACTTGCTGCAATCGGATTTGCGCTCCTCGCTGACAAGGCCGCACAGTTACGCAACCACATCATCGCCATCAGTCCATGGTTGATGCTGATCATCACCCCCTCCGGTCTGGCACTTTCAATCTGGCTGACGCGCACGTTTTTTCGTGGCGCACAGGGGTCCGGTATCCCGCAGGCCATCGCCTGCATGCACATATCTGATCATAAACTCGTCGACCGGGTTCTTTCCCTGCGCGTGGCTGCGGCCAAAGTGCTGCTGACCTGCCTCGGGCTTGTGGCGGGCGCATCCATCGGTCGAGAGGGGCCGACGGTGCAGATTGGCGCGGCCATCATGAACGCGGTCGGTCGCTTTCTCGACATGGGTGATGCCGTGTCGCGGCGGGCGCTTGTTCTGACGGGTGGCGCGGCTGGTGTTGCTGCCGCCTTCAATACGCCTCTGGCGGGTATCGTGTTTGGAATCGAGGAACTGGCGCATTCCTTCGAGCAGCGAACCAGTGGTGTCATGCTGGCCGGTGTGGTGCTGGCTGGTGTCACGGCCATCGCTCTTGTCGGGAACTACACTTATTTCGGGCATACGGATTCCGTCGTGCCCGTAGGTGTGAGCTGGCTTGCTGTTATTGCGTGTGGTCTGTTGGGAGGTGTCACGGGAGGCACTTTTTCAGCCATCCTGATCCGTGCTTCACGCGGCCTGCCGGGTCGGGCCGGACGCTTCATTTCCCAACGCCCGATCGCCTTCGCAGCCCTGTGTGGTGTTGTTCTTGCCCTGATCGGTCTTGCCTCTGGGGGCATGACTTACGGAACAGGCTATGCGCAGGCCCGCTCGATTATTCAGGGCGAAGAGCATTATCCGGCGTCCTATTTTGTCCTGAAATATATCGCGACAATCGTTTCCTACTGCTCGGGCATTCCGGGCGGTTTGTTTGCTCCCTCTCTGTCTGTGGGCGCCGGGATGGGTGGTTGGATCGCGCAGTTTCTCCCGCACACCGCTCCGGGCGCGGTCGTGCTTCTCGGGACAGTGGCTTACTTCTCCGCCGTGGTGCAGGCGCCTCTGACGGCCACCGTCATTGTCATGGAAATGTGCGACAACCAGCAGGTCACACTAGCTCTTCTCGCCAGTTCGTTCATGGCGTTCGGTGTGTCTCGCATGATCTGTTCACAGCCTCTCTACGGGGCGTTGGCTGAACGTTTCCTGCGAACCATTGATCCAAAAAGCATACCTGTGGAGTCAGCATCTTCCGAGAAAAAGCCGGGTTAGAACGAAAAGCCCAGATGCAGCCCCATGATGAGGGCATTCCTGACCCGTTTTCCTGAATCGTAGGCCCCACCACTTGGATTGATGAGGCCCTGCACATCGGGCTGCACCGTCAGCCACGGCAGCACCTGACAGGCATAAGTGAGTTCGAGATGGTATTCATTGCCATGATGGCGGAAACTGCTGTTCGGCCTTTCCAGCAGCAGGTCATGACTGGGCGCGGCATAGCCGAAACCTAATCCAGCACTGTCATTGGCGCGATGGAACGGACCATTCAGCACCAGTCCCGCATCCAGCGAAGATGAAATCTGATTGCGGTCAGCCAGTCCGGTATATTCCCAACGGACGAAGCCTCTCAGTTCTCCTGCCCCATGATCGCGCAGCAACGTATGGTCCGTGATCATGTAGACTTCCCAATTGCCGCGACGACTGACATCCGGATTGGCCTGCAATGGAAAGCGGCCCGTATCGACATAAAACCCGGCCTTGTAGGTGCCTGTGCGGCCGCCATGATTCACGTTGTGCGCGATTTCGCCAAACACGATGGCCCCTGTATCGAAGTTGAAGCGGGTGCCGCTGGGGTCCTGGTTCTGGTTCCACGGGTCGGTATTATTGATGAAGGAACGGGCACCCGTCGCATTGTCATCAGCAACGGCAATCTGCGTTTCCCAGCTTTTGTTGAAGCGATAGCGGAACCAAAACGCTGGCGCTGCCGTGGGTGACGCTGGCCCCTGGCCGTATAGGTTGTTGCTCGGCAGAATCGGCCAGCTGAAGGAGGCGTTCAGAAACATCAGGGCTGTTTGGCTGACCATGAAATCCTGACTCAGATCGAGTTTGCCGATACGGAACGATATTTTTCGGTCAGCCGTACTCCATGCATAAGCCAGTTCATACAGCCGGAGATTGGGGTCGGCTTCACTGCTCGATGTCTGATTGAAGGCATAAAGCGGGTAGTTACTGAAAGGCTTGCCCCGCAGATCAAGGGCGCTCACTTCAAACGTGCCCCATTGCCCGTCCCTGCCCTTTTCGCCTGCAAGGCGCGCCAGATCGAGCGTGACATCCACATCCGTCAGGCCCACATAATGTTCCGACGGTTTTGCACCGCCGGTGGGAATGGCCCAGAGTTCCTCCACATCCTGAATGCTGACATCCACGCCGCTCTTCTGCCATTGCTGCTTGAGAGCGTTCCAGCCGGCCGGATCGGACAGAAAATCGGTAATATCAGCGGAATGAGCCTTTTCGCTGACTGACATCAGAATCATGCTGACGGACGCGATAGCGGACCAGACAGAGCGCCATTTCCACAGGCTAGCCACTCTGACCAGAGGGAGGAATGACAGACAATGCAGCAACATACGCATCATCTGACCATTAGAACGCATGGGAAAGGCCTTGTCCCATGCACGCGCCCCATTCTTGACTGGGTCGCGGAAACGGGGATTGAAACCGGCCTCCTCACGCTCTGGTGCCCTCACACCTCCTGCTCTCTCACGGTGCAGGAAAATACCGATCCCGATGTGCTGCGGGACATCGCCACATTTTTTGATGCGCTTGTACCCGAACAGGCCGGGCGTTATCGGCATGCGGACGAAGGGCCGGATGACATGCCGGCTCACCTCCGGACGATGCTTACCCAATCGGGCCTGAGCATTCCGGTGATGGATGGTAAGCCGGTGCTCGGAATCTGGCAGGCCATTTATCTTTTCGAGCATCGCCGAGCGCCGCATGAGCGCCGGGTGATCTGTCATCTTCTTGGCGACTGAACGATACGGTTCTCAGCTACCGTCCGGCTTGCTGGAGGTGGTTTTATCATCCGGTTCGTTGACCGAGATCACCGCTTCATTGGCAATAGACACAACATCCGTGGGACGTTCACTGTTTTCCGTTTCTTGCTGCGCAATCCCCACCGTCATGTTGCGCAGGCGGGCAACTTCTTCTCGCACATCGCTGAGGATCTCGACCAGTGCGGCATGGTCCTCAGCAGCACGCTGATCGCTACCGCGGGTGAGAATGGCATTACCGACCATCAACGCTGGCAGGGCGACCAACTGGATCGAATTGCTGACATAAAGCAGTGGCCCCTGCCAATCGGGCTTTACAACGGGAATCAGAGAGAAAATAAAAAAGGCATAAACGCACCAGATGCTGCCGAAGATCACAGTCATTCTGACGGCCAGCTGATCGTTGAAGCGATCGATCGGGCTTGGCGTTCCGGCGGTATCCTCTCCACGATGACGGTCTTTGTAGAACCAGTTCAGGGGATGCCAGTTATGGTGAGTTTTCATCTTTGATGAATCTGCCTGTAATGTATCTTGCCCACATAGGGAGCCGAACAGCGTCCTAACCTTGCGGCAAGAGCCCTGTGGGGACAAGTTCATTCAGTTTCATAACAGGTGCCCGCATGATGGGGCTGAAAGACTGCCCATCAGCCTGAGCGTTGCGCAATCAGCCCTTCGTAGATCTTCACATAATCCTCGGCCATACGGCGCGCCGTGAAGCGTTTCTCGAACTGACGGCGGATTTCATCCGAGCTGAGTTGTTCCACACGAGGATAGGCGGCTATGGCCTCTTCTTCGGTCGTGACAATCGCGCCTGTCACGCCATCTTCAATTACTTCCGGCACCGAACCGTGCCTGAAGGCGATCACTGGCGTGCCACAGGCCATCGCCTCGATCATCACCAGTCCGAACGGTTCCGGCCAACTGATCGGCATCAGCAGGGCGCGGGCGCCAGATAGAAATGCTGGTTTCTGCGCATCATTGATCTCACCGATCAGCTCCACACCCTCTCCGAGCATGGGGACGATCTCACGCTCGAAATACTCCACGTCCGCCTTGTCCACCTTGGCGGCGATTTTCAGTGGCACACCAACAGCGCGGGCAATGCGTATGGCCTTGTCCACGCCTTTTTCCGCGCATATCCGTCCCAGAAAAGCGAGGTAATCCCGTGGTCCCGGCTGTGGGGTCAGCAGTTTTTCCGGCAGACCATGCAGAACCGTGCCGACATAATGCGCCTGTGGCAGAGGGAGACGCTGGCTGTCGGAAATGGAGACAATCGGCACTTCAGGGAACGCTTCAAACACTGGCTGAAGTTCCATCAGGTCCAGCCGCCCATGCATCGTCGTGACAAAAGGAGTGGGCTGGCGGCTGAAATAGGTGAAAGGCCAGTAGTCCATGTGAAAATGCAGCACATCAAACTGATCCGCGAGCCGTGCGACGCGTTCCATCAGCAGCATGTGCGGCGCAATGGGGTCGCGGATTGCTGGATCAAGCCGTAGCGCGCGCGGCCAGACGGCCTCAAGTGTTGCGGTGGTTTCACTGTCTCCACTGGCGAACAACGTGACATCATGCCCCATGCGGGTAAGCTCGTCGGTGAGAAACGCCACAACCCGTTCCGTTCCTCCATAGAGCTTGGGCGGCACGGCTTCATGAAGCGGGGCAATCTGTGCGATACGCATAACGATGAACTCCGCGTTATCTGTTCTTGTTTTTTGGCGCATCAGGCGATCGCCTGAGTGATCTGATATGGCGATGTCCGCGACACAGTGCGGACACGTTTTTTCTATAACGCACCGAACCAGCCTCAGCTTTCCTCACATGCCACAAACGCTTACATTCAGACAAAAGTTGACAGGATATCCTCGCATGGACAGCGCCGCGTGAAACGCGACAGCGAAACGACAATTCCGGACACCGATCTCCCGCGTTATGCGGGCCACCCCGTCCGGTTTCTCATGCGATATGCATGCAACCGAGCCTTTCCGCACATCATGGTGTTCGGGTTTGTCGCTCTCGCCGTATCGTGCTCCGTTTTCTCGTCGTCCGCCATCCGGCATCTGGTGGATACGATGAACGAACATGCCAAGGGCACATCCTTCCGGCCGGTCTGGATGTCGGTGGCGTGGCTGGCAGGCGTGATCGCGGTGGACAACCTGTCGTGGCGTGTCTCTGGCTGGTATGCGGCGAAAACCTTCGTCGCCGTAACGGGCGATGTCAGGCTGGATCTGTTCCGTTATCTGAGCGGTCATTCAGCCGGTTATTTCTCCGACCGGATGCCTGCCGCCCTCGCGTCCCGAATTTCCACTGCTGGCAACGCATCCTTCACGCTTGAGAGTCTGCTCGCGTGGAACATTCTGCCGCCCTGTCTGAATGTGATTCTCTCAATCGGTCTCATGATCTCCGTCAGCCCCCTTATGGGCAGTGTCATCACGGCGATGGCGTTCGCCCTCGCAGCACTGATGTTTCGCATGGCGCGCGGAGGACGTGACCTCCATGCCAGATATGCAGGGTCCGCCGCCGGAGTGGATGGCGAAATTCAGGATGTTATCGGCAATCTCGCTCTGGTCCGCACCTTTGGGATGATTGGATTTGAGCGGGGACGCCTCGCTCGGACGCTCGATAAGGAAATGGCCGTTCGCGGAATCTCCCTGCGCAACATGGAAATCCTGCGACTGGTTCATGCGGTAATGACGGCTTTGCTGACTGGCGGCCTGCTCGTCTGGATCGTGTGGCTCTGGCAACAGGGCGCGGCGACGGTCGGTGACGTGGTGATGGTGGTTACGCTCGGATTCATGATTCTGCACGGCACGCGGGATCTGGCCGTAGCGCTGGTCGAAACGGTGCAGCATACCGCGCGGCTTGGAGAAACACTGTCCTCGATCCTCATACCGCATGAGATGCGTGACCGCGCCGACGCGCTTGCTTTTCCCGCCCATCCCAGAGGCGAAATCGCTTTTCAGGATGTGGTTTTCCATTACCCCAGTGGTCCGAACGTGCTGGAGCATTTCAATCTGCATGTCACGGCAGGCACGCGTGTCGGGCTGGTCGGACGGTCCGGTTCGGGCAAGAGCACAGTCCTCGCTCTGCTGCAACGCCAGCGTTATGTGCAGGGCGGGGCGGTGAAGATCGACGGGATCGACATCCGAGATCTTTCCGAAAGTGCCTTGAGGGGCTGCATGTCGGTCGTGCCACAGGATGTTTCGCTACTGCGTCGCTCGGTGGCGGACAATATCCGCTATGGTAAACCGGACGCGTCAGACGAAGACGTGCGTGCGGCAGCGGACGCGGCGGGCTGCACGGACTTCATCGTAGCGCTTCCGCAGGGGTTCGATACCGAAGTGGGTGATCGCGGCGTGAAGCTTTCCGGTGGACAGCGGCAGCGTCTCGCCATCGCCCGCGCCTTCCTTCGCAACGCTCCGATCCTCATTCTCGATGAAGCCACCAGCGCTCTCGACAGCGAGAGCGAGCACCATATTCAGGAAGCGCTGCACAGACTGATGCAGGGACGCACAGTCATCGCAGTCGCCCACCGGCTCTCCACCCTACGGGACTTCGACCGGATTGTGGTGATGCAGAAGGGAAAGATCGTCGAGGATGGTTCGCCTTCCGAACTGGAGCGCAAGAGCGGCCCCTATCGGGAGTTCCTTGAGCTACAGGCATTTGATATTCCGCCGCTTTAGGACTTTGAACGAAAAGGAAAGATCATTTTATGGCCAAGATGATTCATTCGATGATCCGTGTTCTCAACGAACAGGCATCGCTCTCATTCTACGAAAAGGCGTTCGGTCTTCGCGTGGCGGATCGCATCACTTTCGATACGTTCACACTGATCTATCTTTCCAATGACGAGCAGACATTCGAGCTCGAACTGACGGTCAATCACGATCGTGCTCAGCCTTACGATCTGGGGGATGGTTATGGCCATCTTGCCGTCTCTGTCGCTGATATCGTCGCCGAGCATGCGCGGTTTGAGCGGGACGGACTGAATCCTCGTCCCGTCAAGGAATTGAGCCGGGACGGACGGGTGATCGGCAAGTTCTTCTTCGTCTCCGATCCGGATGGTTACATGATCGAAGTTCTCCAACGGGGCGCGCCCGGTCGTTTTCTCTGACCTGAGCGTTCACCAATGAAAAACCCCATGAGCCATTTCGGTTCATGGGGCTTTCCATTCAGGAACGAGATTTAAGGTCAGGCAGCGACCCGCATCGATGTGGTGACCATCGGCGTTGGCGCAGGTGCGCCCACCGGCAGGACCGCATGTCCGAACTGTGCTTCCAGAACTTCGGCCATCGCGAGGTAAAGGGCTGCCGCACCGCAGAACAGGCCTTCAAAACCGGCGAAACGGGTGATTGCCGTGTTGCCGGTCGCTTCTGCCACTGCCAGCAGGGCGAAAAGCACGATCAGCGATCCGAAAATGAACTGCAGAACGCGGTTCGCTTTCAGTGTTCCAACGAACATGAATGCTGTGAAAACGCCCCACAGACCGAGGAAAACTGCCATTCCTGCGGGCGAAGCCGGAGCAATGAGACCGAATTTCGGCAGGAAGATCAGCATCACAAGAGCGATCCAGAATGCCCCGTAAGACGCAAAGGCGGTGAATCCGAAGGTGTTCCCTTTCGGATATTCCAGCATTCCGGCGCAGAACTGCGCAAAGCCGCCGAAAGCAAGCCCCATGGCAAGCACGGAGGAATTCAGCGGCAGAAAGCCTGCATTACAGACATTGAGAAGAATTGTGGTCATTCCGAACCCGGCCAGGCCGAGGGGAGCAGGATTGGCAACGGTACCCATAACGCGCACTCCAGAAAAACGGAGACTGAGGCAGGAAGCTATGAATGCTTTCTGATGCGGGAATGCTTGCGCTTGATGTCGGTATTTAACAATTAAAATAATAAGTAAAATACGATTCCTGAATATCACGATGCGGTGTGATCAGGGAGCGTCTTTTATCGGCTGGGATAAAGGCGTTGCTGCACCGCCCTGACCGTAATTTGCCAATGTCTGCACGCCCCAGACGACCCAGCGACCGTCCTGCTGCCCCAGAATCGGAGCTCCACTACTCCCCCGTGTCGCGGAACAGTCGTGTCGGATCATGAAACGTCCCTGCCCGTCCCGTCCGATTCCAAGCACATGACATGCCATGTCAGAACGAATGATCTCGCTGAAATCCTGCTCATAACCTCCCAGCACGATACTGGTGCCGGGACTGGGCAGATTCGTCATCACCGGCAGTATCTGGGAAGCAGTCGCAACGGGCGTATCGAGAATAAGGGTAGCCCGGTCCAGTCCCGAGGTGGCGTTTTCCTGTCGTTCGTCATACTGGGCGGAAAGAACGATCTGTCGGGCTTTCGCATGGGCGGCGAACTGCCCCCGGCTATAGGCTCTGAGGAAATGAACATCCTGCGGACGAATATAATGCCCGGTTTTTGGCAGAAACAGACAATGCGCCGCCGTCTCGACAATATTGGGAGCGATCAGGAAACCGGTACAGCGAGCGCCCAGTTCCGTCTGCACACGTCCGATTGCGCTCCACGGAAGACTGTTCACATCCACGCCCTGCCGCATATCGGTGGTGCCGATTCCGGGGCGTAGCGGGACAGCGGCACTCGATTGGGAAGAAAGACAACCTAAGGTGCCCGTGAAAACAATCCGGACCAATATATTCCGAAAAGTTTTGAAAGAGAGTTTTACACTCACAGATTCACTCTTTTGAAAGATTCTCTGGATAGAACTGAGTTCATTGAAGAAGAGACATTTTATAGAGAGATTTCATTCTCTCCTTATTGTCTTACTACAGAATGACCCGAACTCCGATGCTTAGGCAAAGGCGTTCGGGTCATTCTTTTTCTGCCTCAGAAATCGAGATGATCCGGGCCGAAACTATCCGGCAGCAATTCTGATAATGTGCGCACCAGCTTAACATCGCCTTGAGCGCCAACCATGCGCATACGCAGGTCGGCGCTGCCAAATTCCCGCAATTTCTGGCGGCAGCCACCGCAGGGCGTGCAAGGCGCATCCCCACCACCACAGACGACTATCTCTGTAATATGCCTTTTACCGGCAGCGACCATTGCCGCAATGGCGCTTGCTTCGGCGCAGGTGCCTTCAGGATACGCCGCGTTTTCCACGTTGCACCCTGAATAAATGGAACCATCGTTACAACGGAGAGCGGCACCGACCATAAATCTGGAATACGGTGCATAAGCACGCTCCCTGATCAGAACCGCTGCCCTGATCAGGTCGTCATTCTCCGACGCTTTAGTCTCCATAGCCCTGCGGGTGGTCCTTACGCCACGCCAGAGCTGTTGCGACCGTATCTTCGATGTTGGTGAATTGTGGCTTCCAGCCTGTTTCACGCATGATGCGTGCAGGGCTTGCAACCAACATGGCCGGATCTCCAGCGCGACGCGGGCCGGGTTTCCAGGGAACAGTCAGGCCACTGACTTTTTCCACTGCTTTTATGACTTCAAGATTCGAATTACCCCGTCCTGTACCCACATTGAAGGTCACACTCTTTTCGTCAAGCAGCGGCAGAACGGCAAGATGCGCCTGCGCCAGATCGCTGACATGAATATAGTCCCGAACACAGCTTCCGTCTGGTGTCGGATAATCCTGTCCAAACAGCGTCAGCCCATCACGACGTCCCAGAGCGGCGTCGATCACCAGCGGCATAAGATGCGTCTCGGGCTTGTGGTCCTCGCCTGCCCGCCCCTGCGGATCGGAACCGGCGGCGTTGAAGTAACGGAGACACGCGCTACGGAATCCGTGGATACGGTCAGCCCAGTAAAGCGCCCGCTCGACGACGTATTTGCTTTCGCCGTAAGCGGATCCCGGATCGACGGGCGTGTCCTCGTCGATCAGCGCATTCCCGGCTGAGCCGAATAGCGCAGCGGTGGAGGAAAACACGAACTTACGGATGCCGTTACGGATGCAGGCGTCGATCAGGCCAAACCCGAGAGCACCGTTGGCCATCATATACATCATCGGCTTCTGCATGCTCTCGCCCACCAGTGAAAGCGCAGCGAAGTGAAAGACGCAGTCCCACGTTCCGTCCGACAGAACCTTGTCCAGCAGCGGAATGTCAGCGATATCGCCCTCGATAAAGCGGGCAGCCTCTGGCACGGCAGCACGATGACCGGTGCGCAGGCTATCCAGGACTGTTACCTCATGTCCGGCATCCAGAAGCGCCAGAACCATATGGCTGCCGACATAACCAGCACCGCCCGTGACTAAGAACCTCATACCCACTCCTTGACCGCTCAGCTCGATCTGTTCGTAACTGATCGATAACGTCCTCTCCGTTAGGAGAAAACAAAGCCTAACATAATGTTAATAAGTTCCTAACATGTAACAGCCGTCTTGCAAGCCACCCTTTCCTGCCAATTTCTGCCGGACAAAAATACGTCGTGCATCAAACAGATCAGACTTCCCGGTCCGCCTCACTCTGCCCCGCCGGCTCTTTCGGGTGGATGCCTCTGATTGCAACAGCAGCGCTCTTTTTTCTCATCGGGTTTGTGACATGGCTCAACGGACCACTCATTTCCTTTGTCAGAGTGGCCTTTTCCCTCTCGGATATTGAAGCATTCCTTATTCCCCTTGTATTTTACCTTTCCTATCTGCTGTTTGCTCTCCCAGCCGGAAAACTTGCCCAACGCACGGGTCTCAAGCGGGGTTTTGCCATCGCGCTCGCCATTATGGGCATCGGAGGAGCGTTTTTTGGCCAGTTTATCGCGTGCCGCTTTTATCCCGGCGCTCTCGGGGCGCTTATGGTGCTGGGAGCGGGACTGACCCTACTTCAGGTATCAGTCAATCCTTATATCAGTCTGCTCGGCCCCCATGATCGAGCGGCTCAACGCATTGCCATCATGGGGCTTTGCAACAAATTCGCCGGTATTCTCGCTCCCATCGTGCTGGCTACTGTCGTGATGCACGATATTGGTAACGTTGCAGTCCACGCCGCGCAGGCTGCAACGCCAGCCGAACGGGATGCCATTCTGGGCAGTTTCGCACAGGGCATTTACTGGCCTTACCTGAGCATGGCGCTTGTCCTGGTTATCGCGGCAGGCATCGTCATGCTGTCGCCGCTGCCGGATTTTGGAACAGGAGGATTAACCGAAGCAGGTTTTTCCTTCACGCCTCGGCTATGCGGCGGCATTCTGGCCACCTTTGCTTATGTCGGTATCGAAGTGCTCGCAGGCGATGCGATCGGCACATATGGGCAGGGTTTTGGTCTTCCACTCGATGAAACACGGTTTTTTACGGCTTTTACTCTTGCCGCCATGATGCTGGGCTATGGTGTCGGCCTGCTGGTCGTTCCACGTTTTCTGTCGCAGGAGCGATGCATGTTCCTGTCATGCAGCTTGGGAATCCTGTTGTCGATCACAGCATTTTGCACGCAGGGCTATGTGTCGGTTCTCTGTGTGGCCTTACTGGGGCTCGCGAACGCCATGATCATGCCAGCACTTTTCCCCATGGCCATTCGCCACGCTGGTTCTCATACACCCGTCGCGTCGGCTCTTCTTGTCATGGCTTTTTCTGGCGGCGCTTTCACGCCCCAGATATTTGTGTTCCTGAAATCATATATCGGGTTTCAGGCGACATTCGCTGGACTGGCTGTTCTTTCCTACGGCGTTGTCCTGTCTTATGCACACCGATTTGCTGACGAAACATTCTGATCAGTCAAACAGAAAAGGCTCGATCTCGTCATCAGTGGTGATGCGAGGTTCGGTGTTTCGGAAGCGCCGGTAGATTTCAATATACTGGTCTGCGACGTGAGCGATATCGTAACGCGCACCGCACTCAAGCGCGCGCTGACTGAAAACTGCCCGTTGCTCAGCGTCCATCATTGTCTGCACAGCCTGCATGATAGCCGCTTCCAGCGTCGGGTCGTCAGCTTCCAGTGGCAGAAGGATACCCGCCAGATTACCTTCATTGTCCGTCATCATCGTTTTGACCTGCCCAACATCCGTGGCGATGGCGGGCGTGCCGACCTGTAGCGCCTGAATCAGGGTTAGTGGGAAAGACTCTCCGGGGAAACGTGTCGGCAGCAGCATGCAGTCGGCAAAACGGTAAAGCCCGCTGATCCGATCCTGATAACCAAGGAAATGGATTTCAGGAATATCTCCATAATTCGCATGCAATCCCTCCAAGGCGTCACCAGTTCCGCAAAGAACGAGGTGAACCTTGCCAGCCTCCGCCCTGCCATTGAGCCTGAGAACGGCTTCACAGGCCTGTTTCCATCCCTTTTCGGGTATGCACCGACTGGCTATTGCGAGAATGAAATCCTGTGCGCCAATTCCAAGCGTTTCCCGACCAAATGGAAATGGACGTTCATCGGTGGCCATACCATTGCCGATACAGGTGATGTCGCCGTAGGGCAGCTCTCCGTAATGATCACGAAGATGAAACAGGTTTTTCTGCGCAAGATAAACCCAGAACGTTACCCCTTTACTCAGATGCTCCACCTCCTCTTTTGAAAATTGGGCGCATTCATATGATCCATGCAAAGTGACGATATAGGGCAATGAAGGAAGCGTTTCATCATCCGGAAAGAACATCGGATCCCAATAGCAGAAATGGGAATGGATGAGGTCGGCATGCAAACTTAGTACGTATTGCCAGATACCTTTTTCCCGCGCAGATTCACCAGAATAAATGGGAATGGAGTTGTCCAGAATCTGCTGGATTTTCGGATCTTCCCGTTGATGGTCAAACACAAGGAACGACACCATCACGCCTTTGGCGACAAGGGCATTCGCCAGTTCGATGGGGAGGATTTCTCCTCCTCCCAATTCGAAACCGAGCACTGCGAAAAGAATATGCTGCTGCTCATGCCGACAGGCCAACACACGCTCGATATCGAACAGTGTTTCAAACGGTCCCAACGTCTTTGCACCATCCACATACTGAAACGTCTCATACAGCGCCGTGGTGAACCGCAGCACATGATCGTCATCCACGCCCCATTTACGGCGTAGATGTTCGATCATGATCTGGTGTTCCGCATAGAATTGCGGCGAACTGAAATTCGTGACGGAAGTATTCCCGCCATGCTGGCAGAAATAGGCTATTGCGTCTGGAGAGTAGGCTATCTGACCGCCACCCGCCCATTCAGCATATAGATACCAGTCACCCAGCACCCTAAAGCTCTGAGCCCGTTCCCACATACTCTCCCGAACAGAATGTCGGCGTATAAGGCAGCCACCCACGTTGGCGATGACATTGGAAACAGCGAAAGCGTGCGTAAACCACCATCCAGCCGGCTTGACTAAAGGATGATCCCATATGCCCGGATGCGCACGCTCACGGTAACCATCCAGCCCTTCATAAGGCTGCCCCTCTGCATTGCAGAACTGTATTTTTCCGAAAGCAATCTGAACGCTTGGATCGACAAAAAAGCGGATCAGTTTTTCAACAAATCGTTCGTCAGCATAATCATCGCTTTCGCAGATCCAGACGACCGCTCCTTTTGCCTCATCAATCCCTTTGCGCCATTGCCTGAAGACGTTCCCGGAATTGACTGCATTTGAAACAATCCTGATCCTGTCAGGATGTGTTGCTCTATACCGCTCAGCGATTTCAAGACTTTCATCGCTCGACGCATCATCCAGAAAGATGATCTCGATATTCTGGTATGTCTGATTCAGGATTGATTCGAAACGTCGTTGAAGAAACCTCGCATGATTGAAATTCGGAACAACGGCACTCACCAAAGGCTCGTAATGTTTCCGATGGAGCTTCCGCTCATAGGGCAATGCCGAACGACGTTCACGCCGACCATAAAGAACCCAATGCCAGAAGGGGTTCATTCCGACGTCTTTAACGTCCTTATGGCGCCATAAATAGTAAGCCGTCTGAAAATCACGGCACGGATTCAGCCCTGCTGCGCATCCTTCACGAAGATAATGCCTGGCAGCAGCTTCTGCATCGAAATCTGCCGGGCGTTCCTCTAACTGATCAGCATAGTAATCGATATCGAAAAACGGTGCGATATCGGCTACAATATGGTCGACATTTTCATCAGAAGAAACAACGGTCACATTACTCCCGTCTTCTTCCGGTTTTGGCGGTGCCACCTCCGCCACAGCCACATCTTTTGTTCCTTCATTGGAACGGCGATTACGCGAAGTAAAAGGCAATTTCGAAGCCACATTGAGCAGAGGCTTGATAAGGCGCCATGTCGTGCTTGATTCAATAGCTCTGCAACGTTGCTCAGCGTCAGAAAGACGCTCGATGCGTTGTGTCAGTTCGAGATTCTGCTGACGAAGCAGATCTATTTCCCGCTGTCTCTCTTCACACTGGGCCGTCAGGTTGGGCACATCCCGGTATAAAGCCCTGTTTTTTTCCTGTTCCTCGAAAAGAACGCGGGAGACATCAATTGCCTTGACCTTTTCGCGATCTAGCTCCTGTTTTAGTATTCTGATCTGATCAGGTGTGCCGACTGCTTCCCGTGTCTGCCTTGCAAAATCACGAAACGCATCGCTGGCAGTGACATGATCAATGCAGACCCCGCGCACCGCTTCCGGCAAAGCCTCCTGCGATGCGATGGCAATCAGATACATGGCCTCTGGCACGCCCTCAAAGCGTGCCACGCCACCGTCGGCAAGGGAAAAGCTGATATCCTTGCTTGATGTATCGATGAAATCGATGACTGAGCCAAAGAGATTTCTCTGGCCACCCAAAATCACATGTTTGAAGTGGCTTTTCATGAGTTCTTCGAACTCGTGACAGAAAAGCTCCTTCACATGGAATTCGTTCTGATAACCTGTCGCCACGGAATAGCGATATTTATCCGGACTGGAAATAATGACGATGCCGCCCGGTTTCAGCACACGGGCAAATTCGGCCAGCATTTTTTCGTGGTCGGCAATATGCTCGATCGTCTCGAAACTGATGATCGCATCCACGGCCGCATTAGGCAGCGGCACAGCGCAGACATCGCCCGCCAGGAAGCGGACGCGATCATTGCCATATTTTTCCCGTGCATGTTCGACAGCCGCAGGCGAGACATCCACCCCAACCACACTGGCGGCTTTTGCGCTCAGAAGGGCGCTTCCATAGCCCTCGCCACAGGCGATATCCAGAACTGCGCTTCCTTCCTTCACCAACTCCCGGGCGAAGAGATAGCGATGCATGTGCTCGATAGCAGTCTCGCCCTGCATGTCGGGCATGAACCTCTCGCCAGTGCTTTCCAGTGTCATGGCGCGTCCTCAGCTCTGCATGGCCAAATAGGGCAGTAAATTCCGGTTCTCAAATTTCCTAGGAGAGGGCTTTTGACCCGTCAAGGCATGTTAATATTACGCTACTTTTCATAACACAGTCTCAAAAATACATCATCAAGCGTGCCGGGATGGTGATCGCTGCCGAACTGGAATATGATACAGTTATATAAACTTGCGCGCCCGTTTCCTTTACAGGAACCGCTGGGCGTCAGCCTCTACCGATACAATTACACCACGGGACACGGCATACCTTACTGATGAAACTTCGTTTTGCTCCCAGCCCGACGGGCATGCTCCACGTCGGCAATGCCCGGCAGGCCATCGCCAACGCCCTCTTTGCCCGTAAACATAATGCGACCTTCCAACTGCGGATCGACGACACGGATGTTGGGCGGTCTCAGGAAATCTATGTCACCGGCATTCAGACCGATCTCGAATGGATGGGCATTTCATGGGATGAAACGTTTCGTCAGACCGAATGTCTGGCGCGCTATGAACGGGCCATTGAAGCGCTAAAGGCCAGCGGGCGCCTTTATCCCTGCTTTGAAAGCGAGCAGGAACTGGCGGCCAAACGCGAGTTGCGGATCAAGCAGCGCAAACCACCGCTTTATGACCGGGCCATGCTGAAAATGACGGCCGAGCAGCGCGCGCAGGCCGAAGCGAATGGCAAGGTGCCTTACTGGCGCTTCAAGCTCACGGACGGCAGCAAAAGCTGGAACGACCTCGTGATGGGCAATTGCTCCGTCAAACTGACGGCTGTTTCCGATCCTGTTCTGATCCGTGCGGATGGTACAGTGCTTTACACCCTCGCTTCCATTGTGGACGATCTGGAAACGGATGTGACGCACATCATCCGGGGCGAGGATCATATTACCAACACGGGTGTCCAACTCGATATCGCTGAGGCACTGGGCGCCAAGCCAAACCGTTTCAAGTTCGCGCATCTGCCGCTTCTGCTTGATGAGGGTGGCGGTAAGCTCTCCAAGCGGTTTGATTCTCTTTCCATCAAGTCTCTGCGCCGTGACGGTATTGAGGCCAAAGCGATCACCACCTACCTCTCGACGCTGGGAAGTTCGAAGTCGCCTGACCCCAAGGGCTTTGATGCTCTGGCGCAGGATTACGACCTGTCCTGCATTTCAAAATCCGCAGCCCGCTTCGATATGAAGCAACTGCTCGCTCTCAACCGTCGCATTCTCTCCACCGCGGAATATCAGGATGTGAAAGATCGACTGCCGGAAGGGGCAACCGAGCAGTTCTGGCTTGTCATCCGCAGCAACATCGATCTGCTGGCGGAATGTGCCCACTGGTGGAACGTCACCCACGATGACATCACGCCTCCTGACCAGCCGGAAGAGCGTGAGTATCTTGCGGAAACAGCTAGCCTTTTGCCGCAGGAACCTTGGTCGGAAGAAACGTGGTCCATCTGGACAAAGGCCATAAGTGCTGCAACCGGACGCAAAGGAAAAGCTCTGTTCCGTCCGCTTCGGCTTGCCCTTACGGGCGAGGAACATGGTCCTGAACTGAAGGATCTTCTGCCGCTCATTGGAAGAGCGCGTGCTCTCACGCGAGTGACGCGGATTTCCTGAAAGCAGGAGCAGTCTTTTCCGTCAGGAAAGGCTGCTCTTTTTCCCGAAAGCGCTCAGCTTACCGTGCCGGTTTTAATGGCTGTATTCACGTCGCTGAGGCTGGAGCCGTTCTGAAGCATGGTTTCTGCCGCTTCCAGTTCGCTCTCAGTGGGGGCGCGACCATACAGGCTCTGATAGAAACCGGTTATATCCGTTTGGGCTTCCACGCCGTGTGACAGAATCTGAATGAAGCTGTCATAGGTCGCACCACCTTCCAGTGCCCCTTCCCAAGCCGTCACCTGACCAGTAGACGCAGTCTGCCCCAGCACGCTGGCATAACCGTTTACGATCATGTTCTGGGCCTCAGCCCCGTGACTGATCGCTGACAACATCAGGCTGTAAGTGGCCCCAGAAGCCAGATAATCCTCCCAAGCCTGCAGTTGTCCTGCTCCGGGCGTGATATCTGCTTTTGCCTTGTACAGCTCAGTGATCTGCGTCTGTGCTTCCACACCATGCGTTACGCTGGAGATCAGATCCTTATAGGAAGCACCGGTCGCGAAATAATCTTCCCAGTTGGTAATGACGCCCTGGGACGGAGTGATATCAATTTTCTGCTGATAGACGGTCGTGATGGCGGCTGCCGTATCGGAACTGTGAGAAATACCACTCACCATATCCTGATAGGTCTGCCCGGAAGCAAGGGCGTTTTCCCACTCGGTGATCACGTCAGCGCTCGGTGAGAGGCCTGTTTTCTGCTCATACGCATTGGAAATGACGGACTGGGCTTCAAGGCCGGTGGAAACAGCCGTCACCAGATCAGAATAATTCCTGCCACCGGAAAGAACATCTTCCCATGTGGCGACTTCTCCGCTGCTCGGCGTGTAATTCAGTTGGCTCTTATACACGTTGGCAATGATGCCCTGTGCTTCCGTTCCATGCGTCACACCATATGTGACGGTCGAAAGAGTGGCGCCGTTCTCCATATAGGCCTGCCAACTTGCAACCTGCCCGCTTGATGCGGCGAGCGTCTCGTTGACCTTCTCCGCATAAATCGACGAGATGGCCTGTGCAGTCTGATCCGAATCAATGATGGCGGTTTTCAGGTCGGCCAGAGTGTCGTTATTCGCAAGCAGCGCCTGCCCCTCCGCAATCACACTGCTTGTGGCATCCTTACCGGTATATGCCATAAAAGCATTGGAGAGCGCATCGGCCGCTTCCTGACTGTTGGCGAGTGTTTTTACCAGTGAGGAATAGTCTGAATACATGTTCCCCTGCACACCGAGACTGGTCAGTGTGATTTGTGAACTGTACTCGCTGGTTTCCGCATCAGTTGCATTTCGTCCGAGAACGGCTTCAAACACCCAGTTAACACTCTGACTCACCAGTTCAGCCTGATTAGCAGAGACAAAGAAGGGACGCGTTGGGGCCAGAGAAGTCGACCATGTGAAGTTAGTGTCATTGATGGTGTCGGATGTATCCGCCGAAGTTGTCAGCAGCGCTGTATTGGCGCTCAAAAACTGGAGGGATGATCCACTTCCGGTCGTGGTTGCTGTGGATGTTGTGCCGGATGACGTAGTACTCTTGGCGTTGCTGCCAGCGGAATCAAGTATGGATGCAGCAGACTGCACTGCCGTGCCTGTGCTGGAATAATCGGTCGCAGCCAGAGAGCTGCCCGTTGAAGAACTGTTCGTTGTATCGGAAGAAAGATACGCTGCGGCCAGATCATCAGACACCGAAGAAGATGAAGCCGGAGAGGCGATTAAATTCTGAGTTGAGTCTGTATTTGTTCCACTGGCAACTAAAACAGATGTATCGCTCATACTCGGACAGCTTTCATTTATCTTTCCGGAGTGTTTCCATGAGGCACAGAGAGCCTTCCTCTGAAAACATCTTAAGGTTTTCTTAGCGATATAAAGCGAAAGCTTTGTCGTCAATTGAATCTTTTTG
>NZ_JBDNXK010000035.1:0-32027 GCF_047721705.1 Acetobacter sp. | reverse complement strand
CAGGCAGACTCAATGATTCATTAAAATCGATGAAATTATTATTATAATACATTATATTATGAAATCTGCCCCTCTATGCAGGCCGGTGTCATCAATCCAACGAGGAGAATGTTCAATTGCCCTCTCCAGCCCCTGAACAGAAACCAGCGCGTACTTTCATAAAACCACAAAACATTATAATAGGCGTCCGACCGGCATAAGAGACACCTCACGTCTTTGCCGAAGAGAACACCGCAAAGCGGTTGTCAATTACCTGAGAATGGCCAGCTGAATGACCGTAATATCTCGCATCGAAAGCATGCCCTCGCTCACCGGCTTCCAGGACACGACACCTACTCCTCTTCCTTCCGCTTCCGGCCAGAAGCGTCGCTATGCTGATTTTGCGACCTTTACAGAGGCCTTGGACTACGCGGCAGAAGGCACGGCGGGGTACGACATCTATTCTGGACGAGGCATCCTTCTGGAGGCGCTTCCCTACCGCGTGCTGCGTGAGCAGGCGATGGCAGTGGCGCGCCGCCTCCTTGCACTTGGTCTTAAGGCTGGGGACCGTGTTGGCCTGATAGCGGAAAGCGACGGCGATTTCGCACGCGCCTTCTTCGGCTGTCAGTACGCCGGTCTTGTCGCGACCCCAATGCCGCTGCCTGTCGCCTTCGGTGGGCGTGACACATATGTCGGCACAATCCGCGGCATGATGGAAACGGCGGATGTCTCGGCCATTGTCATTCCTGACGTCATCGCAGGATGGACTGACGATATCATTGCCGGATTCGATCTGAAGTTCGGTGGCTCTCCGGAGCAGCTTCTTGCGCTGCCCGCCCCAGACCTTCCTCTGCCGACCATCAAGCCGGATGACCTGTCCTATCTCCAGTTCTCTTCCGGCAGCACGCGCTTCCCTAAAGGCATCTGCGTGACGCAGAGTTCGGGAATGGCGAATGCCCACGCGATCTGCCACGACGGTCTGCAGGTTCGGGAAACAGGTGATCGCTGCGTTTCCTGGCTTCCCCTTTACCACGACATGGGATTGGTCGGCTTCTTCCTGACGCCAATGACCTGTCAGCTGACCGTCGATCTGCTGCCGACACGTGAGTTCGCGCGTCGTCCGCATGTCTGGCTGGACCTCATCTCCCGCAATCGCGGCACGCTCTCTTACAGCCCTTCCTTTGGCTACGATCTCTGTTCCCGCCGCTCTGGCGCCGCTAACATCGACCTGTCGAGCTGGCGTGTCGCAGGTATCGGTGGCGATATGATCCGTCCCCACATCCTTGAGAGCTTCGCCGAACGCTTCGCTTCTCAGGGATTCGATGCCCGGGCTTTCGTGGCGAGTTACGGCATGGCGGAAGCGACGCTCGCCATCAGCTTTGCTCCGCTGGGAGAAGGCATGCGGACCGACACCATCGATCTGCGCCGTCTGGAAATCGAAGGCGTGGCACATCCGTGCAACGATCCTTCACATTTGCTCCGGACCTTTGTCCTTTGCGGCACCGTTCTGCCGGGTCATGAAATCGAAGTTCGTGCGGCCAATGGCACCGTACAACCGGAACGCCATATCGGCACCATCTATGTTCGTGGACCGAGCCTGATGAGTGGCTATTTCCGACTCCAGAAGGAAAGCGCCGAAGCTCTGGATGCTGACGGATGGCTGAATACGGGTGATCTCGGCTATATGCTGGATGGTCAGATCGTGGTCACTGGTCGCGCGAAAGACCTGATCATCATCAATGGCCGCAACATCTGGCCGCAGGATCTGGAGTGGAGTGCCGAGAACGAGATTGATGGTCTGCGCAACCATGACGTTGCGGTGTTCTCTGTTGATGAGAATCAGCAGGAAAAGATCGTTGCGCTCGTGCATTGCCGTGCAACCACATCGGAAGCACGCAACCAGCTTAGCGAGCGTGTCTCAACGGTGTTTCGCCGGCATGGTGTGGAGGCGACCATCATTCTGTTGCCGCCGCACTCCCTGCCGCAGACCTCATCCGGCAAGCTGACGCGCGCGCGGGCGAAAGCCATGCTGCTGGCGGGCGCGTTCAACAGACTCGAGGAAGATACTCCTTCAGCCGCCTGATCCTCGGCACTTCCCAACCCTGCGATGACGGTGCGTCATCGCAGGCCCCAGACACACGGTGACATTATGACTGGCGAGAACCGCTCTTTTCGGCCATAACCCGCCGTCGGCGATATCTGACTACACAGATCCGCCCAGCGATGACTGTTTTAAGGTGCCCGAATGAGTGAAACGGTTCAGGATGTCTCGGCTCTGATCATCAAGAAGCTCCTTGCCAACCCCAAGGTGCCCCGTGACATCACCGGCTCCAGCAAGATCGTGGAAGATCTCGCGTTCGACTCTCTGGCGGTCATGAACTTCGTCATGGAAATCGAGGATGAGCTGGACGTCTCCGTCCCTCTCGACCGTCTGGCCGAGATTCGCACGATTGACGATCTGGCTGAATGCATCGTCTCCCTGAAGAAGGGCGGCTGATCGGTCATGAGCATCTTCGACAAATTCCGCGGCGTCGAGCAGCGTCTTGCCGAGCTTCAGGCCGAAGGGGGACGCAATCCTTTCGCCGTCGTCATTGAGAAGCCGCTGTCCTCGACCGTGGGACTTATCGAAGGTCGCGAGACGCTTCTGTTCGGCACGAACAACTATCTTGGCCTGAGCCAGTCGCCTCACGCGATAGAGGCGGCCGTCGAAGCTGTGAAAGCACGGGGCGTCGGCACAACGGGTTCCCGCATCGCTAACGGCACTCAGAGTCTGCATGAGCAGCTTGAGCAGCATATCGCCGGATTCTTCCAGCAGAAGCACTGTATGGTCTTCTCGACGGGGTATCAGGCCAACCTCGGCATGATCTCCACGCTGGCGGGCAAGGGCGACTACCTGCTGCTGGATGCCGACAGCCATGCCAGCATCTATGACGCCAGCCGCCTTGGTCACGCACAGGTCATCCGTTTCCGTCACAACGATCCGGACGATCTGCACAAACGCCTGAACCGGATCAAGGACGAACCCGGCGCGAAGCTGGTAGTGGTCGAAGGCATCTATTCCATGACCGGCAACGTCGTGCCGATGGCCGAAATGGCGGCCGTGAAGCGCGAAACAGGGGCAACCCTGCTGGTGGATGAAGCCCATTCCTTCGGTGTGCTCGGCCCGAACGGGCGTGGTGTGGCTGAAGCGGCTGGGGTGGAATCGGATGTCGATTTCATCGTCGGCACCTTCTCCAAGAGCCTTGGCACAGTCGGCGGTTACTGCGTCTCGCAGCACCCCGAACTGGAACTCGTGCGTCTGCACTGCCGCCCTTACATGTTCACCGCGTCGCTTCCTCCCGAAGTGATCGCGGCGACAATGGCGGCGCTGGATGACATGAAGGCGCAGCCGGAACTCCGCACGCGCCTGATGGACAATGCAGCGCGTTTCCATGCTGGCCTCAACAAACTTGGACTGACCACAGGCAAGACGGTGAGCCCCGTTGTCGGCGTGGTTCTGGACACGATCCCTGAAGCCATCATGCTTTGGAACACCCTCCTCAGCCTTGGTCTTTACGTCAATCTGAGTCTGCCCCCCGCGACTCCTGACCATCATCCGCTTCTGCGCTGCTCCGTCATGGCGACGCATACCAGCGACCAGATCGACCGTGCCGTGGAAATTTTCCGCGAAGCTCTGTCACGCCTGCCTGCGGCCGCGTGAAATGGCCATCTTCCTGCGGCTGAAAAACAGCAACAGGAAGATGTATGCCTCCCTGCGATTCGTACCACTCAAGAAGTAACAGCCTTGAGTCAGACAGCCTCCATTCTTGGTGATCTCATTACCAGCCCTGTCTGGCCGGAACGTCTGCGGCAACGCGTGGCGGCTCTCCACACTGTTTTCGACACTGTTGTGGCGCCGCAGGCTGCGGATGCAGACCGAAAAGGTCGCTATCCTTTCGAGTCCATCACCGCCCTGAAAAATGCGGGCCTCATGGCGGCTGCGCTGCCCGAATCCTATGGTGGATGGGGACTGACACAGGCTGAATCACAGGAACTGCTGTTTGTTCTTGCCATCGCAGACCCCTCTGTCGCCCAGATTTACAAGGTGCATGATGATCTCGTCCGCGAGATATTTTCCATCGCCGATGAAAGATCCTGCACTCAACTGGCGCATCTTATCGTCACCAGATCGTTCATCATCGGTCAGGCCATCGCGGAAAATGGCAAGCGGGCCGATACGTTCGGCCATGTCATTGCGGCCCCGGACGCCTCAGGGACATATTGCCTCACGGGCCAGAAAATCTATGCGACCGGTGCACATGGCGCGGATCTGATTGGCGTGACTTCTTACGACGCAATCCAGCAGACCATGCGATTCGACCTCATCCCCCGCGAGACAGCGGGGATGACGCTATGCGACGACTGGAATCGACTGGGACAAAGAGCCACCGATTCCGGGACCGTGATCTTCGACAGAACGCCTCTCAAGGATGACCTGTTCGTTCATCGCCCCGGTGCGATGCCGCCTGATTGGTCTTCCCTCCGCTATCAGAACGGCTTCTCGGTCATTCTTGCGGGTATAGCCGTTGCCGCCTTGAGAGAAGCGATACGCTTTATAAAGGAACGCAGTCGCCCGTGGATCGAGGTGAAGGGATCATCCGCCACCGATGATCCATTTGTCCGGCGTCTGGTGGGTGAGATTGGCGCAGATGTCGCAGGAAGCGTGACCGCGGTCCGTCATGCCGCTCAGCAACTCGATGAATGCGCGGCCGGTGTTGTGTCGCGGAGCGAGGCGGCCATGACCGTCTATGCCGCACGATCGCTCGCCAGCAGAGCCAGCCTGCGCGCCACATCCGATATCATGTCGGCCATGGGCGCTCGGGCCACAGATCTCGGCGTTGGTTTTGACCGTTACTGGCGTGATGCGCGGACGCTTTCTCTCCATGATCCGGTGGAATGGAAACATGAAGAGATCGGCAATCACCTTCTCACCGGGTGGCTACCCGCTCCGGCTCTGTATCGCTGAGCTGTAGTCTCCGGGTCTATCGCCCGTCAGGCATGGGCAACGTCTCTGGGGACGGCTATGCCCTTTGAAACATCCCACTCTCAAAACAAAACAACAATATAAAAAACGATGTTTTATATACTTTTATTAAAATGAAAAATTAAATACTCAGAAAAAGAAACGATACATGACCGACACATCCGTGAACGCCTCGTCTCTTCCTCCCGCTTATACTCTGACCGGGCCTGCTTCCCTGTCTGTCGGTTCGAAGGCAACTTATACTGTTCTACTTGCATCCGACACGACATTGACGGCTGCACTCACCATCACCCCGACCAGCACGATTCCCGGCACGTTCACGCCCACTACCGTGACGCTGGCCATTGGCGCCACGACCAGTGTCGCGTTTACATTTACACCCACGGCAGCCGGGTCCGGCACACTCAGCACGACAAACTCGGGTGGATTGAATGATCCGCAACCGGTCGCCGTCATCGCCACCGCGCCACCAACGGCGTTCACAACCTATACGCTGACAGGACCAACCGCTCTCACAACTGGCGTGACCGCCACATATACGGTCACACCCGGTAGCGGCACCGCTCTTTCCCTGCCGCTCTCCATCACACCATCCTGCACCATAGCCGGGTCCTTCTCACCCGCCAGCGTCACCATCCCGGCAGGAAGCACTGACGCCCTCACATTTACTTTCACACCAGATGACGACGGCGCCGGCACGCTCAATGTGAGCAACAGCGGAACACTTACCAATCCGGGAAGTCTTTCCCTTATCATTTCTGCTTCTTCAAAACCTTTTTCAAAATACGCCCTGAACGGTCCTCAGGCGCTTATCGTCGGCTCACCTGCCACATATACGCTCACCCCGGGAGCGGGAGCAGGAAACGCCCAGGCCATCACCGTCACCCCGACCAGCTCTCTTGCTGGAAGTTTCTTTCCCCAGACAAGCACTTTTCCAGCAGGCTCCACCACGCCCCTCAGCTTCACGTTTACACCGTCCATCACCGGCACGGGCACGCTCAGCGTGGTCAACACCGGAGCGTTAGCGAATCCTCAGAGCTTCACCGTAACGGCGCTGACTCAGACCACGCCTTATCAGGTGACTGTCGATTCCAGAGCTTTTCTCTTTTCACCGGGGAACTGGAGCGGCGATGAGGGACGCTCCGGCTCCAACTGGCGTAGCACCTGGAATGTGGGCGCGTGGTTTCAGGTTTCCTGGCTGGCATCGAGCAGTCCTGTCGCCACTCTCCATCTGGGACCCGCGGCAACCGGCGCCTTCATCACCTATTTTCTGAATGGTGTTGCCACGCAGGACATCTCCGCACAGACCGATCTCACCCTTTCCAATATTCTGCCGGGGCAGATCAATACACTCGAAGTCTTTCTCACGCGAACACCTGCCAATAGTCGCTGGAATAAAGGTGCGAACTGTCTGACTGTCAGCGGAATGACGATTGATGCGGCCTCCTCCCCCGGTCAGGTGACAGTTACACCCCCTTGGGGAAAGATTGTCGGAGACGGCGTAACAGAAGGTGTGGGCGCTGACAGCGGCACGGACAATGTGCTGGCCTCTTATTCCTATGCCCTGCTCCGCGCCATGGAAGTCGCAGGTTATGCCAGTTGCATCTCTGCATGCGCCGGTTCGGGTTACATCACGGCCGGAGATACACCTCAGGACGTGCCAGCCTTTTACACGGTGGCAGGCTCGACTAACGGAATCGGCGGTACCTATGACGACACAAAAAGTCGCTGGAATCTTATCGATTCCGGTCTTTCCGCACTCGATACGGATGGGAGTCTCAGTGCGTATGGCAATGCCAGCACAGCCCCCTCATGGATAGTCTTCAATCTGCTTGCCGGTGACGCGCTCGCCTCTGCCAACCCATCAGATGCCCAGGCCGCCATGACCCAGTGCCTCGTCGCTCATCGGGAAGCGGCACCCGATGCGTGGCTGTTCGCAGTCATGCCATTCGGATTTCATTACGCCGGATTATACAGCGCCACCTGGCCACAGCTTTTCAATAACGCCGTTGCCGAATATCAGGCGCTATACCCTGACGATGAAAAAATCGGTGTTATCGACATCGGGAAAAAACTGTCCGTTCTGCTGGAATCCAATCGTGGCTGGTATACATCCACCGATGGACAACAACTTCTTGCGCCGGGACAATCTCTTTTTGCAACAGCGGTTGCCCGTCTCATGCTGGAAAGCATGAGCAACACGCCGACTGCGCGATCATACGTTTACTACTGATCGGAAACCGTGAGGAATCCTCATGGGATTCCTCACGTGAACCAGCTTCAGGCCTTGAGAGCCTTTTCCAGAAGATCCAGACCTTCATTGAGAAGATCATCGCTGATGGTCAACGGCGGCAACAGACGAACCGTTTCTCCCAGCACACCACAGCTCAGAACGATCAGGCCAGCTTCCGTGGCCTTGGCGCACACGCGACCGGCACCACCTGCCTCGACTTCTTCGGAACCATGACCTTTGAGCAAATCAAACCCGATCATCGCGCCAAGACCGTGAGCCTTGCCAACGGGTACCAAATCCGAACGGCTGGTCCATCCTGCAACCCGCTCGCTGACAATCTGGCCAATCCGCTCGGCTCGTTCACACAGCTTTTCAGACTCGATCACGTCGAGCACGGCCAGTCCCGCCGCACAGGCGAGCGGTGAACCGCCATAGGTGCCACCGAGACCACCCGGACGCACAGAATCCATTACTTCAGCACGCCCTACGACACCCGAAAGCGGGAACCCGCCACCCAGCGCCTTCGCCACCGAAATCAGGTCCGGCTTCACACCTGAATGCTCGATACCGAACAGTTTGCCCGTGCGCGCAAAGCCCGTCTGCACTTCATCGGCAATCAGCATGATGCCGTGTCGCGTGCAGCGCTCACGCAGTCCTTCCAGCAGTTCCTTTGGCGTGACCCGGAAGCCGCCCTCACCCTGAATGGGTTCGATGATGATGGCCGCCACACGCGACGGATCGACATCGGCAGCGAACATCAGATCAAGCGCGCGCAGACTGTCGGCAACCGAAATGCCTCGTGCAGGAAATGGCGCATGGAAAACGTCGCCCGGCATGGTGCCAAATTGCGTCTTGTAAGGATTGGTCTTGCCGGTCATGGCCGACGCCAGCAGTGTGCGACCATGAAAGCCGCCCGTGAAGGCGATCACGCCCGAACGGCCCGTTGCTGCGCGGGCGATCTTCACGGCGTTTTCGGTGGCTTCCGCGCCTGTGGTGAAGAAGATGCTCTTCGCCTGTCCATCAAGCGGCGCCGCCTCATTCAGACGTTCAGCCAGAGCGATATAATTCTCGTATGGCGCGACCTGAAAGCCCGTATGGCTGAAACGGCCTAACTGCGACTGCACTGCCTCGATGATACGCGGATGACGATGACCGACATTGACCACCGCGATCCCGGCGGCGAAATCGATGTAACGACGTCCTTCGACATCCCATAACTCCGCACCTTCAGCCTTGTCTGCATAAATGGCTGTCGCGGAACCAACTCCAACCGGTACAGCCGCTGCACGACGAGCGGCCAGATCCTTGTTGCTCTTCACTGAAGTCACTGACTGGGTTCCCATTTCAGAACATTCCGGCCGCTTCTCCAATGCGACAGCGCAATGAAAAAGCCCCGAAAATACGACACGCCCCGTGCGTAAAACGACTGACCTGCGTTGTCGAGCCAGAAGCTGAATCGCAGCCTGTTCTGTATCCCCTCTTTCCTGTGCCTTTCCCTTCGTCAGATGCGAAAAACCTCAATCACCGCTCCAGATCACGCAGATTGAAATCAACCGGCACGGTCAGTGAAATGGGGTCACCCTCAATACTATCCGGCGGTGGCGGTAAGGGTTCCGCTCGTCGGACCAGCGCCAGTGTTTCCTCATCAAGCACCCTATGACCAGAACTGCTCCGAATGCTTACCGACAGAACATGTCCTTTCCGGTCCATGGAGAAGTGCAACATCGCCGTGCCTTCTTCTCGCTTGGACTGCGCCTCCACCGGATAACGCTTGAACCGTTCAAGCCGGGCCAGCAGTTCTCCCTGCCACGTCGCTTTTTCGTGGGAGGCACGCGCAGCCGATGCGCCGGAAACCGGGGAAGCGGACGACTGCGATGGTGGTGAGAGAGACGCTGGAGGCGCCGTATTTTCCTGCGCGGCAGGCAGCGGCACGGGAGAAGGTGGCTGCGGCGGTGTCGGCGTTTTGATCTTCTTGTGAATGATCTTCGTCTTTTCCAGCTTCGGGAGCGGCACGGGAGGGTTGGGGGCAGGAGAAGGCGGGGCCGCCACTTCTGGTGGCGTAAGCTCGGGCACCGGCTGAGCTACAGCCTGCTGCGGTCCAACCGGCTGCTCTGTCTGCGGAGAGGCTGGCGCCAGAGGTGTCAGGTCGATGGCGATTGCAGCTGGGGGTTCTGCCGCGACGACCATTTCGGCTTTCGGCAAGAGCGTGAGACACCAGACACCGCCTGCCGAAGCCAACAGAACGACAGCCAGCGAACCCGCCCAGCGCTGCCGCTCGTGACGACGCTCACTGGCGCGACGGCTCCGTAACCCATCAATGAACAGCGCATGGCCATTCACGGTTCGCTTCCTTCTTCCTGTCCTTGGAGGTTCACGAGCGCCACTTTCAAATATCCGGCTGCCCGTAATTTATCCATGACACCCATCAGGGTGCCGTAATCCACGGTTTTATCAGCACGCAGAAAAATACGTTCGTCCTTGTTGCCCTTGGCAGCCTTTTCCAGTGCAGCCGCCAGCGCGTCAGCCGATACGTCATCCTCCCCAACGGCCAAGCCATGATCAGCTTTCACCGTGACAAACACCGGATCATCCGGGCGCGGCGCGGGCTTTTCTGTCGAAGACGGCAGATCGACCGGAACATTAACCGTGGTGAGCGGCGCAGTGACCATGAAGATCACCAGAAGCACTAGCATCACATCAATGAAGGGTGTGACGTTGATGTCATGCGCCTCATCTGGCGTCTCGTCTTTGTGGCGCATCCGGATCATGACGCATTACTCCGCAGCTGCGGTGCGAACACCGAGTTGCACCACGCGGCCACTATCGACCGCCCCCTGCATGCGCCCCAGATCACGTGAAACCAGTCGCATCACCTGCGCGGCAATATCAGCCACTTCCGCGCGACACGCCACAGTCTGGCGCGAGAGCGCATTATAGATCACGACCGCCGGAATGGCTGTGACAAGGCCAATGGCCGTCGCCAGAAGTGCTTCCGCAATACCCGGCGCCACAACGGCGAGACTGGTCGCCTTGGTGGCGGCGATGCCGGTAAAGGACGTCATGATGCCCCAGACAGTGCCGAACAGCCCGACGAACGGGGCGATCGCGCCAATGGTCGCCAGCAGGCCGGTGCCACGCATCAGACGACGGGACTCTGCAGCCTCCAGACGCTCCAGGCTCAACACGATGCGTTCCTTTATCCCTTCGCTATCCCACGCAATATCCTGAGAGGCATGGCGCTCATCCCGAGCCGCAGCAATCATTGTCTGGGCGACACCATCGCAGCGCGCCTCATCCGTCTGATCCAGAGAGTTGCTCATCTCCAGAGCATCTTTGGCCTTTTCAAGACGGCGACGTGCAAGTGTGAACTCAACCGTTTTGGCCAACGCGACTGTCCACGTGAGGATGCAACCTACGAACAGGAGAATCATCACACTCCGGACCACAGGACCGGCGTTGAGAAACATCTCCCAAGGAGAAAAAGGAATACCGCTCACAACACATCTCCCGTGCCCGACATGATGCAGATCATTTCCGCATCGAAAAAGAAACCTGAAATATTCATGTTTTTTCAAATCCTTGTAGACGGCTTTCGGCTTCCATAAGAACCGAAACCAACAAAGGATGAACCGCCTTGCCATCCAGAAGGGTCTTCACAGCGCGGACGACATCCTCAAAACCGCAAGCCAGAGACTTCCTGAACCAGAAAGCGGAATTTCCTATATCGTCGTTCTCAAGGTACAGACGGGCAAGATTCAGAAATCCCCAGCAGTCTCCTGCTTCCGCCGCTGCTCGAAAAAACGCCCATGCGCCTTCCACATCAGGCATGCCGACAACACCTTCTTCGTGCAGAAGACCCAGCATATTCAGGGCTTTCAGCACACCATTCCGGGCGGCCTGCACGTAAAGCGTATAGGAAAAAACAACATTTTTTTCGACGCCTTCACCACGGAGATGCAGGTCGGCAAGGTTGAACATTGCCCAGCCACTTCCTGCTTCTGCCGCAGCCGCGAAATAACGGGCGGCCAAAATTGCGTTGCGCCTGACCCCCCACCCGCGCTCATAGGCACGACCAACCATATTGATCGCCTCTGCAGAGCCTCCCCGAGCAGCGGATTCAAAAAAAGAAAAAGCCCTCTCCGAATCACCATGATTCAGGCAGATCTGCCCCAGCACCAGAAGCGCTGAGGTGGATCGTGAGGTGTCCTTAAAGGACATGTCGTCAGAATGTGAGGCCGACATTGCCGATGAAGCTCCGTCCGGGAGCCGGGACAACACGGCTGGACGAAAATGCCGAAGCATAGTTCAGGTGATCGGTCAGGTTGTTGGCGTTGAACGATACCCGGTAATGCTTGACCTCCCAGGAGATCATTCCGTTGAGCGAGAAGGTGTACGGAATGCGCGCCGTGTTGGTGACATCCGGACCGGCCCAGTAACCCGAGGCATACTGTGCACCGCCAGCAATCTTCAGCTGCCCCCAACCGGGATTGAGCACGTAATCCTGTAGATCGAACGAGGTCCACACCGAAAAGTTGTTGTGTGAAACCTGCGGCGCTTCGTTTCCTTTGGCAGTGGCACTGTTGGTAACCTTGCCATCCATGTAGGAATAAGTGCCGTAAATGTTCCAGTTCTTCGTGATCTTTCCGGTCAGGCTGACTTCAACACCCCGAACGCGCCGTCCACTTCCCTGATCGGCAAAGCCCGTGACCATGTCGCCATTTGCGTCATAGTAGAAAGAGTTGTTTTCGTTGATCTGGAAGAACGCCAGCGTTGCACCCAGACGCTTGTGGAAGAAGTCCGCCTTGCTGCCGAATTCGAACAGATCACTCCGCTGCGGCTTGAAATCCTTCGAGTTCGACACAGTTTCTCCTGTGTTACCCGAAAGTGTGACCATGGAAGAAACATCCGTTCCGGTTGGCTTGTAGGAACGCGAGAAGGTGAAATAGAACGATGCCATCTCTACAGGGGAATAAACGATACTTCCCGAAGGACTCCAGCGGTCGGCAGACTGCGACTGACGCTGCTGACCATCGCCAGCGACATACGTGCTGTTGAAATGATCCCAGCGCGCCGTTCCGAACAGGCTGAGCTGCTTGGTCAGCTGAATACGATCCGAGAAGAACAGTCCCACATCTGTCGCATCAGCATTTCTGTAGCCTGATTTTGGAAATGTCACATATCCACCACCGCTGGAATGGGTCGGATTGCGAATGGTCTGATTGGCAACACGGTTATACCAGGTGCCGTAATAGCGGTCGTCGTCTTCATAGTTGACGTCCACACCAGCTTTAATTTCGTGTTTGACGCTTCCAGTATGGAAGTGGAAGTTGCCCATCAGGATATTCTGCGCGCCCCATCCTTTCTGGTCGTAAGCCGCACCTCCACCCGCGCCATAGGAGAGCGCCGGATTTCCTCCTGACATAAACTGCGAAACACATGCAGCCGTCGAGCAGGCGTTCGGGGTCGTCGCAGTATATTCACGCTCATATTTGGTCAGACGTGTATCGTTCGTCAGCGTGAACCATGGCGTAATCTCGGACTTCAGAGAAGACGTCAGATTGTGAATATCCGAGTTGTCACGGTCAAAGGAACGGACGTAACTCGTGTTGCGGTTCAGACCATGACTCGTGATCGGACGGGAAATGCCATCCGCCATCTTCAGCATCGGCACACCGTAGTCAGGCACGTTATCGCTGTGCATCCATTGCCAGTTCAGATGCCAGGATGTCTTGCTGCGCAGACCGACACCAAGATCGACCGCCGTGCCGTAACGATTAGATTCAACCAGTTCACGACCAGCGACACCTGCACGATTATACAGGCCGTTTACGCGCAGCGCGATGTCATCATTGATCTGGTAATTGACGTCGGCATTACCGCGATAAAGCGACGCACTGCCGAAAGCCTGATCGTAGCTATAGGAATTTCCGGCATGGGCATGCTTCAGAGACTGATTGATGATGCCACCGACATTACCTGCACCAAAATATTCGCCGGATGGCCCCTTGATGACCTGAACGCTCTCGATATTGAACATATCGCGCGTATAGGTGCCGAAATCCTTCAGACCGTCCGTATACATGTCGCCACGCGCCTGAAGGCCACGGATACGGAACTGATCACCGTTCAGGCCACCATTGCCCTCACCCGTCGAAAGCGTGATGCCCGGAACGTTCGCCAGCGCCTGATCGAGAGTATAGGCGCGCTGTTCCTTGATGATTTCCTGTGGAATGACAGTAATGCTCTGCGGTGTATCGCGCACGGAAGTCGGCATGCGAGCAATGCCCAGCACTGTGCTGTTCGTATTGCCTGCGGCGATCCCGGGATCGGTATTTCCCTGCACTTTCAGGGTCGGCAGCGCAATGGAAGTATCAGTCTCACTGGAACCTGACGTTCCGGTCGTCTGCGCCTGCGCCTGCTCTCCTCCAATACCTGCCGTCACGCCAAGGGCGACAGCAAGACTGACCCTTGGTGCCCGAGAAACCGATCTAATCGACTGATTCATCTTGTACTCCTGACGCGGGACACGACCAATCCCACGCATTGAAACCAATCTAACGAATGACGGCTCTCCCTACATGCAATCGCAAATGAGTCGCAATAACTATTTAAGGAAAAGGTTTTCTCTCCTTTTCCGCATTATGTCTTTTTATGTAAGAAATTATATAAATCCTTATATTTCAGCCCATTCGCGAACGAGGTTATGATACGTCGCCGTTAAACCAAGTACCGCACTGTGATCATCCGGCAACAGTTTTCTGATCTCGATGATCGACTGGTCGAAATTATAGAGAAGTGTTCTTTGCGTATCGCTTTTCACCATCGACTGGCTCCAGAAAAACGATGCCCACCGACTGCCACGTGTGACAGGCGCAACACTATGCAGGCTGGTTGCAGGATAAAGGATGAGATCGCCAGCGGGCAGCTTCACTTCATGCGCACCGTATGTATCTTCAATGATCAGTTCTCCACCGTCATAATCTTCCGGCTCACTCAGAAAAAGCGTGGATGAAACATCGGTCCGGATACGAAATCCTGTTCCTGGCAAAGGGCGAATGGCATTATCGACATGCGCCCGGAATTCCATTCCCGCATCGTATCGGTTGAATAGCGGCGGGAAAACACGCAGGGGCAACGCTGCGGATGTAAAAGTGGGATTGCGCCCAAGCGCACGGAGAACGATCTCTCCCAGTTCCTTTGAAAGCTCGGACTCATGAGGAATCTGGAGATTGTATTTTGCCTTTGCAGACTGCTGTCCTGCCGTGACCTTTCCGTCCACCCATTCGGATTCCGTCAGTTTATTCCGGCAATAAACGACTTCTTCGGCAGTCAGAACATTGGGTACATGCACCAGCATAGCAAGAACGCCCATAAATGGAGGGGATAGCAACGTTACTGTATGTAGAAAATAAGAGTTATTCGCAACAGAGGCTCGCGCGAAAAGCAGGACGCCCCCTTACTCCACACCGTGAACGGCATCCCGCTCACGGTGTTCGATGAAGTCTTTTACCAGACGAAAGCAGGAACGCTCGCAACCGGGGCCAGCCCCGCGCCATCAGCCTCTTCCTGAGCCAGAGCGGGGTCGTCCTTCAGACCTTCACCGTGTATGCCTGCCAGCACCCACAGCGCATCCACACCCACCGAAGAAGCACCGCGGATATCGGTAGCCAGCGCGTCTCCCACAGCCAGAATTTTCGGCTTCGGCACATCAAGGATTTCCAGCACCGGCTCATAGACCGGAGGAAATGGTTTGCCGATCCAGTAAACGATGCCGCCTTTCTGCTCATAATCCTTCGCAAGCAGACCAGCACAGATAAGCCGCTGTCCGGCCCGCATCACTTCCATATCCGGGTTGGCGCAGATCATGGGCAGATTTCGCGCGGCACACGCCTCCAGCAGCCCCAGATAAGGCTCGAGGTCTGTATGACCGCGCTCCTCATTAGGGCCGGTATTGAGGACGAACGTTGCCTCAGCCGGGTCTGTGACGAGAGTCACGCCCAGCCCCTCAAACAGGGAGAGGTCATGCTGGCCACCAATATGAAACACCCGGTCACCCAGCGTTGTCACCCAAGGCCATGCCTTGGCGACTGAAGGATCCGTGCAGCCCGCCAGCACACGCCATGTCACCTCACCACTCGTGATGACACCATCATACAGCGATGAATCCACGCCCATCGACTGCAACTGCCCACGCACGACCGCAGCAGGACGCGGGGCGTTGGACAGCATGACAATCCGCTTTCCCTTCTCCTTCAGGGTGCGGAGGCACTCCACCACACCGGGAAAGGGACGCACACCGTTATGGACCGTTCCCCACAGATCGACGATGAAACCGTCATAACGATCAGCCAGCGGCGCGATCCCCTGAAGAACTTCGATTTTCCGATTGCTCACAGGTCTGCCCCCTTCAGGTCCGCGATGGTTTCCACACCCTGTTCCCGCAGGATTGTCAGAACCTCTCGCTTCAGTCGGCCAACCAACGCCGGCCCTTCATAAACAAAGGAGGTATAGATCTGCACCAGATCCGCCCCGGCACGGATACGGGCCACCACATCTGCGCCTGTTTCGATACCGCCGCAGCCAACCAGCGCCAGCCGTCCATTCACCAGACGCGCAACCTCCCGCAGCATGGTGAGTGAACGGTCTTTCAGCGGACGACCGGACAGACCTCCCGCTTCACTGGCAAACCGGCTTCTGAGTGTAGCTGGCCGCGCGAGAGTCGTATTGCTGACAATTAGCCCCTGCGCTCCACCGGCTACAGCCGCCTCCACAATCGGACCGATTTCATCCTCTGCAAGATCAGGAGCCAGCTTGATGAGCAAGGGCGGCCGCTCTTCGTGCGCCGCCGAAATGGCGGATAGCAGGCCAGTCAGCCGCTCCGCCCCCTGCAACGAACGCAGCCCCGGCGTATTCGGCGATGAGAGATTCAGCACAACATAATCAGCATAATGCTTCACGCGGCGAATCAGATCAGGATAGTCCTTTTCCGGATTGGCCCCCGTCTTGTTAATGCCGAGGTTCGCCCCCACCGGCACGCCAGCCCGAAATCCCTTCCCACGATGCAGACGCGCCAGCCTCACGGCAAAACGGTCGATACCGTCGTTATTGAAACCCATCCGATTGATGATCGCGCGATCTTCATCCAGCCGGAACAGCCGCGGCTTCGAGTTTCCTCGCTGAGGCCGGGGCGTCACCGTCCCTGCCTCCACAAATCCGAACCCAAGCTGCGCCAAGGGGCGGATCACCCGTCCATTCTTGTCGAACCCGGCCGCAATGCCGATCGGGTTGGGAAAACGCATGCCCAGCGTACGCACGGCCAAGGCAGGATCATCCTTCGGACGAACGGCCGGCACACTGACGCCAAGTTCCAGCGCATCGATGGCCAGCGTATGGGCGCGCTCCGGGTCCAGCTTGCGGACGAGCGGAAGAAAGGGAGAAATCAGAATATCGGTCAGGTCTGTCATGGGGCGGATGCTGCCCGAACGCCGGGTTTCTGAAAAGACCCGAGGAGTAGACTACTCCTCGCTATGCTCCGACCACGCCTAAGTTGCGGTTCACTTCCAAATAGATAGAAACGAGACCATGCATCATCAGAAGACGATCAAGACATTATAATGTGTCGGAGATTTTTGAGAAATATGCGATGGATGGAAGTGTTTATTCCATCAAACTCCAGTTTTCCTGATGAAAACTGGAGCGGGCGATGGGATTCGAACCCACGACCCCAACCTTGGCAAGGTTGTGCTCTACCCCTGAGCTACGCCCGCATCGTTTGCGTGGGCGGATGTTTAGAGCAGAGTTTCAATGCGCGCAAGTCTTTTGGAACATAATTTTCAGAAAAATTTCCTCCCGCTAATGCGGAAGGTCCACGCGCATTGAAAACCCCATAAACAAGTATGGATCAGCGCCTTACAGCACGACTGCGGGAGACTGGAATGTCGAACGAAGCGACTTGATCGAACGTCCTTCCGCTTCTTCATAAAGGGTGAATTCGTCGATCACCTCGCTGCCAAGTGCCGCAACAAACATCTCGTGGTTGGCATGCGCGCCGTAGCTTTTCTGTTCCTGACCACCGAGATTGGACTGGAAAATCCCCGCCGCGCTGACCGGAAGAAAATCCTCGTAAATAATTGGCGTTGCAACCGCATAGCCTTTGTCCACCAGTTCATTGGCGGACATTTCAATCATCTCTCTGGTGGGGACGACATCAGCAGCAAGGCTGTACCGGAAAAAGCCCAGCCCCTCACGACGCAGACCTTCCCATGTATCGGGGAACGCCCGGAAGGCCTCCTTCAGACGGGCACCATAATCCTTCGCTGTCGAACCGGCGCCTTCATGCTCACGCACCGAAGCCAGCAACTGGTCATAGAGCGCCCGACCTTTCCGGGTGAGGGCGATGCCCCGCTGCTCAATCTCGCCGAAACGGGCCGTATGGGTGCCCGGCGCTTCATTCTCACCCTGCGACACGAAGTAGATCGGCTCTTCCAGCGCCTTGAAGCTCGTCTGCCGCAGCAGGACCGGGCAGGTGCGCGTCGGCGGCCCTTCGATCACATCTTTCGGGACGATACCGCGCTCCGGCATTTCTTTCTGAACACGATCGATATCGAGCGTCCGCGGCGTGAGATGATTGATATGCGGTCCCCGGAAAGAAACGATATCGGCGATCAGGCGGTGTGCGTTAGCCAGACGACCATAGGTCTCGGCATCGACAGCGGCACGGGCATGCCAGCGAAATGTCTCCAGCGCTTCCGCGACAAAAAGATCCGCCCCCTCAGAGTTCAGCCCCCCTTCCCGTTCGCACTGCTCGATCAGCTTCAGTGCGCCCGGCGTGAAAATCTGTCGTTTTTCCAGAATGGCCGTTACCGTGGCGCGAAGATCCGCATCAGCAATCAGGTCGATCCGCAGCAGGGACGTGAAAATCCGGAACGGGTTGAATGTCAGGCTTTCATCACTGATCGGGCGGAAGGCTGTAGAGTGGACAGGCATACCCGCGACCGAAAGATCGTAATACCCCACCGGAAACATGCCCATGATGGCGAAAAGACGCCGCATGGTGGCCAGTTCCTCAGCCTTGCCCAGCCTGATCGCGCCATGACGCTCCAGGCTGATGCGCTCCAGTTCTCCCTGCCGGTCCAGTTCGTCCCGCAGGGTGGGATTGGCTTTCAGCACACTGGCATTCACATCTGCGACGAGATCGAGAAGCACGCCGTATTGAGGGACTTCTTTCCGATACATGTCCGACATGGCCGATGAAAATCGCGCACGAATCTCATCCGGACTCACAAAATTCAAACGGCTCATGATTTTGTCTCCAGAAGCAAGGGCATCAAAGTGCCGGAACTCTATCGCTACCGATCAGGCCCGTAAATCAATAACAGACCGTATCGTTTCTCTCTGACTGAGGAACGCAATGCAAACCCGTCTCCAGCGCACGTATCTTGCGATGAAGGGTCGAACGGCTGATCCCCAGCAACCGCGCCGCAGGGGCCACCTTGCCGCCTGACATGGCTAGAGCGCCTTCAATCACGCTGCGTTCCGCTTCCTGAAAATCCGGAACACCCCGGCGATGCGTGCTGAGATCAAAGCAGATATTCCTGTCTCCCGCACCAATTCCCAGCATCTGCCGCGCCGCGAATGTAGCCCCCACCACTACACGGGACTCATCCAGCGCGACCATCGGCAGAGAAATATCATTGCTTTCATCCAGCAGGACGACCGTGCGGGAACGGTAGGCCTCCAGAAAACTACGGCGCTCGATACGCCGTGCCGCATCGACCAACACCGCTTCCATCATGATCGCCACCCGCCCTTCCGGGTCCGGACGCGTGGAACTCGCGTCGAGCGCTCCGGCAATCTGGCCGTCAGGACCATAAAAAGGCACGGCGGAGCAGGTCAGATAGCGCAGACCGACGCGCCAGTGCTGATCCATGTGAACGGTGATGGGACGCCCTTCCACAAGGCAGGTGCCGATTCCATTTGTGCCAATGGATGTCTCGGCCCAGCAGGCACCCGGCCATAAATGCCAGCGCCGGTCACCTCTCTCGTGAGGCGTTTCACCACGACGGGCAAGAACGATGCTGTCCCGATCCGCCAGCAGCGTCATGTAGTCCAATGTCGAGACAATCCCGTGCAGACGTTCGATCTCGGATTCCGCGATCTTCATCAGTGATCCCATGCGGGCACGCGCCTGTCTCACTTCCGCGCCGCAGAGTAGTTCCATTGCCTCCCTGCCACCCGGTGGAATGGCATGGACCGTCGCGCAGCGATTCCAGGAAGCACGCAGTCTTTCAGGCAACATTGCAAAACGGTCATCTGAGACAACGATAGATTCGCTCATGACGTGTGACCTCCTGTCCCGCGAAGAGAAGATGAACATCTGTCGTAAGAACGCGACACTCCACATCCGTCTGCGTCACGTACGCGTGAAGGAGACACGAACATCCTTACGACATGGCATGCAGGATCGCTTTGCTGCCTTCCACAGCGCGTCTTTCGCGCGAACAGGGAAGACAGAGAAATATCATGCAGATTTCGAGAGAGATCCTGATACGCTCCTACCGCTCCATGCGGACGATCCGTGACTTTGAAGAGCGGCTGCATATCGAATTCGCCACAGGCGATATTCCGGGCTTCGTTCACCTCTACTGTGGAGAGGAAGCCTCAGGTGTTGGCGTCTGCGCCCATCTGAACGACACGGACACCATCGCCAGCACCCATCGCGGGCATGGTCACTGCATTGCAAAAGGCGTGCAGGTAGATGGCATGATGGCGGAAATCTATGGCCGCCAGACTGGTGTCTGCCGCGGCAAGGGAGGATCAATGCATATCGCCGACCTCTCGCTGGGTATGCTGGGCGCGAACGGCATCGTCGGCGGCGGACCACCGCTCATTTGTGGCGCGGCCCTTTCCCACAAACTGCTGAAAGACAATGGCGTGGCCGTGGCATTTTACGGCGATGGCGCTTCGAACGAGGGCAGCACGCTGGAAAGCCTCAACCTCGCGACAGTGTGGCATCTCCCTGCGGTGTTCGTTGTCGAAGACAATGGCTATGGCGAGGCGACGGGCGCATCCTATGCCTGTGCGGGGAGCCAGAAGGACCGTGCGGCCGGCTTCGGCATGCCTTACCTCGAATGCGATGGAACGGACTTCTTCTCGGTCCACGAAGCCGCGGGAGAAGCCATCAGCCATGCCCGGTCCGGAAAAGGTCCGGTCATGCTGCATGTTCATCTTTCCCGCTGGTACGGTCACTTCGAAGGTGACGCGATGACCTACCGCAAGGAAGGGGAAGTTGCGAAAGAACGCGCCGAACGCGACTGCCTTGTCAATTTCCGGAAAAAGGTAACGGAAATCAGCCTGCTTGAAGAAGCAGCCCTCGATGAGATCGATGCAGCCGTCAAAAGCGAAATCGACGCTGCCGTCATTGCCGCCAAGAAGGCGCCCGTTCCGGAAGAAAGCGATCTTCTGCGCGATGTCTATGTTTCTTACTGACGCCCGCTGAAAAGGAAAAACAAAATGAGTAAAAAGAGTTTTCGGCAGGCCATCAATGAAGCGCTCCGGCAGGAAATGCGCCGTGATCCCCGCGTCATCATCATGGGCGAGGATGTCGCAGGCGGGCGAGGCGGCACATCAGGCGTTAAGGACGCATGGGGCGGCGTTCTGGGTGTCACCAAAGGACTGCTCACCGAATTTGGCGAGGACCGGGTGCTGGACACCCCCATAAGCGAAGCCTCTTATATCGGCGCAGCGGCAGGGGCCGCGGCGACCGGCCTGCGTCCCGTCGCGGAACTGATGTTCGTCGATTTCGTCGGCTGTTGTCTCGATCAGATCATGAATCAGGCTGCCAAGTTCCGCTACATGTTTGGCGGTAAGGCCCGTACGCCGCTCGTCATCCGGGCGATGTATGGCGCGGGTTTCAACGCGGCGGCGCAGCACAGTCAGGCGCTCTACCCGCTCTTCACCCATATTCCGGGTCTGAAAGTCGTCGTGCCTTCCTCGCCCTACGAAGCCAAGGGACTCCTGATCGAAGCGATCCGCGATGATGATCCTGTGATCTTCCTTGAAAACAAGGTCATGTATGACGAGGAAGAAGACGTTCCCGATGAATCCTATACCATTCCATTCGGCGAGGCGAACCTCACACGGGAAGGAGACGATGTAACGATTGTGGCCTTCGGGCGCATGATCAATTTCGCCAATCAGGCGGCCGATCGACTGGAAAAGGACGGCATTTCCTGCACCGTGATCGATCCCCGCACGACATCTCCGCTGGATACTGGCACCATTCTGGACTGCGTGACGGACACGGGCCGTCTGGTCATCGTCGATGAATCCAGCCCGCGCTGTAATCTGGCGACAGATGTGGCCGCTCTCGTCGCGGAAGAGGCATTCGATGCCCTGAAAGCCCCCATCCGCCGCGTGGTACCCCCGCACACACCCGTGCCGTTCGCGACTGTTCTTGAAAATCTTTATCTGCCCAGCGTGGAAAAAATAGAAGCGGCTGTTCGTGCGGTTGCCGCCTATCGCGTGAAAGAGGAAGTCTGACCGATGAGCGAAACCATCACCCCCATCACGATGCCGAAATTCGGTCTGGCCATGACGGAAGGCAAACTGGCCAGCTGGAGCGTTCCTCCCGGGGCGGAAGTGAAGACCGGCGACGAAATTGCCGATATAGAAACAAGCAAGATCACGAACGGCTATGAAAGCCCGGCCGCTGGTGTGCTGCGTCGACAGCTCGCGCCGGAAGGGGAAACCTTGCCGGTGGGTGCGCTGATCGGCGTGCTTGCCGATCCCGCCGTGCCCGACAGCGACATTGATGCCTTCATTGCCCGTTTCAATGAAACATTTTCATCCGATACAGACAATGAAAGCGAACATGCAGAACCAGTTCGCAAGGCAGTGTCGGTAGGAGACCTGACGATTTCCGTTCAGGAAAGCGGCACCGAGCATGAGGGCACGCCCGTTCTGCTGATCCACGGCTTTGGTGGTGATCTGACAAACTGGATGCTGACACAGCCAGGATTGGGAGAAACACATCGCGTGATCGCGCTTGATCTTCCCGGTCATGGTGAATCCACCAAGAAGGTAGGGGATGGAAGTCCCGCCACATTTGCCAGCACCATCGCCGCCCTCACGAAGGAACTCGGTGTTTCCAGGGCGCATATTGTCGGCCATTCGCTGGGAGGCGCCATCGCCCTCGAACTGGCAAAAGCAGAGCCTGATCTGGTCGCTTCCCTGACCCTGATTGCACCTGCCGGTCTGGGGCAGGACATCAACATGGACTTCATCAATGGCTTCATAGAGGCGGACCGCCGCAAGACACTTGAGCCGGTCCTACAACATCTTGTCCATGAGAAATCCCTGATTTCCCGCAAGATGGTCGAAGACATCATCCGCTACAAGCGGCTGGATGGGGTTGTGCCGGACCTGAAAACCATTGCGGAAACATGCTTTCATGATGGAAAGCAGGCCTTCCCGCTTCGCCCGGTTCTGGACGCGTTCAGTGGGCCAGTGCAGGTGCTGTGGGGCGAGAACGATGAAATACTCTCGGGGACGGGCGCAGATAGCCTGCCAGCGACCGTAAGCGTGATCCGCTATCCCGATACGGGGCATATGCCGCAGCTCGAAAAAGCCTCTGAAGTCACCAGCGCCATCAGCACATTTATCGAAAAGGCCGCTCACTGAATCCATCCCTGAGCGGAACCTTGCTGGATGTTTTCCGTTCGTTTTCCTGTGATGTCTGAAACAATGCAGGGAAACGAACTCATGGCGCTTACCATTCCACCGCAGAGTCAGGACCATCAGCCGGGTGTGGAAGGCAAGATGAAGCCTCATGCCGAACACATCCGCCCAGACTACAAAGGCAGCGGCAAACTCGCCGGCAAGAAAACACTGATTACAGGTGGGGATAGCGGAATCGGTCGTGCGGCAGCGCTCCATTTTGCCCGCGAGGGTGCCGATGTCGCCATCGTTTATCTCGAAGAACATGAAGATGCGAAAGAGACGGCCCGACTGATCGAGAAAGAGGGTCGCAAGGCCGTTCTCATCGCAGGCGACGTGGCTTCCAGCGCCTTCTGCAACGAAGCCGTCGAAAAAGCGGTTGCGGAACTGGGCGGGCTGGATGTGATCGTCAACAATGCCAGCGTGCAGTATGTCAGCAGTGACCTCACCGACATCACGGATGAGCTCTGGCAGCGGCACATGAACGTCAACATCAACGGGTATTTCTATATCGCCCGCGCTGCGCTGAAACATCTCAAGGCTGGCGCCTCAATCATCTCCACATCGTCCGTCAACGCTTTTGCCGGAAACAAATCCCTCGTGGCCTACACGACAACAAAGGCCGCCGAGATGGGTCTGACGCGTGCGCTGGCGCTCCAGCTTGCGGACAAGAAAATTCGTGTGAACGCCGTCGCACCAGGTCCGATCTGGACACCGCTCCAACCCGCGAGCTGGGGACCGATCGATCCGCAGGCCGTGGCCGATCTAGGCAAGGATACACCCATGGGCCGCATTGGTGAGCCGCATGAACTGGGTGCGGCCTACGTTTATCTGGCCAGCGAGGATTCCAGCTATGTCACCGGCCAGACCCTGCATGTAAACGGGGGCATGATCATCAATGGCTGAGATGCTGTCGTCCCTGATGGTGCCCGTCTCAAGCTGGCTCCGCAGCAGTGTGCACCGTCGCTGGCTGGATCATCAGGGATTACGGCTTCTTGGCTTCTCCCAGTCCGCACGTATGCAGACCGGTTTCGGCCCCCTCGACAACGAGGGACACCTCATCGAAGACGCGAAACCGGATACGACGCTTACAGCGCGGATGACACATTCCTATGCCATCGCGGGCATGAGAGGCATTCCCGGCAGCCTGTCTCTTGCCGACCACGGTGTAGCGGCTCTGCGCGGCGATTTGCGTGATGCAGAGCATGGCGGCTGGTGGGCCGGTCGTCCCGCAGATCTGTCCTCCGCCGAGGAACGACGGAAGCAGAACTATCTGCATGCGTTCGTTGTCCTCGCCGCATCCTCGGCGACGGTCGCCCATATTCCCGGCGCGCATGAGCTTCTGAATGAAGCAGCCGCTCTCTGGGAAAGCCGCTTCTGGAGCGAAGAAGAAGGCGTGTTTCGGGAAAGTTTTTCTCCTGACTGGAGCGGGGAGGAAAACTATCGTGGGGCGAACTCGAACATGCATTCGGTGGAAGCCTGCATGGCCGTGGCTGATGTACTGGATGCCCCCATCTGGCGCACGCGGGCGCTTCGGGTGATCGAACGTTTCATTCACCAACTCGCCCGTGAGAATGACTATGCGGTGCGGGAACATTTCGATCGCGACTGGAACTATCTCGGCGACTACAACCGCGACAAGCCGACAGACGACCTCCGTCCCTTCGGTCTGACGCCCGGACATTTCGTCGAATGGTCACACCTGCTTCTCAAACTGGAAGCGGCTCTGTTGCGTCATGAAGGCAGCGCGCCCTCATGGCTGCTGACGGATTCCATCGGCCTGTTCAACGCTGGCATGAAAGCCGGATGGAACCGGGATGGAACGGAAGGACTGCTTTATACCGTCGACAACGCCCTTGAGCCGGTTGTGCACAACAAACCGCACTGGTGTCAGGCCGAAGCTCTGACCGCGGCGGCGGCGCTTCTCAAGCGCACCGGCCATACGGATTATGAAAAATGGTATCGCCGGATCTGGGACTTCATCGCCCTGAATATGATCGATCGGAGAGAGGGGGGCTGGCTACAGGAGCTGGACGCCGCAAACCGCCCGTCGGAAGTGGTCTATGCCGGGAAAGCGGATCTCTACCACGCGTGGCAGTCGACGCTGAATCCGCTCCTTCCGCTCTCCCCAAGTTTTGCGATAGCGGTGCGTGAACTGGACAGCTGACGCATCGTCCTCATGATGCGTCAGCCTGTGTCTGAAGTCTCAGTAAGGCAGCCAGTTTTTTTCGCCGCTATGCGCACAGGCCTTGTCGCCCACGCTCATGCGCGCTGCCTTCAGCGTGTTGCGCAACAGACAGGCAATAGTCATCGGGCCAACGCCACCGGGAACAGGCGTGATGCGTCCGGCAATGGGCGCCACTTCATCGAACGCAACATCCCCGACCAGCTTCGTCTTGCCTTTTTCCGTGGCCACGCGGGTGATGCCCACGTCGATCACTGTCGCGCCCGGCTTGACCCAGTCGCGTTTCACCAGCCCGTTCTTCCCCGTGGCTACGACAAGAATATCGGCCCACCGCGCCAGCTTCGCCGGCTCCTTTGTGTCGATATGACCGATGGAGACCGTGCAGCCCTCGTTCAGCAGCAGCTGCGCCATCGGTTTACCCACCAGATTGGACGCGCCGATGACGGTCGCATTCAGCCCGCGCAGATCACCGAGTTCGGACTTGAGCAGCATCAGGCAGCCAAGAGGGGTGCAGGGAATGATACCCGGCAGGCCGACGCTCAGGCGACCGGCGTTGACTTCGCCAAGCCCGTCCACGTCCTTGTTCGGCGTGATGGCGTTAGTGACGCGATGCGGGTCAATGTGTTTCGGCAGGGGCAGCTGCACGAGAATACCGTGAATCTCCGGGTCGGCGTTCAGACGCTCGATCAGCTTCAGCAGGGCGGATTCGGAAGTCGTCTCGGGCAGCATGTGCATGAAGGAGCGCATCCCGACACGATGGGTCTCCAGCGCCTTGTTGCGGACATACACCTCGCTTGCCGGGTCATTGCCCACCAGAACCACGGCCAGACCGGGCGTGATGCCATGCTTTTCATGGAAGGCCGTCACTTCCTGCGCCGTCTGCTCGCGAAGCTTTCGCGCAAACGCCTTGCCGTCGATCAGCTTCGCACCGGCTGTTTCAGAAGATTTCGGCTCGGACATTAGGCTTGGCCTTCCTCAAATGCTAGAATAGAGCGGTCGTATCAGTCAGGCAGGAGGCGACATGGAACAGACAACTCACACACCGCCGCACAACGACACGCTGTCCGCTGACGACACTGGAGCGCAGCCTATACGCACGAACTTCATGAGCGACAATGTAGGACCGGCCAGTCCGGAAATTCTTGCCGCCATCGCGGAGGCCAATGTGGGGGCCGCGCCTGCCCACGGCGACGACGCCTGGACGGCCCGGCTGGAAGCCCGCGTTGCGGAAGTTTTCGAAGCGGACGTCAAGGTTTTCCCGGTCGCAACCGGGACGGCGGCCAACGGGCTGGCACTCTCGGCGCTGTCACCACCGTGGGGCGCCATCCTGTGTGACGAAAGCGCGCATATCTTTGGACGCGAGTGCGGCGCGCCGGAATTTTTCACCAGCGGTGCAAAGCTCTGCCCCATCCCCTCGCCTGACGGGCGCATGCAGCCGGACATGCTGGCGCGCACGATCGCGGATGTGCAGGCTGGCGGTCGTCGGCTGAGCCGTCCGGCGGCGCTCAGTCTTTCGCAGGCCACAGAGTGGGGCACCGTCTACAGTCTGGAACAGATTGTCGAACTGACCACACTCGCGAGTGATGCCGGCATGACCGTGCACATGGATGGCGCGCGCTTCGGCAATGCGCTGGCGCATCTTGGCTGCTCCCCCGCCGACGCCACATGGCGGGCGGGCGTCGATATTCTTTCGCTGGGTGCGACCAAGAGCGGTGCGCTGGCCGCCGAACTGGTGGTGATGTTCGATACGCATCTGGCTGAGGATATGGAGCGTCGCATCAAGCGCGCTGGGCATCTGTGGTCGAAACAGCGGTTCCTGAGCGCCCAGCTTCTGGCGTGGTTCGAGAACGACCTGTGGCTGCACAACGCACGGCAGGCCAACGAGATGGCGGGGCGTCTGGCGCGTGGTCTTCTGCGCCACCCCGGGGCGACATTGCCGTTCGAAACGCAGGCGAACGAGGTGTTCGCCATTCTGCCCGAGCTTCTGGTGCAGGGGCTGGAGGCCGCGGGCTTCGTGTTCCTCCGCCGTACCGCGCCTCCGGGTGTGGAGGGCACACTCGTCCGCTTCGTGACGGGTTATGATGTGCAGCCCGCCGATGTGGATGCGCTTCTGACGGCGCTCTCCGGAATCGAATGAGAGCATGACGACGGAGCCGACACTGCCCGAGGGGGAGTGTGACAAGAAATCCGCCGGTTTCAGCGCGTGGCTGGAACCAAGGCTGCCTGTAGGCCGGTTTCTGTCAGAGTCGTTCGGGCGTTTTCCGATGCCCCGTTCGGCCAACGGTCTCTGGACAGTGGGCGCCATGCTGACGGCGGTGCTCGTGCTGATGCTGCTGTCCGGGCTGGTGCTGGCGATGAACTATACCGCGACGGCAGCAGATGCTTTCGCCTCCGTCGAGGCCATCGAACGTCGCCTCCCGTCAGGCTGGCTGCTCCGGTCGATGCACATGGCGGGGGCAAGCCTGTTCCTCGGCGCGCTCTATGTTCATCTGTTTCGTGGTCTCTATTACGGCTCTTATAAGCAGCCGCGTGAAATGGTCTGGCTGTTCGGCGTTCTGCTTCTGACAATGACGATGGTGGCAGCCTTTGCTGGCTATGTCCTGCCGTGGGGCCAGATGTCCTATTGGGGGGCGGACATTGCAGGCAAAGCCATTGCTTCGATCCCCGCTATCGGTCCCTATCTGGAGCGCGTCTTTCTCGGGGGCGACAGCCCCGGCAGCAACACGCTTCACCATCTCTTTGTGCTGCATTTCCTCATGGCGCTTGCCATTCCGGTCGTTGTGGCCGTGCATGTGGTGACAGTGCATATCGCCGGTTCAGGCAACCCGAGCGGGATTGATCCTGACCCGAAGGGCACCCTCCCCTTCCAGCCCTATTTCGCCATCCGGGATGCGTGCGGCGTGGCTGTTTTCGCCATTCTTCTGGTGACGGCCATGTTCTTCCTGCCTGACCTTCTGACCGAAGCCGAGAATTACCGTCCCGCCAATCCGCTGCACACGCCGACGCACATTGAGCCGGAATGGTATTTCCTGCCGTTCTTCGGCATTCTGCAGGCCATTCCGTTCAAGTTCGGCGGCCTTGTCGCCTCGATCGGTGCCGTCGTGGTGCTGTTCTTCGTGCCTTGGCTGGACACGTCGCCGGTGCGATCCGTGCGTCAACGGCCGTTCTGGCGCATTGCAATGTTCGCTCTCGTCGCAGCGTTCATTCTGCTCGGATATGCGGGAAAGCAGCATATGGATGGACCATGGCTGCTGATCGCCCGTTGCGCCACGCTGTATTATTTCCTCCATTTTCTCGTGCTCATGCCCCTGTTATCGCGGCATGAAAAAACGGCTCTGAAAGACGCATCGTGAAGGCGTGGCTTTTCTCTCTGCCGGTCGCGGCTCTGCTTCTTGCTCCCCAGCCCATGCAAGCCGCCCCACCGGAGCACGATCCCGCGCCGCCGCAGAAATGGAGCTTTCAGGGACCGCTAGGCAGTTTCGATCTCGGTGCCGTCCAGCGTGGCTATCTGGTTTACGAGCAGGTCTGCTCCGCATGCCACGGCATGAAGGAAGTGCATTTCAGCGATCTTGGGGACATGGGTCTCGAACCGGAAGATGTGCAAGCCCTTGCCGCCAATTACGAAATCCGGGATGGCACTGATATCAGTGGAGCCCCCCGATATCGTCATGGTCTCCCGGACGATGCTTTTCCCACGCCCGTCAAACCCGCCGGCGTATCAAGAGGGGTTGTGCCACCAGACCTGTCCCGTCAGGGCGTGGTCTATCCCGGCGGTCCGGATCGTATCCTCGCCCTGCTGACCGGCTATACCGCTCCCCCCAAAGGTTTCAGGGAGCAGGAGGGGCTGTTCTACAACAGGTTCGCTCTATCCCGTAAAACCGCGATGAGACCTCCGCTTCATGGAAATGACGTGCGCTATCCGGACGGCACGCCCGCCACAATGGGGCAGGAAGCGCGCGACGTGACCACCTTTCTGGCATGGGTGGCACAGCCACACCTTGCAGAGCGTCACAGAACCGGTGTGCGCGTGCTGGTCTATCTGTTATGCGTCACCATCCTTCTTTTTATCCTGAAACGGAGAATCTGGTCCCATGTCAAATAGTTCCGCTCCTGCGGTCCAACCGGTTATCGGCATCATCGGCGGCTCGGGGCTGTATGACATCGCCGGGCTGGAGAACAAGGAATGGCGCCGGATCGACACGCCGTGGGGCGCTCCTTCCGACGAACTGCTGTTCGGCACGCTGAATGGCGTTCGCTGCGTGTTTCTGCCGCGTCACGGTCGTGGGCACCCCATTCCACCGTCTCGCCTGAACTACCGCGCCAACATCGCGGCGATGAAGATTGCCGGCGTGACGGACATCATCTCGCTGTCTGCCGTCGGCTCACTCCGCGAAGATCTGCCACCGGGCATGTTCGTGATCGTCGATCAGTTCATCGACCGCAGCTTTGCCCGTGAAAAAAGCTTCTTCGACACGGGCTGTGTGGCGCATGTGTCCGTCGCCGATCCGGTGTGCCCGCGTATCGGAGGCGTTGCGGAAGAGAAGCTCAAGGAACTGAAGATTCCTTACAAACGCGGCGGCACCTATCTGGTGATGGAAGGCCCGCAGTTCTCCACGCGGGCCGAAAGCGAGCTTTATCGTAGCTGGCACTGCTCGGTCATCGGCATGACCAACATGCCGGAAGCCAAGCTCGCCCGTGAAGCCGAGATCTGCTACGCGACCGTCGCGATGGTGACCGATTATGACTGCTGGCATCAGGATCATGACAGCGTGACGGTTGATGCGGTCGTGAAGGTGATGCAGCAGAACGCCGAACACGCGCGCTCACTGGTCAAGGCGATGATTCCGACGCTCGGCAAACCACGCGGCCTCTGTCCGGCAGGCTGTGACCGCGCCCTTGAACATGCCATCATCACGGCACCCGACCGCCGCGAACCCGGCCTGCTTTCCCGTCTGGAAGTCATCGCGGGCCGCGTGCTGAGCGGCCACTGATTCCATCAGGCTGGTAAGGGGGGAGCGGTGGCTCTCCCCGGTGATGACGGGAGAGCACGATTCCGCGCTTCGAAAGCTGAAGGACGGTCCCAGTCATAAATCCCTGACTCAGATACATTTTCCGAAATCGCGTTTCCGGCAAGGCATCTCGCGCTTGCTTTTGTTCTTATTTTGTTCCAAAAGAGAACAGACGCGAACGATTCCTTAACGCGATATTATTCCCGGAATTCCAAGACAATCCGGCCCAGAGCGTTCAACAGGAAGCGATATTCGAACAAAAGCGGAACGGTGTAAATTCCCGTGCCGCGCATTGCGGGAAGGGGCAGGCTTGTGACAGACTCGTCAAGCAGTGTGACCAGTATGCCGGAAGCACCGCCGCTGTTTGCTCTTTTCGGGCATTCGGCTGGAGAAACCGGGTTTCGAGGGATGGAAATGGACAAGACAAAAGCTCTCGAAGGAGCGCTCAGCCAGATCGAGCGCGCTTTCGGCAAAGGATCGATCATGCGGCTGGGGCAACGCCCCAAGGAAGAGGCCGATTCGATCTCCACAGGCTCCCTCGGGCTCGACATCGCATTGGGCATTGGTGGTCTGCCGCGTGGTCGTATTGTCGAAATCTACGGACCTGAAAGCTCGGGCAAGACAACACTTGCGCTGCATGCGATTGCCGAAGCGCAGAAAACCGGCGGCACCTGTGCGTTCATCGACGCCGAGCACGCGCTTGACCCCGGTTATGCCCGCAAGCTGGGCGTGGATGTGGACAATCTGCTGATCAGCCAGCCGGATGCAGGTGAACAGGCTCTGGAAATTGCCGACACGCTGGTGCGTTCTGGCGCCATCGACGTGCTGGTCGTGGACAGTGTCGCGGCCCTCGTTCCGCGTGCGGAACTGGAAGGCGATATGGGCGACAGCCACGTCGGCCTGCATGCCCGTCTGATGAGTCAGGCGCTCCGTAAGCTGACGGGCACTGTCGCGCGCTCCAACACGCTTTTGATCTTCCTGAACCAGATTCGTCTGAAAATCGGCGTGATGTTCGGCAACCCTGAAACCACCACGGGTGGCAATGCGCTGAAGTTCTACGCTTCCGTCCGTCTGGACATTCGCCGCATCGGTTCGATCAAGGACAAGGATGAGGTGGTGGGCAACCAGACTCGCGTGAAAGTGGTGAAGAACAAGATGGCCCCGCCATTCCGGCAGGTCGAATTCGACATTGTTTATGGCGAAGGCATCAGCAAGATGGGCGAGCTGATCGATCTTGGCGTAAAGGCTGGCATTGTCGAGAAATCCGGCGCTTGGTTCTCCTATGACAGCCAGCGTGTTGGCCAGGGACGTGAGAACGCCAAGACCTTCCTACGGGAACACCCGGAAATGGCGGCTCAGATCGAACACCGCATCCGGGAACAGGCTGGCGTGGTTGCCGAAGCCATGATGGACGGCCCGGACGAAAGCGACGCCTGAGCAACCATTCTAACTATGCGACAGTTTGCTGTTGGGCATGGCTTTTCAGTCATGGCCAACGGCGTTTACTTATCTTTATTCATCAAGCCCATCCGAGTGATGTGAATGGGTTTGCCTGTTGCGTCCGTAGCTTCTTCCTCCCCTCATGGATTAGCCTGAGAGAAAGAGGTAGCAGCCTGCCCCCCCTTGTTTGTCATCCGGAGTCTTCTCTCCAACATCGTCTCAGGATGATGGAAAATGAAGAGGGATCATACTTACTGGGAACCCTAGTAAGTATTGATCTGATCTGCTCCTTATTGATGATCCATCGCATATGGCGATGCTGATTTTACAAAATAGATCTTAAAATCAAGGCAGACTGAGCCACCATCATTCACTTGATTTAAACCTATATACAGCAATAGACTGCAAGACATTCTCATAAATCTGACAATAGAAATAAAT
>NZ_JBDNXK010000034.1:0-32478 GCF_047721705.1 Acetobacter sp. | reverse complement strand
CGCTTCAGGCTGCGCGCCCGCTGTTTTTTTCTCGTGCGCGTCCCAGTCTATGAAACCACCGCTGTCTTCTTCATCGTCTGCCGGTGGCTTTTCCTCATCCGCTCGCCCACGATGCACAACGCGGTCATCGGAGGAATCAAGAAAACTGAAAGGCTTTTCTGCCTCCTCGTGGGCATGACTCTGCGGAGGCTCATTCGAAGCTGCTGCGTGATCGTCTTTTCTCCCCTCAGCCTCTTCGTCGAGGAATGAGAAAACACTCTCCTTTTCGCCATGAACCGCATGATCTTCATGCCGCTCGTCGGGAGCCGTAGCCACTTCCGCCGGATGAATCTTTTGCGGAACAGCTTCGGTTTCAGGGGCCTCTTCAAACACATGATGTGGAGCGGCAGCTTCAGCAAACGGTTCAAGTGGCTCGGGCTTTTCCGAGAGAGGCTCTGGAAGAGGCTCGGCAGGTGGCGGCTCCTGCACCGGGGCCGGAGGGGGTTCCTTGGGCGGTTCCTGTATAGGAGGCTCAGGCGTCCGCGCGGCTTCAGTGCCGTCAGGCCCGACCTCCGACTTTGAAGCTTCCGGGAGCGGGGATTCCGCTACTGGCGCAGCAACCGAGGATGTCTGTTCAGCGGCAGGAGCAACCGGTTCCTGTGTTTTTTCTGCAACAGGCTCGGCTTTCGGTGATTCACTTGCCGGAATCTGCGCCCCAGAAGGCTGTTCATCAGGGGGAACATCCGTTTGACGGATCGCGGGAACCACCCAACTGGTCCCGCAGCTGGCGCATTTGAGCGTCCTGTCCTTTTTCAGATAGGACTCTGGCACATTATATTTAATGCCGCAGGACGGGCAAACAATCAGCATCCGGGTTCCTCTTCTCCGATCGCGATATCTTCAACGCCGCGACCACGCACATCCGTCTTGGGCACCATACCTTACGATCCGTTCCCAATCTCTAAACATTTCTAAACGAGAACGCACGGGGACAATACCGCGTTCAATGAGAGCGTCATCGACAGAATATCCTTTGCCACGGTATGGTTGCCTATATTTTTCTCTTCTCTCCGCACGCTTGGGAGTGTGTCGCACATGATCCGCCTCCATGACGTTACCTGGCACCAGGGCGCCATACCGCAAGGCGGACAGGCCACGCTGCGGAACATCAGTTTCGTCGTGCCTCAGGGAAGCTTTCGATGGCTGCTTGGCCCCTCCGGCGCCGGGAAATCCACACTGCTACGCCTGCTGCATCTTGAAGCCCTGCCCGCGAAGGGCAAGATGGACATTCTCGGCACGGACATCAATCCGCAGGTGAAACGTTTCACCCTCTCCCGCCTCCGACAGAGAATCGGCATGGTGCCGCAGGACTATCGCCTGATGCCGACACTCTCCGTCGCGGACAACGTCGCCCTGCCGCTCCGCCTGCAACGCCGCACCGATGAAGAAGTATCGCAGGAGGTCCGTTCCATTCTCGACTGGCTCGGCCTTGCCGAACGCCGTCAGGCGCGCCCCAACCAGCTTTCAGGTGGCGAGCAGCAGCGCACGGCCATCGCCCGCGCCGTTGTCATTCGGCCTGGTCTCCTGCTGGCCGATGAACCTACCAATGCGCTGGAAGACAGTCAGGCGGAACGCGTGATCCGCATGTTCCGTGAACTTTCGGCTCTGGGAACGACTGTCATCGTGGCGACCCACAACGATACGCTGGTGCAGCGCTTTCCCGCTCCCGCCCTGAATCTCAGGCAGGGACGCCTGACAGCCGATGAATAAGAGTCGCCGCATGCGCGATGGGCTTGCGCTCGCCCGCGCACTCCCCGATCGCAGCCTTGTCCTGATGGTGGCGGCGATGAGTCTGCTGGCGTCGCTGACTTTCGCCTGCGCCGTAGGAGCCCAGTCCCTGTCCGCGCGGTGGGCGAAAGGCGCCGCAAACCTCGTGACCGTGCAGATTCCCGACCCGGACAGACCCGCTGCTTCAGGGCATGCCGGGATGCCCTCCCGCCTTCAGGCGGTTCTGACTGCCCTGCAGGCCGATTCCTCGGTGGTGAAAGCGCATCGTCTTGATGATAAAGAACTCGACAGGCTGCTGAAACCGTGGATCGGCGACACATCCACCGCCGCCATCCCGCTCCCTGCTGTCATTGAAGTCGATCTCGCACCGGACGCTACCCTGTCTGACACGCTGATGTCCGATCTGGTCGCCAAGGCTCCCGGCACACTGGTCGAGAAGAACGATGACTGGCGCGGACAACTGCACGCCATTGCCAGCAGTCTTGTGGCCTGTGCCGGGCTGGCACTCATTCTGGTCGGCGCGATTGGAGCGGCTGTTATCGGCATGGCTACGCGGCTCGGTCTCAGTGCAAGGCGGGAGAGCGTGACGATCCTGCATGAGCTGGGAGCATCCGACGGCTATGTCGCGCGGCGTTTCGGGGGGCGCATCGCCCTGCTGTCCTTCGGCGGTGGAATTGCGGGAACATTGCTTTCCCTACCGCCGATCGCTTTCCTAACACGTCTGATGGCACCCCTTGCCGGAGCGAGCGCGGATGAAAGCGCCCCCGGCGCGTTGCGGGGCTGGTGGGCATTCTGCTCCAGTGCGTTGGGCACCCTTCTGCGTGGCGATGCGCCGCAGTCCCTGCTCATCGGTCTTGCCTGCGTTCCGCTGGCCGTAACGCTGATCGGCTGGCTGACCGCTCAGGTCATTGTGCGGGTCTGGTTGCGGCGGCTTCCATGAAGACGCCTTCATCGGGCCAGAGGTTCCCCTTCTGGAAACTTGTGCGCCTGTGTTGCGCAAGTCTGTGCCTGTTACTGCTCATGGGTTTTGGCCTGTTCGTGCGTGGCGCCTTAAAAGAACCAACGGATCCTCCGGTCTCCGATGGCATCGTCGCCCTGACAGGCGGCACGGGGCGGGTGGAAACCTCGCTCTCCCTGCTGCAACGCGGACGTGGACGGCTCCTGCTGATTTCGGGCGTCGATCCACACGTCACACTGAACGATCTGGCACCCGATCTGCCCCCCACAGTGGCATCCCGCATCACTCTTGGCCGTGAAGCCACGTCCACAGCGGGAAATGCCACAGAAGCACGGCACTGGGTTCGGGCCAACCATATCCGGAGCCTGATCGTCGTTACGGCGGGGTATCACATCTGGCGCGCCGAACTGGAAATATCCCGCATGGTGCCGGGGGTGATCATTCACCCCTATCCAACCCAGCCACCCGCTCTGAAACGCCAGTTCACCCGCGACACGTGGCGACTGCTCGTGCGGGAATACGGAAAGTTCCTTCTCGCCTCTATCGGGCCGGTCTCCGCTTTCCGACATGCAGTCGATGCCTCCTGAGCACACCGCTCATGGTCTGGCAGCCCCGACCTTGTCTTCCTGCGACCGACACTTTTATAGAGAATATTCACTTTCAGCTTGCAGACTGAAAAGATCATTTTCCAGTCAGCTTTAATTCAGGAATTCTCTCGCCACATGCCGTCATTGCTGCCTGATATCCTGCCGCAGCAGCCTTGGCTGCTTGGCCATACGCTGGAACAGGCGCTCAAAACCGGGACCGGCTCATCAGCGCTGCGGCAGAAAGCCGAAGCGGCTCTGCGGGGTGATCTTGCACAAGCCCTGCATGATGGCAGCTTTCACGCGGCACTCTGCGCAGAATCACTGGCAATGCTGGCGGCTGGCGAGAAAGAGCAGGCTCTCGCGTGGGGCCGCGCGGCGCACGTCATCACACGCCGGTTCGCCCATTGCTGGCTGCCGTTTCTGGATATCATCATCGGCAGCGGTCTGCTGGGAATGCAGACGCATCGCGTGTCTGAAACGGCCATTCCCCACCAGTTGATGCAGTTCTGGGATAAACCCGATCTTCCTGAAGACGTGCGTGATCTGGTCACACTCTGGCAACGGGAAGAACCCGGCTTCCAGCACAGCCTCGTCAATGAAGAAGAGGCCACCGCCTACATCACTGCGCACTATCCTCAAGCCATTCTGACGGTGTGGCAGGGCATCGAGCATGTGGCTGGCCGGTCGGACTTTTTCCGTCTGTGCTGGCTGGCCAGAGAAGGCGGCACCTACATAGACGCTGACGAACATCGGGTTGGCCCGCTCGCCAGCCTGCTTACGCCGGGCGCAGGACTTGTCGTCAACTGGTCGCCGGGTCCGCCCCCCTGCGTCAACAACTGGTTCATTGCGGCCCGACCGGGACATCCCGCCCTGGCTGCATTGCTTCAGCAAGCCGTGACTGTGCTGACAGTGGCAGCAAACCAGCATCAGCGCCTCAGCCCGTGGATCGCCACCGGGCCGGGCCTGTTCTCCATGGCCATCATGGATGCCGTCGCGATGAGCGAAGGTGTTCCGGAACTGTTTTCCGACCTTTCACTCCAGCCGGAGAGCTTCTATCGGACAGTAGCGCTGTCTGAGGGCGAACTCTCCTATCGCCAGAACGCCGACACGAACTGGAAGCTGGCCTACTGATCAGGCCCCCAGCAAAACGCCGCTGAAAGTTTCCCTGACAAGACTCAAAGGCAGTCCATCGCTCCGGCAGACCGTTGCGATGTGACGAAGGATCGGCGTGTTCGCGGACAGAGGTTGCCCTTCCTGCCACAGCACCGTGCTATCGAGATTATCCCGCGTGACATTCAGGGACGCGACAACACGCCCGAACGGCACGGATGTCGTATCGAGTCTTTCATTCATCGGGGCAGGCAGGCGAGAAGGCGCATACCAGTTGTCGGCCCACGCTACCTCCAGCGAACCGCAACAGAGGGCCACCAGCCGATATTTCAGAGGTTCATTGGGCGGGAATACATGCGCCGCCTCTGGAGGAACCGGCTGAAAAGGGGCTTCTTCCTGCCGCACAGTCAGCCTGACCGGCGCTTCCCCCAGTCCCTGCTGCTCACACCATTGCTCCAGCACCCTTGTCGCGCTTGAGGCCTCGAGCAGCATGGTATTCAACAAGGCGATCCGCCTTTCCACCAGCGTCATCATCCTGTCGGCAGCACCTGCCGTACAAGGTCGAAACAGGTATTGGTCGTGGTGACTGGCAAACCGCCCCACATATCCTTCACGGCTTCGACAATGACCACGCCACCACAGGACGGCAGGACCGTGCTGCCCGCCTTTTCGATAAAGTCCCCCAAACGAGATCGATGCAGTGGTGGAAATGGCGGCGGATAAAGCGCCGTTCCACAGCTCTCGACATGGAACATGGACTCTCGCATCTGCTCGCGTATCTGACGTGGCGAAAAAGGCGTCCCCTGCCCGAATGGCGTTGTGTCGCTATGCGCCCACACACCGCGACGATTGGGAACGACAAGCAGCAGTTTTCCATCGTCCCGCATCACTTTCCACACGGCCCGCAACAGATCCCGACTGGCCTGCGTCGTCTCCAGCGCATGCACCATCAGCACCCGATGGAAGGACAGATCTGGAAAAGGCAGTGACGCTCCATCAATGAGACACTCAGCATACGATGAACGGCGTGAACTGCTGGACGTCCCGTTACCCAGACGCGCCGCCACGATGAAAGCCGCCTGCTCCTCCCACAGAGGAAGAAACGGCTGGGTATATCCAATGCCAAGCAGCGTTTGCCCTGACAGATCGGGCCATGCGGCAGTCAGATGGCGCGCCAGCAGACGCACGGCCCCCGCTCCGGTCGCCGCCTCATAAAACACATTTGCGGAACGAACTTCATCCTGCATGGCACGTACATTATCATGAAAGACGCCAGACGTATCATTAACGGAGCATTTCTCATGCCGATTAGCGTTCTGCCTATCTCAGCTCTCTCCGATAATTATGTCTGGATGCTGACAGACGAGGAAACCGGCTGTGTCGGGGTGGTGGACCCCGGTGAATGCGCCCCTGTCCGGGCCGCGATCGAAGCGCAGGGAGGACGGCTCGATGTCATTCTTCTCACCCACCATCACGCCGACCATATTGGGGCGGCGGAAACCCTACGCGAGCGTTACGGCGCGAAAATCATTGGCGCCGCCGCCGATGCGAAACGCCTCCCCCCACTCGACAGGGCCGTGCGTGCAGGAGACGAAGTGATGTTGGGCAGCAGCAAGGCTCTCGTGCTGGAAACACCGGGACATACAATCGGTCATATCGCTTACTATTTTAACGAACCACCGTCCCTTTTCTGCGGCGACACGATGTTCAGTCTTGGATGCGGTCGTCTGTTTGAAGGCACGCCGGAGCAGATGTTCAAAAGCCTGCATGCCTTTGATGCCCTGCCCGATGAGACACGTGTCTATTGTGGACACGAATATACAACATCCAACGCCCGTTTCGCGCTCGCCGTGGACCCAGACAATACGGCCCTCAAGGAACGCGCCGAAGAGGTCTCGAATTTACGCGCGCGTGGGCTGCCTTCCCTGCCCTCCACCTTGGCGTCGGAACGGGCCTGCAATCCTTTTGTTCGGGCAGATACGCCTGAGGAACTTGGCAGACTCAGACGCGAAAAAGATCTCGCCTGACGGACCTGAGCCGTTGCAGTCTGTCAGGGCATTTCGCTTCGGGTTCCGCTTTTCAGCCACTGTGCCAGCGAAGCTGCTTCAATCGTTCCCACCGACCACACACCGCTTCGTAAACGGAGCGGCATACTGAGTGTCACAGATGACGTGTCGGAGGACTGTTCGTTCTTTTTCTCGGACACATTGGACGAGGTCACGCTTCTGGACGCTATTTTTTGCAGAACCTCAGTAAACCGACCGATTTCCGGCGCAACCACGCCGGACACCGCCATTTGATGCACGGCATTATCAAGCCCCCGCATGGTCAGGTCGAATTCGCCCACGGGGTCAGCCTGCCACGCAAGCTTCCCCGCCAAAGAGAAAGAAGCGGGCCCGAAATGTCCCTCGCCGATATGCAGGATGGTCTCTGGCACTTCATCGTCAGAACTGGTGAGGCCGGTTGAAGAAAGCGCGATACGGATATTTTCCACACTATCGCCAAGACCAGCGATCCGCTGAGACAGAACAAGCTGTGTCACCGTCGTATCACTGGCCAGAAGCGATGCCTGCCCGTTGCTGACTGGTTGCCAGCGCAGCACACTCGAAAGCGACTTAAACCTTAGGGCGAAAGGTGTGGTGAGGCCAGAGGCTGGAAAGGATTCGACCTCCATACTGGCGGCCGGAACCGCTAGCAGCGCTTCCAAAGGTGTAACATTCGGATGAACGACCAGATTGGCGTCTGCTCCGACAAGGCGCACGGCCAGATCGGTTTGATTGCCATGGGTCAGCAACAACGCGTGTGTGCCGCCAGCCTCCACCGTGACACGAGAGGAGAAGCGAGCATGGCTTATTCCTACCTGATTGCACCCGTAACTGAGCGTGCGGCCTCCTACTGAACCCGTGAGACGCACATCCGTCAGGTCAAGCCGTATTTTCAGAAGTGCGGCGTGAGGAACGGCCTGCCGCCACGTCAGCTTCCATCCCTGCGCCGCCATCTGCTTCTGCTGATGCTCCAGAGCATGGAGCAGACTCCGTTCTTCAGCCCGAATGATGAAAGGCGCAGAGACACCCAGAAGGATGGCAAGACTCGCTCCAGCCACGAGACTCATTTTCCATCCCACCGGAGGACCTCCAAACTCATGCACACCGTAATTCCGGTCTCGTACAATGTGTCAGTTTTTTGAAGCAAGCGGTGGAGAGAAAAGAAGAATTTCCCGTCTTTCGCCCCATGCAGAAAATCACTTACACAGTTTTATCCACAGGACGTCGACTGAGTCGTCCACTATTTCCTCAACAGCATCGACGGATGAGACATCCCTAAAAAATTCTTTACCGCACCTTGGGGAAACCCACAAAAAACGGCAGAAATCAGCCGATCAAGAGGAAAAATGACATTTTCGTAAAATTATCCGCTTGACTTGGAGGAACCCCAGAGAACGCCTCATTTTCTCACATCCCCTATTAAAGAAGACTACCCGCGAGGGTTATCCCACAGAGTTATCCACAGGGGTTCGGGAAAATGTCAGCATCTCCTTTGTCAAGCAGAATTCACTTCGTCAGAAGCGACTGAGTTTCACGCCATGCCGTTTCAATGGCGTCGAGCATTTCTCCCCGGCCTTTTGCTTCAACCGGGTCACAAACGACAACGGAGATAGTCCCCGCCTTCTTCAGGAAGCCACGATTCGGCCAGCACAGCCCGGAGTTGGTGGCGACTGGATAGACTGGCAGCGCCGTGTGTCGTGCCATCGCCACGATACCCGGCTTGAGAGAGGTGGTCGCGCCATAGGGCATGCGTGTGCCCTCCGGGAAAATGATCATCTGCCGCCCTTCTGAAGCGGCCTGTTCTGTGCGCTTCAGCAAGCCACGCATCGCCTTGGTTCCCCCGGCGCGCTCCACAGGGATCATGCCTGTCAGTTTCAGCATGGGGCCGACGAAAGGAACCTTGAGCAGTTCCTCTTTCATCACATAGGTCGGACGGGGCACCAGATTCATCCAGACCAGCGTGTCGAAAGCCGACTGATGCTGGGATGCAATGATGAAGGGCTTGTCCATTGGCAGCTTTTCCAGCCCCTCGACATGGGTGCGAATGCCGCAGAACAGACGTCCGCCCGCCAGATACAGCCGCGCCCACAGCTTTGCATACGGCAAGGCATACTGCGGCGCGAACAGGCGGATTGGCATGGAGAGCCATCCCATCAGAACGGAAATGACGACGATGTAAATCCGGAACAGGATGGAACCGATCACTCTCACGGACTTATGGCCTCCGGGCTTGCATGACGGGTCTTTATTCGGGGCGGATGGAGACCAGAAAAGTCCCGGATGCGCAACCCGAGGCGGTTGCAGATGTTGATCACTCTTGATTCCTGCCCTCCGAACGGCCAAGAACGGCATTATGTCCCTATTCCGCTCTCTCAAACTCGTCTTTTCCCGCCCCCACCCCGAGGCTTATCCGTTCCTCGGCGCGTCCGGTGCTGTCGCTCTGACGACGCATTATCTGGGAAGGCGCCTGAACTGCCCGGTCATCAAGGGCATCAGCGCGGCCAGCGGGCTGTTTTTCGGCTTCTGCCTGTATTTCTTCCGCGATCCGGAGCGCGTGCCGCCCCCGCGTGAGGGACTGGTACTGGCACCGGCTGACGGACGGATCGTGTCGATCGAAAAGATCGCGCCGCCCGTGGAACTCGGCATGGGAGAGACGCCTGTATGGCGCGTTGCGACCTTCCTGTCTGTGCTGGACGTGCATGTGAACCGCATGCCGGTAGCCGGAACGGTGTCCCGAATCGTCTACCATGAAGGCAAGTTCCTCAACGCCAGCCTCGACAAGGCCTCCACGGACAATGAGCGTAATGCGCTGAGCGTCACGCTGCCGGATGGACGGATGGTCGCCGTGGTGCAGATCGCCGGCCTCGTTGCGCGCCGGATCGTCTGTTTCGTCAAGGAAGGGGACCGTCTGGAAGCAGGCGAGCGCTTCGGCCTGATCCGCTTCGGCTCCCGCACCGATGTCTATCTGCCGCCGGGCGTTGTGCCCCAGGTGGCCGTGGGACAGACAATGGTGGGAGGCGAGACCGTTCTGGCTGATCTCGGTGCCTGATTTCTTCGTACGGTCAGGACAACGGGAAAGCATGAGAACGGGACGTATTCTGCATGGTTGAGCCCCTGAGACGCAGGCGTCGCCGACTTCGGGGAGCGCGGCAACGGCGTGCGCGCGTTCGCGGCCCCTCTTTCAATCGCCTGATTCCCAACCTGCTGACCATGCTTGGTCTGTGCAGCGGACTGATGGGCATGCGTTTCGCGCTGGACGGGCGCTTTCACTATGCCGCACTGGCGTTGCTGGTCTCGGCCATCATCGACGGGCTTGATGGGCGTATCGCACGGCTTCTGCGCGGTTCGACCCGGTTTGGGGCGGAGTTCGACAGTCTTTCAGACTTCCTGTGCTTCGGTGTCGCCCCATCTTTCGTGCTCTATCTCTGGGCGCTGAAGGATAGCGGACGCTATGCCTTCCTGCCTTGCAGTCTGTTCACCGTGTGCATGGCCCTGCGGCTTGCGCGGTTCAACGCCAGTCTCGACGGTGTTGAGGAACGTCCCAAATATGCCAGTAATTTCTTTACTGGCGTGCCCGCGCCTGCTGGGGCCGGACTGGCGCTGTTCCCGGTTTTTCTTGGGCTGGAAGCGCAAAAGCTCGGATATTCCGGCCTGTACGAAATAACGCGTCTGCCATGGCTGCCGATCCTGACCCTGACCAGCACGGCGTTCCTGCTCGTTTCAACGCTGCCTGTATGGTCCTTCAAGAACTTCAAGGTGCCGGCAAAATTCGTGCTGCCAATGATGGTCGGGCTGGGTGCTTATGTCGTGGCGCTCGTGGCGGATCCGTGGGGGGTGCTTGCGGCGATGGGCATTGTCTATGTCGCGCTTCTTCCGGTCAGTCGCATGAGTTTCCAGCGTTTGCGCCGTGCGGCGGAGGCTTTGCAGGAAGAAGAAGAGGAAGAAGAAACTTCGTCGGTTCCGCACCCGGCTGCATGACGCATCTGTTCTCGTCAGAAGGTAGCGACTGCTTTAACCGGAAAAGATTCGACAACCTCTGACAGACTGTCGTGTGACACGATGGACGCACACCCTGTAGTGGACGGGCCCTCGCCTGCCTCTCCGCCATCTTCCACTGTCGAACAGAAGAGCCCCCTGTACGGGGCTCTCCTTGTTGCTCTGGCCGCCGTCATGTGGAGCGGCGGCGGCCTGTTTGTCCGTGCACTCAGCGGCATGGATATATGGGTCGTTGTGGCATGGCGCTCCCTGTTCGCCACGCTGATTCTGCTGCCACTGTCCTTCGTCCTGTATGGACGTACGCTGTTCAGAATACGCGAGTCCATCGGCATTGGCGGCCTGATCGTCGTCCCGTTTCTGTCCATCTCCATGCTGTGTTACGTCGCCTCACTCAACGCCACGACGGTTGCGAATGTGATGGTGATGTATTCCACCACCCCGCTTCTCGCGATGGCGTTGGCCTTCCTTATTCTGAAGGAAGTCCCTGAGAAAGCCGCCCTTTGCGCGGCGCTTGTCGCCCTGTCCGGTGTGGCGATCATGGCTTTGTCATCCATGAGTTCCGCAGGTCTTGCCGGTGATGGGCTGGCTTTCATCATGACGTTGACATTCGCAGCATCGATTGTCGTTTCCCGCCGCTGGCCGCGGTACAACACGCCATTCGTCACAGGGATCGCGAGCGCTTTCTGTTCTCTCGCCTGCTTCGCGATTGCCCTGTTTCACAGCTCCGGAACGCTTCTGCCCACATCCGCAGAATTATGCATGTTGGCTGCCTTTGGTGTTCTGACGCAGGCCTTTTGCTTCCTGCTGTTCCTGCTGGGCAGCCGCTATATCCCGCCATCGGAAGCCGGGCTGATTACCCTGCTCGATGTCGTTCTGGGACCGTTCTGGGTGTGGCTGGCTTTTGGTGAGCAGCCGGAAGGCGTGGCCATCCTCGGCGGAGCAATGGTGCTCCTCGCTGTCGCAGGTTATCTCATCGTTTCAGGCAGGCGGAAAAAACGCGTTTCTATACCGCTGGGCGGGGCGTGCCCGGAGACAGCAACCTGATGATGCCGTCTAGAATGGCGTCGGGTGAAGGCGGGCAGCCCGGAATCGCGCAATCAACAGAGGCGTGCGCCTGAAGGCCACCCAGCACTGCGTAATTGTTGCTGAACGGACCACCGTCGATCGCGCAGGTGCCGACAGCCAGAAGTCCTTTCGGTTCCGGCATGGCAGCCCACGCCGCCTTGACGACAGGCGCCATCATGCGGGAGCACGCTCCTGTAACGAGCAGCATATCTGCCGTCCGCGGGGTGTTGGCAAAGGCCACACCGGCTTCCGCAAGACCATAATTGCCGGTCATGAGCGCTTCGACTTCAAGCCCGCAGGCCTCGCACCCTCCGCTATCGACATGAAAGAACGCCAAGGGGGATCGCGACACGACCGGAGGCAGCACAGGCCCCGCCGGTGTCACGAGAGACGTGAACAGCGCGCGCATCAGAACGATCGACACGATGACGTCCTCCCTCCTGGTCGTCTCAAAGACAGTCTGGCCATTATTACAGATCGACCGCCGCTGCTGAAACACCGAATGAACATCTGATCGCATCAAATCCCTGATGATCACATCCGGGCAGCACGCTTTCCTGCGTCATATGCAGCACTGCCGCCGGATCGGCGAGAAAAGTCCGTTCCACGCGGCCGCCTGACAGCACCACGACATGGCAGACAAGTCCATGCGGCCCTTCGACCGCCGCATAACCTTCCCAGCGATTCGCCGCCATGTCGCCGAGAGAGCGTACCAGATCCAGTCCCCCATCAGCGCTCTTCAGAAGTTCTCCCAGAGCAGGCACGATCCGTAGACTTTCGGCGATGTCATCAAAACGGATACGGCTGCGCGTCGCAGCATCTCCACCCGTTGCGACGGGCGTACGAATCCTGACGGCACCATAGGCCTGCATGGACTGGCGGAAATCAGCGCCTCGTCCACAGGCACGGCCTGTCGGTCCACTGAGAGAGAAGGCGGTGGCGAGAGAGCGCGGCACAACGCCCTGTCCTGCAAGCCCTGACGACAGAAGCCCGGTGGCCATCCAGAGCGCACGCGATTCTTCCAGGTCGGTAGCGCCCAGTGCGGTAATCTCCTCGCAAAGCGCAAGAAGTGCCTCGACGATCTGCTCATCCGGCAGCCGGTCATTGTCGGACAGACCAATCGTGACGCCACCGGGAATAATACAGTCCATCAGAACGCGTCGGCCAAGCGTCTCCGCGCAGACACGCATCAGTCTTTCCCGCACTTTGAACAGACGCGCCGCCACTGGATCGGCTCCCGCCGCTTTCGCCGTGCGTGCCAGCCATGTCAGATGCGTGCCGATACGCTCGATTTCACACAGCAGCGCACGGACATGCTCCGCTGCCTGTGAAACTTCAATGCCGAGAGCTTTTTCCACGGCGGCACTGAATGCCCACTGGTGCGCAATGGTCGAACCAGCACTGATCCTTCCCGCCAGTTCAGCCGCTCTCGGAAGCGTCGTTCCCGCCATTCTGGTTTCAAGGCCGCGATGGGCGAATCCCGTGAGCATGTCGATGCTCCGCACAGCCTCTCCTGCCACACCCAAGCGGCAATGGACCGGACCTTCTCCCCCACCTGTTGCTGGGCCACGTGAAAAGAGCATTCCCCGTTCCGCGACCAGAGAATCAGGAGCCGGAAAATCGTACATGTCGGACCGGACCGAAGCGGGAACGGGGCGCGTAGAAAGCGGCGCGGTCACCGTCCACGCTCCCTGATCCACCAGTGGACGTGCATCGGACACGTCCATTGCCTCGACACCCCACAGATCACGGATCATTCTCTCGAAGGGAGCCGCTGCCGGACGCGCCCCGGAAAACCCACGATAGCGTGGTCCATCGAGACGGTGAGATGCCATCAGCGGCCGCAGCACGCTCTCAGCACCGGGATCACCATCGCTGAACAGCGCGTAGACAGCCTGACCATCGCACCACAGCCCCAGAAAAACGGCTTCCTCGTCGTCCCGAAGCCGTTCCACCAGTTCATACCAGGCACTCTCATCGAGCTCGAACCGCCAGGACGTATCGGTCCTTTCTCCCGCCCGAATGGTATTTTTCACCGACGGTCGCGGCGACTCCTGCGGAACCAGCGCGCCTCCACCAAAGAAAATGGGAGGAAGATTCATCACTTCACCTCCGCTGGCAGAAGGCGAGAGGCAGGCCGCAGGGCCGGAAGCACGGCCAGAATGACGGCCACGGCGAGAAGGCCTGACGATGCGGCCATCATGGTCAAGGCCAGCAGCAATGCACAGAAGCCTGGAAACACCAGCAGCCATCGCGCAATGGCACGAGCCTTGCGAGAGGCTGGCGTCTCTACGAGCCACGGCATGGCCAGCAGAAGGCCGAGAAGAGCGAGATCAGCGATCAATGGGTGCGTCACACCGGCGGCCAGCGCGGCAAACCCTAGCCCTGCACGCGCCACAGCTTCTACCCGGTTCATGCGACCCAGCCGAAGGCTCACACTCGCAAGCGCAAGGGTGATGAGACCCGCGGCAAAAAGACTTCCCCGAAACGCCGAGGCCGTCGCTTCCGGCAGAGGAAATGTGGCGAGAAGCCCCGCAACGGCAATGGTGGCGCTGCTTGAACGCAGGAGTTCCAAAGCATCCCCAGCACGCGACAATGTCGCGCCTCGCGGAAGAAGGGTAGCGGGGAAAAGTCCCGCAAGCAGGCAGACACCTAGCCCCGCCAGTATTCCTTCCACAGCAAAGTTGGGATGAAGAAAGCCTGTCAACGCCAGCAAAGCACCAGTTGCCGTGCGCCTTACCGTATTCCAGCCTGCAATCGCCCGTCCTGCCCCCGTATCAAGCAGGATCACAGCCACAACAGGTGCCGTGATGAGCATGACGGCGCGCGCAATCGGCTCTTCCAGCATCATGGCCAGACTCAGCAGACCCGTTGTCCAGAACGGCACGGCATCGCGCGCAACCAGAGCGCGATCCTCTTCCGGCCGCGGAGGCGCAAAGCATTGCGACACAAGACCAGCATGCAGCAGCAGACATCCAACAGCGGCCAGTGGCATTTCCACCATCCAGCCCAGTTCGACGCCACCACCCGCCATCACCCCCAGAGTGACGGCCAACGGGACGTTCAGACCCGTCAGACCAACCGAGACCAGTGACAGATTGGCCGCCAGCTGAGAGGCATTCTGCCCCCCCTCTGTCTCACCCTTGCCTGTTGCAGCAGCATGAATGGCAACGATCGCGCCAGCCACGAAAGGCCACGCCAGACAGCAGAACAGCAGAATGTCGGCGACCATCAACATCATGCCGCCTCACTGCTTTCCGTCGCCTTGGGACGCAGCAGCGAAAGACGCTGCACCAGCCATGTGCCCGCGCCCGCCAGCATCAGAACGCACGCACCGATCAGCCAGCCAGCATACGGCGTGCGGATATTGGCCGCCGTCAGCAGCAGCCCGTCACAGGCTGTCAGCAGTCCGGCAAACTGGAAACGCACACCATCGCGAAGCGATAACACGGCCAGACCGATGAACGTAACCGCGAGCGCCACACTTACAACTGCTGCATTCACCGGCACGAACGGCAGGGCAAGAATGGCGGGTGGCTGAAGCATGTCGCCAGACGGCAGACTGAGATTAGCCGCCACCAGCAGGACGAGAGCGAACAGCAGGACCTTGCCCAGATGCGCCGGAGTGGCCTCTTCCGTATAACGCCTCAGCCACCAAACTGGCCCGATGGACACCATGAGCGCTGTCACCATCGTAAACAGAATGACGGGCGGCAAAGACTGTTCCAGGCTGTGCCGCAGGAGAATCATGGATGCCGCCGTCAACAGACCCAGCAGTGGCGTGACGGCAAGACCCGCCAGAAGAGTCAGCAGCGCGAGAAGCGGCAACAGGGCAAGCGCAAGCGTCATGGAGCGCCCCCTTCATCAACGGCAGCAGCTTCCGGATCGGCAGGAGGCGTTAACCGCGCCGCCGTCAGCAGTTGCAGGGCAAGCAACGCCATCAGCAGCGCTGCTGCGCCACGCAGACGCGCTGCGGCTATCGGGCCGATGGCCAGAGCACGACCCGCGCTGATTACGGTCGCCAGCAGGATACAACGGAGCAACCAGCACAGCACACCCATGAAAAACGCACCGACGCCAGCAAGAAGTGTCTGGCTTTCCCCCACCCGCGCCAGAGAACCGGGCCACATGAGATCACCCGCCAGCGTCAGCCATGTCAGTGCGACGAGATCACCAGCCACCATGCGGAGCGCATCATTGCTCCCCTGCTCCCCGGTTTCTGCCTTCGGAAGCGGATCGACGGCCGCCAGCAGCGCCACACCACCCAGTACGAACGGCGCGCCGTCAGCCAGAGGATTGCCATGCGAAAGGCCGCCAAGAACAATGGCAAGATTGGTCGTCGCACCAGCGCTGAAAAGCAGTACGGCGACGAGAAACAGCGATGGCAAGATTAACGCCGTGGCTACCGCTTGACGATAGGCACTCGTCGCCGTCTCTGCCGTCTGTGTCAGCGCCGGTAACAGGCCACAGAGTCGTGCGGCAAAAAGCAACATCCCGACCAGCAGAAGATCGGCCCAGCTATCCGTCAGAAGACCGAAGCTGAAAGCAGGGACCAGAAGTGCCGCACAGAGCGCTGCGGCGAATGACAGGGGGCCAATATAGGCCGGAAGAAACTGCTCGATCAGCGTCGGTCCATCAGTCTCATGAATGACCGGAGCAATTTTCCATGCACGGGAAATGAGGAACCAGTGCCGCAGGATCGGTTGGGCACCCGCGCCCGCCATGCGTGCAGACAGGGAAAGCCGCAGGCCATTCAGCAACGGCGCGACGAACAATACGAGCGCAAGCTGCAACGCTGTCAGCAACAGGGAAAGCGCCATGTGGAGAAAAGTCATGACCAGAACGCCATCATACAAAGGGCGCAGGCAGCGAGCGCAAGGACTGCGGCGGCACCATAATCAGCGCCTTCACTGCTGGACGTGATCATATGACGCAGACGTTTCAGCATTTTTCGAAAGAACCATGCCACGCGGCGACAACCGATCTTGGCTCTGCTTCCGGTAGGCAGGAGCATTGCCCTGATCGCCGTGGGCGCCATGTCCAGTCCCGACCAGATCAGGGGATCACCAAATGGCAACTGCTGGGTGCGCGTCGTCAGGCCGCCGAGCCAGGGCATCGTTTCGCCAACATGCACCGATGGCAGGATTTCTCTCGCCGGGCTGGCCACGATGGACTGGCCCGGTAGTAGCTTTGCCTTCAGGAGCCAGACGATACCGAGCACCACCGCCAGCATTCCCACGAGCCCCACCGGCATCCATGAAGAAAGCCCATCAGGTGCTGCCAGCGTGAACCACGGCTGCCGGGCCATTTCCACTTTCTTGCCGCTGAGTGATTCAAGCACCGGCTCGACCAGCCGCAACAGGCCTCCGGGCAGACAGTTTGCCAGCCCGGCCAACCCGAGCGTTGCGGCCACGGGCCAGAGCGATTTCCAGTTCACGTCGGAACAGGCCGCCATACGGGGGCTGCGCGCGTTGCCCAACAGAAGCAGAGCAGCAAACCGAAGCGCCGCGAGGGCTGTGAGTGCAATGATCGCCCCCTCGCCGAACAGAAAAACCAGCGCCGGCAATGCAGAAGCAAAACCATCCGCAAGCAGGCCGAGCGTGGCCTCCACCAGCAACCAGAGAATGGAGAAACCCGGACCGGGCGGCATACAGGTCAACAGGAAAAGCGCCACGGCCAGGAATGCCGCCAGTCGTGGCGCGAAAAGAAGCAGTCCCCCAAGTCGACCAAGGCGATCTGTTCCCACGCCCTCAGCGACCCACGCGCCGGTGCACAGAAACCCAGCCGCTACTGGCCAGAATATCACGATATCCAATGCCAGCACGGCAGCGGCGCAATGAGCCGTCAGGGCGGAATCAGCCGCCTGTGCGTATGCGATCAGCCCGACTGAAATGATGGCGAAGGAAGCAGGAAGCATGGCCTGCCCGACCATTGCCGCGCTGGCTCGGGATGTGGTCAGCACAATAGCAAGTCGGCCAAGGCTCAAAAGCACACCGCCAACCAGAAGAGTCGCCATCATGGCGGGCGTTACGACACAATCAGGACGCAGAAAGGTTCGACAGAGAACCAGAAGACCACATCCGGCTTCCAGCAGTGGCGCCTGCGCGAAATCCGCACGTCGTCTGCCTTCACCAGTACAGCAAACAAACGCGGCGACAATCGCAGTCCAGAATGAGGCCGGGAAACAGGCCGCAGCAAACAGCAATGTTCTTAGGCAGCCTGCCGCCGCTGATTGCCGACCGGAGAACGCCAGAACGAGCGCAGCGCTCCCCGTGCCGGTCAAGGCCAGTGGATGCGTGGACAAAGCCGCAAGGCAGGCAGAAGTAGCCGCCAGCGGCATCCGGCTGTGGAACCGCCCTCCCCGCTCGGCGCAAAAACCGATGATCGCGAAAGCGAAAAAGAAGAGACACCCAAGCGGATCGGCCCTGAAGCCGGGAATAATGTCGCCCCCTTGTCCACTCCACGGCATTCCTCCGAGGGCACACAGCGCCGCCGCCAGCCAGAGCCCCTGACTGGCGAGCCGCTGCTGACCCGGCGGAAAACCGACCCATCGCTCCGGCGTGACCGACAGCAGGCACGCGAGGACAAGCGGCAACAGGATGAAAAAGATCAGGATGGCTGAATGTCCCGCCTGTCGGATCTTATGCTTTCTTCATCGCCCACGGCGGAGCCGCCTTGCCGGTCGCAGCACGCTTGCCGACCCACGGTTCAAGTTCGGCAAAGCTGCGCACCCGCACCGCGCCCGGCCAGAGCAGCCCTTCCGCGGCACTGAACACAACAGCCTGACGCAGGCCGAGTTTCGCGCCGCCGTCCGGGTATTTCTGGAGCGTGACGCCCAGCCCTTTCGTCATGACGGGAAGCTGATCGACCGGGAAGACGAGCAATCGCTTGTCGCCGCCATAGACCGCCACCTGATCGCCCTGCGCGGGAATGCAAAGGCGTGCGCTTTCGTCACCCTTGAGGTTGAGAACCTGCTTGCCGCTTCGTTTCTCGGCGGCGAAATCGGTGTCGGCCACGATCATGCCGCGTCCGACGCTGGAGGCGACGAGGCGCTTTTTGCCGTCCTCAATGACGAACACGGAGAGGATGTCTTCGTCGTTCGACAGATCCATCAGCAGGCGCACGGGCTGACCGTCACCGCGCCCACGCGGGAGGTCTCCCGCATTGACAGTATAGGCACGGCCATCCGTAGCGAAGAAGCAGATACGGTCAGTGCTCTGACAGGGCAGCGCAAGGCGGAGGTCGTCGCCTTCCTTGAACTTCTGGGCGCTGGCGTCGATGCCGTGGCCTTTCACGGCACGAACCCAGCCCTTTTCGGACAGGATCATGGTCAGCGGCTCGCGCTCGACCAGCGTGGCGGCAGACAGGTCGATCTGCGGAGGCGGCGCGCCAAGCGTGCTGCGACGAGCGCCCAGTGCTCCGGAGCCGAAGTTCTTGCCGATTTCCTTCACCTCGGCGGCGATGCGGGACCAGCGGAGCTTTTCGTCGCCCAACAGAGCACGGAGTTCGTCGCGTTCGGCGGAGAGAGCGGTGTGCTCCTTGCGGATCTCGATCTCTTCCAGCTTGCGCAGGCTGCGCAGGCGCATGTTGAGGACAGCTTCAGCCTGCATTTCGGTGAGGCTGAAGGTCGCCATCAGGCTAGCCTTGGCATCGTCTTCCTCGCGGATGATGCGGATCACCTCGTCGAGGTTGAGATAGACGGCAAGGAAGCCTTCTAGGATTTCGAGGCGTTTCTCGACGGCGGCGAGGCGGTGGGCGCTGCGGCGTTCCAGCACTTCGTGGCGGTGGTCGAGCCATGCCTGCAACACGGAACGCAGATCCAGCACACCGGGGGCGCGGTCCGGGCCGATGACGTTCATGTTGAGCGAGAAACGGCTTTCGAGCTGAGTCGCCTTGAACAGCGTCTCCATCAGCACTTCCGGCTCGATAGTGCGGTTTCTCGGCTCCAGCACGAGGCGGATGTCGGACGAGCTTTCGTCGCGGATATCGGCCAGCAGCGGCAGTTTCTTCTGCACCAGCAGATCGGCGATCTGCTCGATCAGGCGGGATTTCTGCACCTGATAGGGAATTTCGGTGACCACCACCTGCCATGTGCCGAAGCGGCCCTGCTCGACTTCCCAGCGGGAGCGGATGCGGAAGCCGCCGCGTCCGGTCTCATACGCCTTCAGGATGGCGTCCGAATCCTCGACGATGATGCCACCTGTCGGAAAGTCCGGGCCAGGCATGTGCTGAAGGAGTTCGGCCACGGTCGCGTCGGGCTTGCGGATCAGCAGGCCAGCGGCGGCGCAGATTTCACCGGCATTGTGTGGCGGAATGCTGGTGGCCATGCCGACGGCGATTCCCGCGGCGCCATTGGCGAGCAGATTCGGGAAGGCGGCGGGCAGAACGACCGGCTCGGCGTCCTCGCCGTCATAGGTGGGGCGGAAATCGACGGCGTCGTCATTGATGCCTTCGAGCAGCGCCTGCGCGACCTTGGTCAGACGGGCTTCGGTGTATCGCATGGCGGCGGCGTTATCGCCGTCCACGGAGCCGAAATTCCCCTGTCCTTCCACAAGCGGGAATCGGACGGCGAAATCCTGAGCAAGCCGCACGAGCGCTTCATAGACCGAGGCGTCGCCGTGGGGGTGATATTTACCGATCACGTCACCAACGACACGTGCACACTTTTTAAACCCGGATGCGGGATCAAGGCGAAGCTGGTGCATGGCGAAGATAAGACGGCGATGCACTGGCTTGAGACCGTCCCGCACGTCCGGCAACGAGCGGGACATGATTGTCGACAGCGCGTAAGCCAGATACCGCTCGCTCAGGGCGTCGGTAAGTCGGGTGTCCTCGATATGGCCTGCGAACGTGTCACTCATGTCCTGTGTCCTCCGTCGTGCGCACCCATAACGGAGAGATACGCTTTGGCCAACGTCCTGACCGGTTTTTCACGCCGTCCGGCATTTCGATTTGCCTCTCTTTTTGCCGCGCTGAGCGGCCTCGCCGCCTGCTCTCCGGCTGATCGGTATCTCCAGACCGGTGAACAACTCGCTTACAGCGGCTTCACGGCGCACGCAGCCGACACCACCGCCCGTTACGAGATGATGAATCTTTTACCCGCCGGAATGCTCACTTACCGTCCAACCACCACCGGTCCGGTCTATCTTTATGCCGACCGTATCGGTTGTGGCTGCGTCTATATGGGCAATCAGGCCGCCTTCATGGACTATAAAAGCAAAACCCTGACAGGCATTCCAAGCCCGGCGGCCATGACGGCCGAAAATAACCAGCACCCCGGCTGGGACTGGACCGTGTGGTCCAGCAATGCCGACCCGGGACCGAATCAGCCGAAGCATATGATTGGCGCGGAGTGGTAACGCGCCTTCAGGCGGCTTTTATTCGGCGCACACGGGGCTGCAATCGCCATAACTCCAGCCGTGGCACGCCCATAAGGCCACTTTTCTCACGTCGTTCTCCCGCCACCGGCGAATGATCCTTATAGAATCGGTTCGCTGCGGTGCCTCGCCAAATCAGCTGCAATACGCCTGACGGAAAACTGAACTCTTTGGGGCACGGGAAAACAGCCTGATCCGTCAGGCTTACGCCGCATGGTACGTCATCAATGCGACACTCCAGCGTTCCCCTGACCTTCGGGATCACCAGATGCCAGCGACAGGAAACGTCTGCGCTCGCGCTCTCGTTGCCGACTGAGGACAGATCGACCTGATATATCCCGCTTCCGTCGGCTCCCATTCCCTGCTCCTCCAGCGGCAAAGTCGGCGTAACAGGCTGCCAGACATTCAGTGCATCCTCCGCGAACTGCCATCCATCCGTCAGCTGTATCATTGGTCCCTGCGGAAACGGCATCCATTCGAGCACGTCTTCCAGAGCCCCGGATGCAACGCCCTCCTCCCATTCGAGACAAAGCATCTCGTGTGGCCTCACCCGAATAGCGACAGCTTCTCCTGCGGGAATTGTTCCCCATGAACGCCATGCGCGTTCCGCTGCACTTTGAACCCATTTCGCAGGAGCAGCCTCCCAGCCCCGTAGATGACGAGGCTTTTCTGATGCGCCGAGAATCAGCTCTCGCCACTGGCCAATTTCATTCTGGACCGCCAGACGGTCGCGAGGCGGACTGTCGGACACATGATGCCACGCTATGCGCCCAGAAAGCGGAAGTTTCTGCGCCGGATCAGATGGAATGGTGCCTAACTGATCCGGGGAGGACAGCCGCGCTACATTCCGAAGACCCGCTGCCAGCCGCCACGCCTCCTCAGCAATCGCGTCCTCTTTCACCCCACGCAGCACATTTTCCAGCCCCCAGCTACCGCCGCTTGGCTCGGCCCCGCAAAGAGGAACCAGTGCCGCCCCACCCACTGCACTGGCCAGAATTTCGTGACCTTTCTGTTCACCGAATGCCTGTAGAGCCGCAAAACTCGCTGCATGTTCCAGCCACCCCACGCCGGGCAGGATCACGGTTGTGATGCCTGCTTCAATCTCTCCTCTTACCAACTGGCTTTCATCGATGATCACAAAGGGACAACCCGCCTCATCCAGAGCCTGAGCCCATGCGCCGAACAGATGCGCCGACGTGGCATCGACCGGGCCAGCCCACAGATCGGCCAGCGGATACAGAAGGGCGACGCTGCGGACGGGTTCTCCCTCTTCCAGAAACTTCGAAACCTCGAACAGTTCGTTGGAAAGAACATCCATATGTTCCCACCACGGCTGCAAATTGAAGCCCGGTGGGAAATCCTGAACGGGGTCGAACATTCCAGAGGGTGTGCGCTTGACGACACCGGGAAGATAGAGTGCGTGCAACAGTATACGTCGCGCACCACACAGCAGATGGCGAAGAGATTGCGTGCGCAGACGCGCAGGCGTCAGATCCCATTGCCCAAGCAGCGAAGCACGACCGACCTCACGCCCCGTGGAGTACTGTTCGACCGTGCAACGCGAGCGGCCATTCGCCCGGGCGACTGAATCTCCAAGAATGACCGAGAGTTGGGGCACGTAATCCGCGGCATCCACCGTAGTTGCCGTGCGATAACGATCCACAGCAAAATGATCCGTCCCCGGCATCACTCGCGGATCAATGCCTCCCAGCCCTTTACGTGGCGACCATGCACCGACGTGCGGCAACAATTCATGACCGCTCAGCCCCACGCCCCGTTCTGCGCACCAACGCGACAAGGTTCCGAAAAACGCTTCATGCATGCAGGAAGAGTAGATTCTGAAAAATTCCAGACGAAGGCGCGAGGACTTTTCATCGTCTTCCTCCGCAAGCGCTGCGAGATGTTGCAGAGTTATCCCCCGTGCAAAAAGATCTTCATCCCAAAGCACACTGTTGCCAACAAAACCGCAACGCTCGGTCCAGTCCTGAAAACCTGCATAGGGGTGATCGAAGAAAAACCCATCCGCTGATGGCAGCACATCAAGGAGCGGACCATAGACCTTCTCCACGAACCGCTCCGCCATCTCCGGCAACAGGTAATTGACCAGACGTGACCCAAAGCTCCGCGCTGACAGCAGAAGGGTAATCTCGCCTTCATCAGAAACCGTTTTCTCGAACCTTGCGCTTACAGTACAACCGTTTTCACCCGGCTCCACGATCAGTTCATAGGGAGCAAGCACCTCTCCATTTCGTACGAAACCCTGAACCTGCCAGTCTCCCCACCGCGCGACACCTTGTTCGTTGCACCACAGAGCACCTTCTGGACCAAGAAAATCAAGAAAACTTGAATGTATGGAAGAGATTGTAAAAACGTACCGTCCGTTATCAGAAGCGCTTCTTCCTTTACACCAGAACAGATGACGTTCGCGCAGGTGGTCTGCGCCTTTGACTGTCGCGCCTCCGCCATGGCCCGACATCCAGTTGTATTCGTCATAAATTTCAACTGACAGACCGAGATCTTTCGCCTGTTCTCCTACATAGGCACAACGGGCGAGATAGGTAGGGGTGAGATAATCATCCCACGGCATCGACAGCCGCGCCTGGATCAGAACACAGCCTAGTCCAGCGCGTCTGGCAGACTGAAGAACTTCCAGACACTCAATCTCCTCTGGCAGATAATGCCAGAACCAGAATGCTGCGGGGCGAAATTGATTGTCGGTATTCATACCGTGTCAGCCGCTCACGCTGACTGGCGACTGAGCACCGATCGGCGAAAGCCAGACCTGAATCTCGAATATATCCTTTTCCAGCAGAATTTCTGCCCCACGCCTGCTGTCAGCAACGGTCAGGTTTCGATCCCCTGACGTAGCTTTCACGACGGACGCCGCATCTACGCCACCAAGAATAATGTGCTCTTTTTCCTGAGACGAATTTGATGAAAAAACCAGAGATATAAAATGCTTTTCGATGCAGAGATGCGAAACACGTCCTGGGCGCGTCCATGCGAGAAGCAGTTGCCCTTCACGTTCGAGCCGCGCTTCTTGTTCAGTCATCCGCAGAACAACAGCTCCCACCGGACTTGTCACAGGCCCCAATCGACCGGGCGAACCATCCCACGACACACACCATCCATGCCACGGACTCATTTCCATGACATCCGAGACACCAATCAGTGGGAGCATCGCACCCCATGAAAGAAAAAGATCCGTATCGGCCTGATCGTCCGCAAGGCCAGTGTCGGCGTTATAGTTCTCTCCTGAAATCCGCTTCTCTTTCCATGAAAGATCGAAGAGATCCATGCTGCTATTAACCAGAGCCGTTGCGGCTTTATCCAGACCGTAGCGCCGCAGCCCCTGCCACACGAAGTAATTCACGTTCGGCCAGATCCTGCCTCGCCAGTAAACATTGTCATGAAATGCGGGATCATCGCGGCTGACATTCGGCAGCATGAAGCGTCCCCCGAACACCTCGGGGTCCATCAGAAGAGCAACAAGACGTTCCGTCTGCTCTTCCGTCGCCGCTCCACATATCAAAGGATAAAGCGATGTTGGACCGATGCTTTTCACAAATGGTCCTCCACCACGCTGTCGGTTGGCGAAAACACCACGTTCCGCATCCCACAGCACATCCGAAATAGCCTTTCGCCCTGTCGCCGCAAGCTGATCGAAACGCGCGCTATCGTCCACGCGCCCTAAAGCGCGCGCCATATTCGCCAGCATCTCTGCATCCAGCGTCAGACAGCAGTTCAGACCAAGATCGACGGTCGAAAGGCAGCGCGTTTCAGGTTCATAAATGGCTTCGTCATGAGTTGGTGAATTGTCCATGCCCGTTTCATTACATGCGCCGAAACGAGTGCCCTGATACAGCCCATCCCCCACATCCGATGTACCGCATGACACCAGGCCCGTGCCATCCGGATCACGCATTGCACGCCACCAGTCATGATTGCGCACCAGATCATCGTAAGTCCGCTCCAGCACACTCAGTTCGCCAGTCCGCAGATAAATCATCCACATCATGAATGCGCCATTTGGTGCCTGCGTGCGATCCACCCATGCATCATTCGATGTCACGATACAGGCAAAATTCCCCTGTGGTGTCGCACTGGCCATGGAAACATCTATGTTTTCACGGGCAACAATCCGATCAAACAGGGAGGTCATCAGGGCAGCATAGGTCTGGTCGTTCCACCAGACGGCAAAAGTCCCCAGATTCCACAAGCGGCTGACACACGTATAGCTCCGGTGGTTCAAACCGTCATACAGAGTGTTCCACGCCATGACGTCACGAACCGCATCCAGAGCACCTGTGTGGCGCCCTTCCTGCACAGGCAGGTCTTGATGCACGTCGCTTTTCCGCAGTTCATTTTCGACAAGATTGGCAGACAGCTTTTCACTATCCGCAACAGCAGCAGCGAAACGGCAGGACGGCATCATTTCAAGATTGAAGCGTAGCACGAGAACCGGAGCCTCCACACCGCGGCTTCCCTTATAAAAATAACCGTTTTTCTCGAAGTCTTCTTGTACATCATCCAAGGTTTCGTGTGCAGTAATCTGTACCGGCGCGATTTCAGGACGTAGCGCCACAACACGTCCATTCACCGAGACAAGAGCTTCGGTGCCATTCCAACGGACCAAACTACCATCGTCGGCCGACAGACAGAGTGAGACCCAGTAACGCAGCCCCCATTCCCCGCGTCGTCCAAGATTCCACTGCCCTACAAATGAACATGGCGTAGATTTTACATAGGAAAAATCGAGTTTTGTTTCCGCGAAGTCAGTCGAAAATTCTATCAGACTTCCATCCACCGCATGACGTCCGAACGTCATGTTTTTACCACCCGCCAATGTGGTCGCGGCTTTCAGTTTTGTTGAGTATAGAATTGGCGTAATACGCACACCCAATGGCAGGAACACCATTGCGGCAGGATAGTCAGACCATGTGTTCCAAGCCCAGGCCATAGGCATGTTTCCATTGATCATCATGGTCATTTTTTTATCCATTTCTGCCTATCTGACCCAACACTGCCATCAATCTTTCCATCTGAGGCTCATGCCCAAAACTCCATGACAACGTATCGTAAATTCCAAGAAACGACTTGCGCCCACGCGCCAGAAGGTCGCGTGCTTCCTGCTGGCTCATGGTTTCTTCTTCCATCAGCCATGTCACAAGGCTTTCTTCAGCCCCCACTACATCCAGAACGGCGCTCATCGGTGTATCACAGGTGACGGATGGGGCATCCATTATCAAACGATCAAGCGTTATGCTCGCGCTAAGCCTGATATCGCGGGAAGAAGCTCCCACATCAATTGAAACAGCACCCTCTGAAAGTCTCCAGTCCTGACAGAGAACATCGAAATATGAAAAATCTCTGACAGACAAAATCAGCTCAATTTGACTGCTTTCACCTGCTTCTAGATCGACGCTGCCAAACTCCCTCAAAACACGCAAAGGATACGTCACTCGACGTTCACGTTTTCCAACATCCTGTCGCCGCACATAGACCTGCCATATCTCCCTACCACGGAGCATACCGGTATTCGTAACACAGAATCTGACTTTTACCGTTTGCTCTCGGCCCTCCCCCCGCTGTTCTACCGACAGATCATCATAGGAAAATTCTGTGTAAGACAGGCCAAATCCGAATGGATAGGCAGGCGTGACTTTTCTGCGATCAAACCAGCGATATCCGACGAAAATACCTTCACGATAGAGATGTTGGCCCTGCTCCCCGGGCCACCCGAGCCATGCCGGACAATCCTCTTCGCGCTGAGGCCAACTCGTCGTTAATTTTCCGGATGGACACTGATCACCGCTTAGAAGATCTACAATTGCCTGACCAAAGCCCTGACCCGCATAACCAGCACTCAGGATAGCCGATACATTGTCACGCCACGGAAGCAACACTGCGTCGGGGGCAATGACTATAGCTACGATATCGACGCCACATTTCAACAGACGGGTCATCAAGGTGTCATGAGCAGGAAGCAGGGAAAGACTGTTCCGGTCTGCATCCTCTCCAGATTCTGCCTTTGGCGCGCTGACAAAAATAACAACCGTTTCCACCTGACCGGCCAGACTTATGGCTTCTTCTTCGCGCTCGGCTGAAAATGCACCGTCTTCCGTCCAGCCCGGCGCATACTTGATTTCACGATCAGGAAAACGCTCACGCAAGGCGAAAAGAGGTTTGTCCACTCTCCATGCCGTTACAGCCGCACTCCCAGCCCCCTGTATCTGCGGCGCCATTGCATCTGTCCCCACCACTAGGATTGGACCGCCCTGTGCTTTCAAAGGTAAAACGGCGCCTTCGTTACGCAGCAGCACGCACCCTTCCACTGCCCCTTTTACGGCCAGTGCATGATGTAATGGATAATCGGGAGTTGGCACGCACTGTTCCGTTCTGCGTGCCTCATCAATACGATCGATAAGTTGCAGAACATGACGACATGAATCATCCAGAACCTTCATCGGCACCACGCCCGCATCGACAGCGGCAGCAAGCCGCGCCTGCCGTGCCCGGCTCAATGGCATGTCGAGGTCACAGCCAGCCATCAGCGCAGCGGTCCGATCACGGATCGCATGCCAGTCCGACATGACCAAGCCACCATACGCCCACTGCTCCCGCAATATTTCATGAAGCAGACAATGACTTTCCGATGCTTGAACACCATTGAGACGATTATAGGCTGTCATGACTGTCCACGGATCGGACTTTTTGATGGTACGTTCAAATACGGCGAGATAGACCTCACGCAACGCCCGGTCTTCTACCACGGAATTCATTGTAATTCGTTCGGTCTCGGAGTTATTGCAGGCTAGATGTTTGAGTGAGGCAGCCACACCGCAACTCTGTAATCCTGCAATCAAACCAGCAGCCATGTCTGCCGAGAGCACAGGATCTTCACTGTAATATTCGAAGCTTCTTCCAGACAGTGGCATTCGACGAATATTGACACCGGGCCCCAGAAGAACATCTATATTTCGTGCACGACATTCCCAGCCAAGCGCCCGACCGATGTCATGCATAAGCTCCTTATCCCAGCTTGCCGCCAGAACAGAGGCTGCAGGAAAGCAGGTTGCGGGATAACTTGTTCCTAGAAGTGCGGAAGTAGACTCATCGGTATTCCGGCCGGTTTCCACCAAAGCAAAAAATGCGTCTGTATCATCATCTTCTTCCGACGATCCTTCGGCACTACGAACCACTCTGAGCCCATTGGAACCATCGGCCATATGGAGAGACCGTATGCCCAGTCGTTTGATTTCCTGCGTATGAAACAAGCCCGCCCCGGAAACGAGCGCCAGTTTCTCCTCCACGGTCATTGCGACAAGCGCACGCTCGACCCAATCGGTCATTGTTTCAATCCTCTGGAATAAGCAAAATTTCTGGCGGCATCTGCCGTTCTATTGTTTCCGATGGAGATGGATAAAACTGGATCAGAATGATCGACAATATTCCAACGCAAAACGGCACACCTAAAAAGCCAAAGGTAATCGCTTCCCGCGTAGACACATTCTGTATGGCGGAATGTCCATCATAGCCACCCCAGGCCAGAAGTGCTGCGACCAGAAAACCTCCGAGTGCCCAAGCACTTTTTCCGGCGAAACTGTTGACTGAATACGCTATTCCAGCAGCACGAACACCCGTCAAAACCGCGCCAACATCGATCGCTTCTGCAAGCATGGTGTAGAATACCGGGAGTGCTATTCCGTCGAAGAAACAGACGAGAGAGAATAGTCCTATCAGCAACCATGCATTATTTGGGGCCAGCCAGAACAGAGCCAGCGATGTGACAGAACACAGATATCCAAGCGTAACAGCACGTTTCCACCCCAGACGAGGCGCAATAAATGACGAGATGAATACACCGCCAGCTTTTGTCACACCCATGACTGAAATTAGAAAACCACCGAAAGCTGCATCACGCCCCAGCACGTGTTGGGCGTAATAGATAGCAAAACCATAGAAAGAAGTAAGATCAATATAAAATAGGCTCAGCACGATCGTGACCACGACCCATGCCCGGTTTTTTAACAGGGAACGCAACGTCGTGCTGAGCGGCTGCTTATCTGGGGCCAGCATAAGGCGTTCACGACAGGTCCATGAAGGCACCATGGCGACCACCGCACCACAGGCAGCGACAAGGCCAATTCCCTCTGCATATCCGAAATGAGCAACTGCTGGCGGCACCACACTGCCAACTAGAAAAGTTCCTAAAGTTGCGCCCACCATTCGGTAAGTCGACAACGAAAGACGATCATTCGATCGTTCAGTCATTGTGTTGGGAAGCAATCCATATGGAACAATGAAGAATGAAAAAAGTATACCCATCGCCAGATAACTGATCCATGCCCAGCTCAGTTCGCCTCTCACACTCGAAAAAGGACGCAGGAAACAGGCGACAAGCGAAAGTGCCAGCGGCACGGCGAACCAGCGTACATAAGGCATGACCCTGCCCGCAAACAATCCACGTCGATCAATGATCAACCCCACGAGCGGGTCTGAAAAACTGTGAACAATCCGCGCGACGAGCATCAACATGGCAAGCTGGGCGGCGGCCATGCCGACAACGTCGGTATAAAAATGAATCAGATAGGAGCCGGTAATTCCAAACATACCGTTTCCGACAAGATCACCCAGCCCGAAAGACATTCGCTCCTTCAGAGGCAGGCGCTGCTGTTCCTGAACTTTGGTTTGACTGCTGGTTTCAGTCACCCGCGTTCATCCTGTTCAGCATTCCCCACTCCTTATACGAGACGCACCAGATGATGCGTCCTCAGATAGTCTCTGATGAATTGAATTATACGATGATCAAAAGTCTGCTCTCACTCCTCCAAAGAACTGCCTAGGCGCACCGACGACAAGTGACTGGTAATCGCCTGACAACGGATTTCCGCCATCGTCGCCAGCCATCATGAGATATTTCTGCCCCGTCAGATTGGTGATGTTAAAAGTCAACTGAAGATTGGCTGCTGGACCGATACGTCCGAAATCATAGCGCGCACCGAAATTGACCAGCCAGTATGTCGGCAACTTCGTATCATTGGTATAGCTGAAGTAACGCTTACCGATATAAGCGGCATCGATATGGAATGCAGCCTTACCCCACTGATAGTCTGCGGCGGCTTTATACATGAAAACCGGATAGTTAACGACGTGCTTGCCCTGTACGTGATAGGTTATGCCCTGCTGGGTGATGTTGTTGTCATATGTCGCATGGTTATAGCTGATGGAATTAAAAATGCTCAGATTTTTAATTGGCTTCAGTGTCACGGATGAATCAACGCCATTCATGGTCACACCACCGAGATTGGTAACTGTGGTCTGAGGATTCTGCTGACTGCCAGACACCATGGCGCCAAGTCGGTTGGAGAAGTCCACGTGATATCCGCTGAGGGACGCGTCGACATAATGACTGTTAAAGCGGTAACCGACGGAATAAGCCCAGTCAGATTCAGGCTTGAGCGATTTTCGGGAAAGATCGAATGCCTCTTGAGAAACCGCAAAAGGTGAAGCTGACAGGTGGTAGCCACTCTCCGGGTAGGCACGCATGTTGCGCGACACATCGAAATACAGCTCATGATGCTTCAGGAAACGCCAGTCAGCACTGAAATGCGGCAGGAAAGCTCCGAACGTCGTTAGCCCCACACCACCAGCCAGAGCATCTGTTCCAGTATAAGGCTCGTAATTTCCTGTTTCCGAAACACGCGTTGTACTCAGCATGGATTTGAAACCTGCATGAAGAGCCAGATTGTCGATTGGCCGGTAAGTATCTTCAATGAAGGTCTGGAACGTATTGGTATTGTACGTCTGCCCCCAGAGATGTGCAAAAGCATTCCGCCATTTCCGGAATGGATTAGGCGAAATCGTTTCTCCGTCAGCCAGAACGGGATCGTTATAAGCGAACATATCCGAGATATATTTGTTGTTTTCATACCATAAGCCGGCACGGATATGGTTCCGCGCCACATCGTAGGTAACCGCCGAGGTCAAACCATAACGATGGATAGATGGCTGCTTGACGATTTCCGAGAGTGGCGCACCATTCGCCGACGGCATCCAGGGACTGCTCCACTGCGTCGCAGCATCCTGACCATGACCATACACCACGGTATCCCAGTAAAGTCTGGGAGCCATTTTCAGATGGAAATTCAGACCGCCCAGGTAATCCGTAGTGGTCGTGGTTCCAGCATAGTAAGCAACATCTTTTGGATCGCTGGTCTTGTCTTCGCCGTGATTATAAATGCCCTGCGCCATCTGGTAAGCACGGCGGTAATCCGGATACGTGTTGGCAACATTGTAGCCCAACACACGAACCATCTCGAGAGATTCAGCCTGATAGTTATATTGCGACAGATCCGAATAATCAAAGAACAGCGAGACGCGACTTTCTTCGCGAATTGGCTGCACCAACTTGAAATTCACCTGTTGCAGGAACTGGTTTCCCTGCCCCTTCCACAACTGCGTGTCGTTACGCATATAGGAAGCGTAGAATTTCGTTCCGGAATCAGTCAGTTTACCACTATCAAAACGAATAAATGTGTGAACAGATCCGTTACTGCCACCTGTCTGAGCCAAAGTGCCACCCAGCTTATCCTTGGGATCAGACGAATAGATACGGACAGCGCCCCCGAGGCTGTTCGTGCTCGGCATATCCAGCGCACCCGCGCCCTGCGAAACGTCCATATTGCCGACATTTTCAGATGAGATCGCCTCGACCGTATTCAGGCCGTTATAGTTACGATAAACAGGCTCACCCAGCGGAATACCGTCAAGCGCAAAACCAATCTGGTTCTGTGAAAAACCATGCATGTAAAGTTTCACGCCGCCCGTATCCACACCCTGTGGATCATCGGACTGAAACAACACGCCGGGCTGTCTTTCAAGTATTTTCAATACTGACGTTCCAGCGACGGCAGATTGAAATTCCTTTGCAGAAATAACGGTTGTTGCGCCGCGCGTCACATGACGTGATGCCCTCACCGCCATCCCTTCCACGGCTCCCGCCATGACATGCGTGCGTGCCGCTTTAGGCTTCGTGGATTTGTCAGGCGCAGCCTTTGCCTGAGACACGGAAGCGGGAGATGTTTTCGTTTTATGGGCGTGAACGGACTGCGCCATGGCCGCCGACGTGCCGCTGAGAAACGTAACACCAGCTAGGAAGGAAATTCGCCTCATATTCCACTCCGAAAGAGGATGACCGCACATCAGAAAGCGCTCAAAACCACCATCCACACACTTAGGCCCTCGCCCATAGCCATGCATGTTTAACATAGGATGGTCCAAATGACTGCATTTCCTAGCTATCAATACAATTTCGGATTCGCAACGATTAAATCGCGTATACGCTTATTTTTTTGAACTTCAAAAAACCAGAGAAATAAAAATGTTGTTATATAACAACGATGTTAAGGTCATGAGAATTTCTGGTTTTCACAGAAAATTTTCCAAACAATATCACCCCAGTGCCCAGCCTGCCTTCAATCTCTGGAAAATTCGAAAAATCTTGTTTTTCAAAACAATATCAATCTGTTCAGATAAAATTATCAATACAACAATACAGCACCATTTTATAT
>NZ_JBDNXK010000033.1:19286-32598 GCF_047721705.1 Acetobacter sp. | reverse complement strand
CAGAGCTTTCAGATCCAGCCGGTCCACGAGACGCACGGGTTTCCAGTCCGGGGTGGTGACGAAGGGCCTAACTTTCCGCACGCTCACGCGCAGGCGCTCAAGGTCGTCCAGCCGGAGCGTCTTGTGGCGGCGGCTGGTGAGTAGAGCCGAAACCGAGCGCGGTCCGAGGCCCGGAACACGAAGCAGAAGTTCACGGGGGGCGTGGTTGATATCCACCGGAAAGACATGCCGGTTGTCCAGCGCCCATGACAGTTTGGGATCGACGTCCAGATCCAGCATGCCGTCCGGGCGTGCTTCGGTGATTTCCTGAAACTGGAAACCGTAAAAACGGAACAGCCAGTCTGCCTGATAAAGCCGGTGCTCACGCAGCAGGGGTGGCCGCTGGGCCGGAAGCGCCTGTGAGGCGTGAGGAATGGGGCTGAATGCGGAATAATAGACGCGACGAAGTCCGTATCCGGAATAGAGCGCCGAACTGCTGGAGAGAATGTCGCGGTCGGTCGCCGCGTCAGCCCCGACGATCATCTGCGTGCTCTGGCCCCCCGGCGCAAAGCGTGGGGGACGTCGTCCGGAGGGTGTCTTTTCCTTGGCCGCTGCGATTTTCTGGCCCATCTGGCCCATGGCGGTGCGGATGCCCGCAGCATCCTTCTCCGGCGCATATTGAGACAGCCCGCGTTCTGTCGGCATTTCCACATTGATGGAAAGCCGGTCGGCATACAGTCCTGCTTCTGCGAGCAGCTCGGGAGAGGCGTCGGGGATGGCTTTCAGATGAATGTATCCGCGAAAGCCCCTATCCAGACGAAGGGTTTTCGCTATCCGGACCATTTCCTCCATCGTGTAATCCGAAGAGCGGATGATGCCTGACGAGAGAAATAGACCCTCGATATAATTGCGGCGGTAAAACTCCAGCGTCAGCCAGACGATTTCCTCGACAGAGAACCGCGCGCGTTCCACGCCGGATGAAACGCGGTTGATGCAGTAGGCACAGTCGTAAATGCAGAAATTGGTCATGAGGATCTTGAGCAGGGACACGCAGCGCCCGTCCGGCGTCCATGCGTGGCAGATGCCGCTCCGCTCGGTCGAGCCGAGCCCCTTCTCTTTTGCCGAGCCACGGCGGTTCGATCCGCTCGACGCGCAGGACGCATCGTATTTCGCGGCATCGGAGAGAATCGCCAGTCTTTCAGAGAAGGTGCGTTTCATGATTTGTTCATGTTATGTTTTCTCCGTGGGGGCGTCAAACCCTTCGTGCGCTCTGAAGTCATGATGCACCCCATTCCCCCCGACTGCTGCGAGTGCCATGATGGGGCTCTCTTATTTGGCAAAGGGGTTTTTGAACGGATGACGGCGGAACAGAACGCCCTGCGACAGGCGGACAGCAATCTCGACGCAAGCCTCGAGCGGCTCTTCGCGTTCCTACGTATTCCAAGCATTTCCACGCAGACCGTTCATGCTCACGATTGCCGCGCCGCAGCCGAGTGGCTTATGGAAAAACTGTCCGCACTTGGGTTCAGCGCTTCGGTGCGGGAAACGCCCGGTCATCCCGTTGTGGTCGCCCGGCGTGATGGACCGGCCCGTGCCCCGCACGTTCTATTTTACGGACATTACGACGTGCAGCCGGTGGACCCTCTGGCTCTCTGGGAAACGCCGCCATTCGAACCGCAGCTTGTGATGGATGCGGAGGGTGTGAAACAGATCCGGGCGCGTGGCGCGGCGGACGATAAGGGGCAGGTGATGACGTTTGTCGAAGCCTGCCGTGCCCTGATCGAGGTAGACGGAAGCCTGCCTGTCGGGGTGACATTTGTTATCGAGGGCGAGGAAGAGTCGGGTGGCGAGAACCTGCTGCCGTTTCTCAAGGCCAATGCGGAGGAACTGAAAGCCGATCTCGCGCTGATCTGCGATACGGGCATGCTGGATGCGAAAACACCAGCCATCACCACCATGTTGCGCGGTATGGTGGGCGAGGAAGTGACGATTTCCGCGGCGGATCGCGATCTTCATTCGGGCATGTTCGGGAATGCGGCGCGGAACCCGATACAGGTTCTCTGCGATATCATTTCCGATCTGCGGGATGGCGCGACAGGGCGCGTCACGCTGGCCGGTTTTTATGAAGGCGTGCCGGAGATTTCTGCGGAAGTGCGGGAGCAGTGGCGCAGGATTGGACCTTCCGACGAGGCCGGACTGGGAAGTGTCGGATTGCGCTGGCCAGCAGGGGAAGTCGGCTACACGGCGCTGGAGCAGACATGGTGTCGCCCAAGTTGCGAGATCAATGGTATTTCCGGTGGTTATGAGGAAGACGGGTTCAAGACCGTCCTTCCCGCGAAGGCGACTGCGAAAATTTCATTCCGTCTGGTGGGCGATCAAGACCCAGACGCCATTCGCGCTGCTTTCCGCGCGCATGTCCGCGCCCGTTTGCCGAAGGACTGCAAGGCCACGTTCGTGGGGCATGGCGGTTCGCGGGCCAGTGTTGTTCCACAAACACTGCCGCAACTTCAGAAAGCACTTGATGCCCTGACGGCTGAATGGGAAACCCCGGCCACTGTGATTGGTTGTGGTGGTTCCATTCCGGTCGTGGGAGAGGTGAAGGAGGCGTTGGGTCTCGACACATTGCTGATCGGGTTCGGGTTGGACGATGACCGCATCCATTCGCCGAATGAGAAGTACAACCTCGTTTCGTTTCACAAAGGCATCCGGTCATGGGTGCGCGTTCTGAAAACCCTTGCAAAATGAAGCAGCTTCCTCTGGCCCTGACGATGGGCGACCCCGCAGGCATCGGCCCCGAAATCACAGTAGGGGCATGGAAACGGCTGCGCGGGGAAGGTCCGGTTTTTGCGTGGCTCGGCGACCCGGCCTGCCTGCCGCCTTCTGTGCCGACACAGGAAATCGAAACGATTGAGGAAGCCTCGTCCGTTTTCTCAAGAGCGTTGCCAGTTCTACCACTTCAGCTATCGGTGCCGGTGCGGACAGGCGAACCGGATTCAGAAAATGCTCAGACTGTTGTTGACAGTATTGCGCGCGCTGTCGGTTTGGCGCGCGCAGGAGCCGCAGGCGGTGTCGTCACCAATCCGATCAGCAAAGCTGTTTTGCGCCGCGCAGGATTTCCTCATCCCGGTCATACTGAATTTCTGGCGGAACTCTGTGGTGTTTCAGGCCGCGAGGTGATGATGCTTGCCAGTCCCATGCTGCGCGTGGTGCCGGTGACGATTCATGTTTCGTTGCGGCAAGCGCTCGATACACTGAGTGAGGACATGATTGTCGAGGTGGGTGTGACAACGGCCCTTGCTCTAAAACGTGATTTCGGGATTGTGGAACCGCGCATTGCTGTCGCCGGGCTGAATCCGCATGCGGGCGAAGAGGGGCTGATGGGGCGGGAAGAGATCGAAATGATCGAGCCTGCCATTGCGCGTCTGCGCGCACAGGGGATCAATGTGTTTGGACCGCTGCCGCCGGATACGATGTTCACCGATGCTGCACGTGAGAAATATGACGCGGCTCTCTGCATGTATCATGATCAGGCCCTGATCCCCATCAAGACGCTCGATATGGCGAATGGTGTGAATGTGACGTTGGGGCTGCCCATCATTCGGACATCGCCGGATCACGGCACGGCATTTGACATCGCCGGTACGGGCAAGGCGGAACCGGACAGTCTCGTGGCGGCACTGCGCCTCGCCGGGTTATTGTCTGATAACCGACAGGATTACATCGAAGGAACCTCCATATGAGTCTGCGTCTTGGGGTCAATATCGATCACGTCGCGACCGTGCGTAACGCGCGCGGTGGCATTCATCCCGACCCGGTCGAGGCGGCGCTGCTTGCCGTCAAGGCGGGCGCGGATGGCATTACGGCGCATCTGCGGGAGGATCGCCGTCATATCCGTGATGAGGATATCAAGCGGCTGCGCGCGGTGCTGCGTGCTCCGCTGAATATGGAAATGGCCGCGACCGAGGAGATGGTGGACATTGCCTGCGATCTAAAGCCGCACGCCTGTTGCATCGTTCCCGAACGGCGGGAGGAGGTGACGACAGAAGGCGGCCTGGATGTTGCCGGACAGAATGCGTTGCTGGTGCCTGTCATAAGGCGTCTGAGTGACCGTGGCATTCGCGTCTCGCTTTTCGTCGATCCTGATCCGAAGCAGATCGCAGCCTCTGCGGCCGTTGGCGCTGCCGTGGTGGAACTGCATACGGGCGCTTATGCGCATGGCGAGGATGGTGAACTTGAGCGGTTGCGCACTGCCGCCGCTCAGGCGGCTGGGCTTGGTCTGGAGGTTCATGCCGGTCATGGCCTGAGTTTTGGCAATGTCGCACCTGTCGCGGCCATTTCGCAGATCTCCGAACTCAATATCGGTCATTTCCTGATTGGACAGGCCATCTTCGATGGTCTTCCGTCTGTTGTGCAGGAAATGAAGCGGCTGATGGGTGCGGCGCGAGGTGCTGCGCTGTAACAGCGGTAGCCTCGGGCGTGGCATTCCTGTCACAACTGATGCCATCATGCGACAACGCAGCCGGCCATGTTGTTGACAGGACGGCCTCGCCCTGTAAACCACGGCGCCATGATGGTTTCCCGGCGTTGCGATTGGATCGTGACGAGGGATGAAAAGGGAAGCCGGTGTGGGTTCATCCCAATTCCGGCGCTGCCCCCGCAACTGTGAGCGGTATGGGTCTTCTCGACTGGCGATGATGCCAGCCCACTGGAACGCGGCGTTCTGGGAAGGGAGAGAAAAACCCGGTTAAACCGCGAGTCAGGAGACCTGCCATTATGCCGGATGTTGCGGACGAGGCGTGTCGGACGGGGTGATCCGGCAAGTAAGGCAGACGGTCTTTCCGAGACACGGATGCTTTCTCGTGGCAACGCTGAAAACCACGAGCGTTCCTTATGTCTTTCCGAGTCCTTCTGGCCGGAGCCACTCTGCTTTCCTCCATTGTGACGATCCCGGCTTACGCGGAAACGAGCAATCCCCGGTTGCAGCGTCAGCCGAAGCCCGCGGTTCCACCGCCGGTTGATAAAGTAAAGGCGTCTGCCGTCCATTCGTCTGCGGCAACTGGCTCACACGCGAAGCAGGCCATTCTTTCCGAAACGGCAAATTCCCTGCCGGAAAACATTACTGTCAGCGCCGCCCGTCGTCCCATCCGTGCGGACGAGATTGGCACGGCGATGACGATCATCACCGAGAAGCAGATCCAGATTCAGCAACGTCGGTCTCTGTCGGATATTCTCGTGCGTCAGCCGGGGATCAACGTGGTGCGTACCGGCGGCATGGGCGGTTCGACATCCATCTTCATGCGCGGCACCAATTCCAACGAGGTGAAGGTTCGCCTTGATGGTATGGATATCAATGATGGCAGCGGTGCTTCGGGTGCTTTCGACGCCGCGCAATATATGACCGACGGGCTGGGGCGTATTGAAATCCTGCGCGGTCCGCAAAGCGGTCTTTACGGTGCGGATGCCATGGCGGGTGTGATCGACATGACGACGGCACAGGGAGAGGGGCGGTTCAAGCCTTTCGTCCGTGTGGAGGGCGGTTCATACGGCACGTTCAATCAGGCATTCGGCGCACGGGGAAGCGCGGATCGTTTCCATTATAATGTGCAGTTGTCGCATTATCGGCAGGTCGGGTTTCACGCCGTTCCGAATGATGTCGAGCGGTATGCTGCGACATTCGCTCCCATCACCAAAGAACAGCGCGACCGGGGCAATACCTATGACAACCGGAGCGCCAACGTCCGCCTCGGTTATGATGTGCTCGACAATTTCGATCTCGGCCTGACTGCCCGTGTGATGCAGAGCAACTACCGCTCATATGGATCATACGAAATGCTTGACGAGGCATGGGGGTATGCCGGGCGCGAGCGGGAACGGACCATCCAGAACACGGCCATCGTGCGCGGCACTGCGCATCTCAACTCATGGAACGGTCTGTTCGACCAGATCATCGGCCTTGGTTACATGACCAACTGGCGCAATTTCACGTATCTGGGCACCAATACGGACGGTAGCGCGCGTCTCTATGATCCTTCATATTACAGGTCCGATCGCCTAAAGATCGACTGGCATGGCACGTTCGATCTGAAGAAATACGGATCGTTGCTGATTGGTGCTGAGCATTTTCACGACACATATTATGGAAACCAAGGCGACAACAGCGGCACGAACTATGCGCCATACAGCACCCGTGCCAGCATGGATACCACGGCGGGCTATGGCCAGTATCAGGGTAATTGGAACAGGATTCTTTATGGTGCTGCCAACATCCGTTACGATTCCAATTCGCGCTATGGGCATTATGTGACCTGGCGTGTAGCGCCAGCCATCCACATTCCGGGCACTGGGACCGTCATCAAGGCCAGTGCGGGGAGTGGTTTTCATGGTCCGTCGCTCTACCAGCTTTTCGGCACCACGCGCGGCACTGGATACAGCTCGCTTGGCAACCCGAACCTCCGTGCGGAACGTTTGATCGGTTACGATGTCAGCATCGAACAGAAGTTGGTGCATGACAGGCTGCATTTTGGCGCGACATGGTATGAGAACCACGTGAACAATCTCATCCAGTCAACGGTGACATACGCGCCACAAAGCACGATTTACTCCTATGCCAATGTTACACGCGCGCGCATGTATGGTGTGGAAGCGTTCCTGAATTGGAAAGCGCTCGATAATCTCGAATTCAATCTGAATTACACATGGACCCATGCGCGGGATACGATGAACGACCTGCCGCTCCAGCGTCGTCCGCAGCACAAGTTCAACTTCAACACCACCTGGCGGCCGATCAAGGATCTCACCCTGTCTGGCAATATTCTCTATGTCAGCGGCTGGCGTGACTATCCGGTGTATTCAAGCACCTACAGCTACTGTGAGACCTGCACCAAGGGGCATGGCTACATGACGATCGACGTGGCGGCGAATTATAAAATCAACCGTTTCCTCAGCGTTTTTGCCCGTGCCGACAATCTGCTCAACCGGCAGTATCAGAACCCCGTAGGCTATCTCCAGCAGGGCCGTGCAGGCTATGGCGGTTTCACCCTGAGTTACTGACCGCTCAAGCGACCGGACATTCTGCCCGCGTCGAAAACAGGAAGAAGGGACCGCCCGCACGTCATGGCTTTTCTGCGCACTCTCCGCATCATGGTGTTGGCGTTCCTTCTGCCCGTTGTTCCGGCACAGGCAGCCCGTATCGCTTCGCTCAATCTCTGTACCGACCAGTTGGCTCTGCTGCTGGCTGACAGGAGCGATCTGATCGGTCTCTCGCCATTGGCACAGGATTGCACGGAATCCGCGCTGTGTGAGCAGGCGCGGGATATGCCGGTGCTACAGGCGACAGCGGAAACGGTCCTTGCCGCTCACCCCGATGTGGTGCTGGGCGGACGCTTTACCGCGCGCCTCGCCATCCGGGCAGCGAAAGAGGTCGGGGCGCAGGTGCTCACTCTTCCGCCTGCCTCTTCGCTGGCCGATATTCCCAGGCAGATCCGTCAGGTTGCCCGACTGGTCGGTCATCCTGAGCGGGGTGAAGCCCTGATCGCTGCTTTTAACCGCCGCCTTTCCGAAATTTCATTGCCTCGTCGGGAGAATGACCCGATTGCCGTGATTTACGAAGCGAATGGTTTTGTCGTGCATGCAGGCAGTCTTGCGGACGATGTTCTGGCGCATTCCGGTCTGCGTAACTTCTCCACTCTTGCCGGAACGCCTCCCATGGGCGGGCAGGTCGTCATGGAACTGCTGCTGGCCTATCATCCGGATTTGCTGGTGCGTGACCTCTCGGGACCGGGGCGTTCGCTGGCACAGGCCATGCTGTCCAATCCAGCGCTTCTCGCTGCGTTTCCACCGCCGCATGTCGTGGATGTGCCGGCACGGCTCTGGCTGTGCGGGCTGCCGCAGACGCTCGATGCGGTGGCAATTCTGCGTGAATCTCACGATATACTTGTGAAAAAGGACGCTGTGCCATGATGATTCCGAGACCTTCCGGGCTTGTCATCCTGCTGTCCGGTCTGCTCGCGCTTCTTGCCGCTGCCGCGCTGCTGTGGGGTGAGGCCGCACTCGATGTGCCAGCTGCGTTTCATGACTGGCTGGCTGGACGTCCAACCGTTGGGGCAGTCATCCTCGGCCAGCTTCGCCTGCCGCGCCTGCTGCTCGCACTGATGGTGGGCGGTACGCTGGGCCTGAGCGGTGCTGTGTTGCAGGGCTACCTCCGTAACCCGCTGGCTGATCCCGGTCTCCTCGGTGTGTCGGGCGGCGCGGCGTTGGGCGCAGTGTGTGTGTTCTACACGGGGCTGTTTCAGATTGCTGCTGCGCTCTTGCCTCTGGGTGGCCTGCTGGGCGCGGCGGCATCGGTAGGACTGCTCATCACGCTTGTCGGACGGGGAGGGCCGCTGGTTCTGCTGCTTGCTGGGGCGGCTCTGAGCAGTTTCACCGCTGCATTGACTGCATTGGTGCTTAATCTTGTGCCAAGCCCTTATGCCACTTTCGAAATCATGCGCTGGCTCATGGGATCTTTGACAGATCGTACCATGACTGATGTTTGGCTGGCCCTTCCCGGTGTGTTGATTGGGAGCGTGCTCATGCTGGGCACCGGGCGTGCCCTTGATGCCCTGACGATGGGCGAAGATGTGGCGGAAAGTCTTGGCTTTCCCTTGCGAGGTTGGACGGGTGTGCAGATGCGTGTCGTGGCGGGGGCGGCTCTCGCTGTTGGCTCCTGTGTAGCAGTATCGGGAGCCATCGGCTTTGTCGGGCTGGTTGTGCCGCATCTGTTGCGTCCTCTCACGGGCCATCGACCGGCGCGGTTGCTCATTCCTTCCGCTCTTGGGGGCGCGGTGCTGGTGCTGGCGGCCGATCTTGCCGTCCGCTCGCTTGCCGGCCGTGCGGAACTCAAACTTGGCGTGGTCACGGCGCTGATCGGTGCGCCGGTATTCTTTCATCGCGTCATCCTGTTTCGCAAGCAGGGGACTCTCTGATGCTTGAAGCCCGCGACCTGACTTTTACAACCGGGGGCGCAACATTGCTGCGCAATGCCTCGGCGTCCTTCGAGGCTGGCACTGTGACCGGGCTGCTTGGCCCGAATGGTGCGGGAAAGTCGACGCTTCTGAAACTGCTGGCAGGTCTGTTGCCGCCTACAGAAGGAACGGTGTTCTGCGGAGACGACGATCTGGCGCACCTCCCTCAGTCGCGGCGTGCGCGTCGGATTGCCTACATGCCGCAGGATCTTCCCCCATTTCCACCAATGCCCGTCCGCGAAATAGCCTCCCTCGGGCGTCTGCCTTATGGGGAGGCGCCCGGTGTGGCGCTGGAGCATCCTTCAGTCAGTATGGCCCTCGGTCTGGCCGGTCTGGAGGATCTTGCTACCCGTGCGGCCGATCGTCTGTCCGGAGGCGAGCGCGCGCGTCTGATGCTCGCGCGTGCTCTTGCGGTGGAAGCGCCTGTGCTGCTGGCCGATGAACCCGTTGCCGCACTTGATCCGGCGCATGCTCTTGGCGTGATGCGAGTGCTACGGGCCCTTGCGGCAGAGGGATGTTGCGTGGTGCTGGTGATCCACGATCTTCTTCTGGCCACGCGTTTTTGTGACCGTCTTGTGGTGATGAAAGACGGCGCAATCCGTTACGCTCTTCCTGCGGCTGCATTGAGTGGCGCGATGGTGCAGGAGGTCTATGGCGTGGATGTGCGGCACGTGGAAGGAGCGATGGTGCCTTGGGGATAGTGAGCGTTTCCTCAAGGAAGCCTTTCAAATGAAACATTGCGGAATCGATATGTAGCGCATACACTATAAATGCGCAGCCTTCCCCGCCTTCTCAAAGCAAAGGCCTTCATGACTGACGAGACGGCAAATTTCTCCGTTGAGGCGAACAGCACTTCATTCGTGCCTCTTGGTCAGCGCCACGGCCGGGTGAGGGACCTGTTCACGCTCTGGTTCACCACCAATATAGCGCCTTTGCCAATTGTCACCGGGGCGACGCTCTATCGGACGGTGCATCTCCCGTTCTGGGTGGTGATTCTGACGATCATCGCAGGGCATGTGATGGGGGGACTGGTTCTGGGTGCCTGTTCGGCGCAGGGGCCGCAGACGGGCCTGCCGCAGATGGTTCAGGCCCGCGCCCAGTTCGGACGGTATGGATCTCTTCTGATCGTTTTGATTTCTTCCCTGCTTTATTTGGGGTTTTTTACGTCCAATACGGCTCTAGCTGGTGCGGCTTTGCATGGGCTGTTCAGCGGTATTTCCCCGGCGATGGGCGCTGTTCTGGCTGGCGTTGGTGCGGTGGGGATCGGGGTGATGGGGTATAATGCCATCCATCTCATCAATCGGCTTGGGTTCTGGTTTATGGCTGCCGCTCTTGCAGCAGGCTTTGTGTCCGTGTTGTGGACTGGTGGGATTCCGGTCAGCACGTCTCCCATGCAGACTTCCGGCTTCATCAACTGGATGCTGCTGTTTTCGACAACCTGTGTCTGGAACATCTCCTATTCCTGCTACACTTCCGACTATTCGCGCTATCTGCCGCCGACAGTCGGTTTCAGGGGGCCATTTCTTGCAAGCGCAGGAGGGGCGGCGGGAGGCGCATCACTCAGCTTCATCTTTGGTGTGCTCGTTGCGGCGACAATGCCCGGTATTGTCGATCCGCTTTCCGCGATTGCAGGAATAGCGCAGCCGCTCGGGCTCTGTCTGATGGCTCTGTTTGTGCTCAACATCGTCAGTCACAACGCACTGAACGTGTATGGCGCGGTTCTTACGCTCATTACTGCCATTCAGACGATCTTCTTTTTATGGACGCCCGGCAGGTTGGCCCGTCTATGCTTTTCAGCCGTTATCCTGATGGGAAGCCTGACGATCGTAACGTTTTATCCCACGAGCGTTGTGCCGGTTTTTCTCAATATTGTGCTGTCATTGCTGATTGTGCTCGTGCCGTGGGTGACGGTCAATCTCTGCATGTTCTATTTCCCTCGCGCAGTGCGGGAAGGCAGCCAGAGCGCTCAGGCAAATGCAGGATTTGACCTCAGGGTCTGTTTTGCATTTCTGATCGGGGTTGTTGTGCAAATTCCGTTTACATCCAACGCATTTTACACGGGTCCTCTGGTTGAGTATTTGCACGGGATCAATCTCGGCTGGCTGATCGCATCTCCGGTTACGGCAGTCATGCTGTTCCTGCTGCATGGTCGTCGAGGAGAGGTATAGTGCCCTGTCTTACCAGCTGCGTGTCTTTTGTGCTGTATGCGCGGGTTCACTCAACGATTCGTAGGGAAGATATTTCTCACTAATATCTTTGAAAATTCTAAGGTTATCCGGAAAATAAGCGCTGGAAAAATTTGTTGTGGATTTCGATTATTTGTAGTGTATACATTATATATCGGTATCGAAATAAGTTGTGTCGTGCCATTCCAAGGAGAAGAAACCGGTGATTGATCAGGCCGACTTTCGTGAGTTGATGTCACGTTTACCTAGTCCTGTTTGCGTTGTGACAACCGATGGACCAGCAGGTCTGGCTGGTCTTACTGTTTCCGCTGCCTGTTCTGTGACCGACACTCCGCCTACCATGCTTGTGTGCGTGAACCGTTCCAGCAGAAGCTATGCCGCCCTGATGGAAAATCGCGAGATATGCATCAATGTTCTTGGTTCGCGGCAGCAGGAAATCGCCATGCGGTTTGCCTCTTCAAAAGGTGATATGGCCGAGAAATTCGAAGGGTTGCCGACGCATAAGCTGCGTGGTGGTGCGCCTGCCATTGAAGGCTGCCTTGCCTCTCTGGACTGCTCCATTGTCAAAACGGCGGATATCGGCACCCATACCGTGCTGTTCTGTGAAGTTCATGCGTCTTCCTCTGAAGAAGATGAAGGCCTGACCTATTTTCGTCGCGCGTTTCTCTGTCTTTCCTGACGTCTGTCTTACGGGAGATCCACTATGTCCAGAAAAATGAGCCTGTTTGCTTATCTGAAGACCGGTCCGACAGCATTGCATCCTGCGGGCTGGCGTCATCCCGAGGCGACTTTGGGGGATATTCTCAAGCCGTCGCGGTATGAAAGCATTGCACGCACCCTTGAAGATGCCTGTTTTGACGGCTGTTTTTTCGCGGACCTGCAAGGTCTGTATGACATTCATGCCGGTGGCTACGATGCTTATGTCCGGTATGGCGGTCAGGTCAGCTATCTGGACCCGATGACGGTTCTGCCCGTCATGGCCGCGGCAACGCGGTATATCGGTCTGGGTGCGACACTTTCGACAACATTGCTGCCTGCCTATCATCTGGCGCGTTCGTTGCAGTCGCTGGACGTGATGAGCGGTGGTCGTGTGGCCTGGAATGTCGTGACATCTGCTACCGAACTGGAAGCACGCAATTACGGTCTCGACAGTCTCCCTGACAAAGATCTGCGTTACGATCAGGCGGACGAAGTTGTCGAGGCCTGCATGAAGCTGTGGAAAAGCTGGGACGAGGACGCGTGGATTCTCGACAAAGAGCACGGCATATTCGGTGATCCGGCCAAGGTTCATTACGCAAATTACGAAGGACGTTTTGTCCGCACGCGCGGGCCGATCACCATTCCCCGGAGTGCGCAGGGGCATCCCGTTCTCATGCAGGCTGGCTCATCGCCTCGTGGAACCGAATTTGCCGCGCGTTGGGCTGAACTGGTCTTTACGTTCTACGCCCCGAAAGAAAAGGCCATTGCCAGCTACAACACCCTGAAGGAAAAAGTCGTTGCGGCGGGCCGTCGACCGACCGACTGTGCGGTTGCCATGCTCGCGACCTGCATTGTCGGTGAGACGGATTCCATCGCTCGTGAAAAAGCTGATTATATCAACAATCTTGTGGTTGGAGAGTTGAACGCAGCCCATCTGTCCGCGTCAGCCGGAGTGGATGTCACGAAACTTTCCGATAAAAACAAGGCAGGATCAGAATCCGGCTCTCAGGGCATGCATGCAAGCATTGAGGAGGTCTCCGAGTTGCAGAAAACTGCCAAGGAGCAGTTCATGGAGGCGGCAAAAAAGGCGCTTCCTGCACAGATCGTTGGCTCTCCGAAGACGGTTGCGGACAGGCTGGAAGAAATCTTCACTTCTGGTTGCTGCGATGGGTTTGTGCTCGATCCGGTAACGGCACCATCGAGCCATGAGACATTTGCCCGCGCGGTTGTTCCTGAATTGCAGCGGCGCGGTCTGTTCCGTAAGCATTATGAGGCAACAACACTACGCGGCAATATCGGAACCCGTCCGGGCCGCTGACATATTTTTCTGAAATTACCACTCTGAACGGAACGACTGAGACTGGAGTTAAAAAGGGGCCAACTGATTAGGAACCATGGGGACAGAAGGGCCCATATTAAATTATTTATAAAAAAATATTAGGTAAA
>NZ_JBDNXK010000033.1:0-19276 GCF_047721705.1 Acetobacter sp. | reverse complement strand
ATATTATTTAGTAAACTACCCCACCTCAAGACACCTTACTAGGGTGCATTAAACCGGGGCCCTCTTGTCCCCCATTTTGGGAATCAGAAGGCCCCTTTTTCTTTCTTACAGATCGTCCTCTGTGGGGCCGTCCGACAGAACGCCTTCCCATTTGGCGGAAATGGCGGCGGCATAGCCATTGCCAAGCACGTTGGTTGCCGTGCGCGCCATGTCGAGAAAATGGTCAATGCCAAGGATGAGCGCCATTCCGGCTTCAGGAAGACCGAACTGCGGCAGTACGGCAATCAGTGTCACAAGTGAAGCGCGGGGGACGCCAGCAATGCCTTTGCTGCTCAACATCATCACCAGCACCATAAGACCCTGCTGCGACCATGACAGACTGATGCCGTAGGCCTGCGCAATGAAGATTGCGCCGAAGGACTGGAACAGGATGGAGCCGTCCAGATTGAAGCTGTAACCGAGAGGCAGGACAAAACCGCTGATCCGGCTTGGAACGCCAAAATTCTCCAGTTTTTCGAGCAGAAGCGGATAGACGGACTCGCTGCTCGCCGTGGCGTAGCCGAGGATCAGCGGCTGGAGCAGTTCCTTGATAAGGTCTTTCACACGTGGGCCAAGGACAAGGAAGGTGAGGGCGGTCAGGACGCACCAGAGAACGAGAATGGTTCCGTAGAACTCGATCAGGAAACGTCCGTAATGGAGCAGGGTGGTCAGGCCACCTGTGGCGAGACTGCCCATGATCGAGCCGAAAACCGCCATCGGTGCGAGCAGCATCACCATGTCCGTCATGCGCAGCATGATGTGGCCCAACTCTTCCGCCCAGTTCAGCATCGTCTTGCCAGCCGGTCCGGCGGCGGGAAGCGCGATACCGAACAGCACCGAGAACACAACAATTTGCAGAATGTCATTTCGCGCCATTGAATCGAGGATACTCGTCGGCACGATGTGAAGGATGAATTCAACAGGCTGGAACGGATGCTTGAGCGAGGCGACATCCGCCACGGCAGGTGGAGTGAAGCCTATGCCGGGACGCAGGAGGTTGGCGGACAGCAGGCCGATCGTCAGCGATATGAACGACATGGCGATGAACCACAGGAGAATGCGTCCTCCTACGCGCACGACGAGCGTCTCGTCGCCCATCTTGCCGATCCCGCTCACCAGCGTGGCGAAGACGAGTGGGGCGATCACCATCTTGATGAGACGCAGGAAAAGACCCGTCATGAGTTTGGATGCCTGCTCGGCGCCATGAATGACGTCCGGGCCAAGCGTGTGCAGAACCAGACCAGTCACAACGCCGAGCGCAAGCGCGGCGAGAATGGCGTAAGTCCGCCCTTTCGTATCGATCTTGTGGGTGGTCGCCGCCATCAGACTTTTCTTCCTCATCAAGTAGTGATAAATGCCCCGCCACACTATAGAGGAAAAACAACCGATACGTCAAAGTAACAATAAATCATAACAAAAGGTATCGGTTGAAATCCAGTTTTTGTGGGTTGGGTTAAAAGAAAATAGTTATTCGTTTCGATACATACGAAGTGTTTGTTCGAAACAATTACTATTTGTGGAGTTTATTTTTTCCATGATTTGCGGAAAAGAAGTGCATATGCAGGTTTTTTTATGCTGAGCACAGTTGGTTCATTCCTATCTTCTCGTGCTTTTTTTGCGCTCTCATCCATGACCCTTCTCCTGGCAGACGTTTCGGAAGCACGGGCGGGGCAGTGGTATACCGGCTCGCTGGTGTCGCCATCCGGCGCGAAAAACCACGCCGGGGACATCGGCGTCGAGCCCTATTTTTCATATAGCCAGCCAATCGGCTATTTTGCGTCGAACGGCACGAGCCATCCGCAGCATCCTCGGCAGCAGACATTCTCCAATTCCACAATGTGGAAATACGGTATTCTGGATGATCTGAGCATCCAGACCCATACTGTCATCAGTTATGGCTGGAAGCATGGAAGTGGTCATGCCCATGGCCCCAAGTTCGGCGATTTTCCTGTCGATCTGATCTACCGTTTTCTGCATGCCAATCCGAAACGCTACATTCCCGATCTGAATCTTTTCGCGGGTGTCGTGTTTCCCACAGGAGATTACAAACATCTCGGCTCATCACAGGACGGGTTCGGAACGGGTTCCTATGTCTTTCGTGTGGCGATCACGGAGCAGTCGACCTATACGCTGCCGGGTAATCACGAACTGCGTCTGCGCGTATGGAACTGGTTCCGTCACGCCCTGACATCTGCCCGCTTGCAGGATGTGACAAGTTACGGGACCACCGCCGGATTTGTCGGGCGTGGGCATCCGGGGATGAGTGGGCAGACTGGTTTCTCGCTGGAATATGCCGTGAGCCAGAAATGGGTGTTGGCGATGGATCTGGCGCGTGACTGGTCGAACGGCTCACGTCTCAAGGGGCGCTATCTTTCTGGCGCCACGATCAACCGAATCAGTTCCGCATCGACGGACTGGCAGATCGCGCCTGCCATTGAATATAACTGGAACGCACGCTGGGGCGTCATTGTCGGCTCAGCCATTTATTATGCTGGTCACGATACTGGCGTGAAAATCTCTCCCCAGTTTGCCATCAACGCCGTGTTCTGAAAATTCAAACTACATTTTCCATGGACAACGTTTCGTTCTCGAACCAGTCTAATGGCGGTTGATGGCATGGTTAATCTGAATCTGGGGCGGAATGGACAAGACGGACGCTTCTCAGGCTCTCACTGACGAGGGCTATCACAAGGGCCTCGGACGCCGGCAGATGCAGATGATCGCCATCGGCGGATGTATCGGCACGGGACTGTTTCTCGGGGCAGGGAGCCGTCTCCAGACGGGTGGCCCGTCGCTCGCCATCGTCTACGCTGTCTGTGGCGTCTTTTCTTTCTTCATTCTGCGTGCTCTTGGCGAACTGTCGATGTATCGACCCAGTTGCGGCGGTGTCGTGTCGTATGCGCAGGAATTTCTGGGCGAGAAAGCGGCTTACGTAGCCGGATGGACCTCCTTCCTCAACTGGGCCATGACGGGTATTGCCGACATTACTGCAGTGGCGCTCTACATGCATTTCTGGGGCGTGTTTGCCGCGGTGCCGCAATGGGTGCTGGCCCTCTGTGCCCTCGGCATCGTGACCGGAATGAATCTTATAGGCGTGAAATATTTCGGCGAGATGGAGTTCTGGTTCTCACTGATCAAGGTCGTTGCCCTGATCGTGTTTCTGGTTGTCGGCACCGTCATTCTTGGAACGGGTATGCCTGTAAACGGTCACCCGACCGGCTTTCACCTCATCACGGATAATGGGGGTTTCTTTCCGCACGGCCTGCTGTCTGCGCTCATTCTGACGCAAGGTGTGGTGTTTGCATATTCAGGCATCGAACTGATCGGCACAGCCGCGGGTGAATGCCAAAATCCTCACACAACGCTGCCGCGCGCCATCAACAGCGTCATCTGGCGGATCGCTGTGTTTTATGTCGGCTCGATCGTGCTGCTGGTGTGTCTGCTGCCGTGGAGTGCCTATCAGGGAGGCGAAAGTCCTTTCGTAACTTTCTTCAATGCGCTCGGCATTCCCTATGCCGACAGTGTCATGAATCTCATCGTGCTCACGGCGGCCCTGTCGAGTCTCAATTCCGGGGTTTATTCCACGGGCCGTGTGCTGCGGGCGCTGGCGCTGGGGGGAGCCGCGCCGTCTTTTCTGGGTGTGATGAACCGTCACTCGGTCCCCTATGCAGGCATCCTTCTGACGTCCGCCTTCTGTCTGGTGGGGGTCGGGCTCAATTACGTCGTGCCGCAGGACGTCTTCGAAATCGTGCTCAGCTTCTCGGCGCTCGGCATCATCTGCACATGGATGTTCATTCTGCTGAGTCAGCTTGCCTATCGTCGGGCTGTGGCGCGTGGTGACCTGCCTGCTCCCACATTCCGGATGCCGGGCGCGCCCTTTACGTCCTATCTGACGTTGGCCTTTCTGGCGGCGGTGGTCGTGCTGACAGCCTGCGATTATCCGGCGGGCACGATCACGATTGTCGCTTCGCCGCTGGTGGTCGTGTTTCTTGTCATCGGCTGGTATCTCATTCCCCGGAAGCCGCCGATGCTTATGCCGGAAACGCAGACATCTGCGACACTCACCGACATTCTCCTGCCACCCGAGCGGCGGAAAATGCCGCAATAACGCCGCTTTCCCACTTTTTCATTCTGTTTGCCCGCCGTAAACATATGGCGAAGTCACGCGCTCCGTGCAAAGGTCTCGCCGTCTGCAAAGACCAAACTGGCTTTTGGTCCACCGGAACTCAGGCATGTCGAGGCCGGGCGGGGTAAGGGCAAGGATGAGGTTGGCTGAAAGTGCGTTTTCATCAGGCGCGCGACAGGTTGAAAATCAAAAAGGGTAAGCAAAATGTCCATCGACCGTATGAAAAGCCAGATTTCAGATAAGGCTGGCTTTATCGCGGCCCTCGATCAGAGCGGCGGCTCAACTCCCGGCGCATTGAAAGCCTACGGTATTCCCGAAACCGCCTATTCCTCGGATGAGGAAATGTTCCGCCTGATCCACGAGATGCGCGTGCGGATCATGACCGCCCCCAGCTTTTCCGGCGACAAGGTGATCGGCGCGATTCTGTTCGAGCGCACCATGGATGGCGAAGCCAAGGGCAAGCCTGTCCCAACATATCTGTGGGAAGAGCGCGGCGTTGTTCCGTTCCTCAAGATCGACAAAGGTCTTGAAGACGAAGTGAACGGTGTCCGCATGATGAAGCCGATGCCTGAACTGGACAAGCTGCTGGCGCGCGCCGCCAAGCTTGGCATTTATGGTACCAAGGAACGTTCGGTCATCAATCTGCCGAACGCCGAGGCGATTGCCGCCATCGTGAAGCAGCAGTTCGAGATCGGCCATCAGGTCGCATCGCACGGTCTTGTGCCGATTCTGGAGCCGGAAGTGCTGGTGAAGAGCCCGGACAAGAAGGGTGCTGAAGCCATCCTGCGTGATGAGGTTCTCAAGGCGCTCGACGCCATGCCCGGCGACTACAAGATCATGCTGAAGGTCACGATTCCGGAAGTGGCGGATCTGTATGCCGACATCATCAAGCACCCGCGCATGGAGCGGCTTGTGGCGCTTTCCGGTGGCTATTCACTCGATGAGTCCTGCGCCCGTCTGAAGCAGAATCACGGCATGATCGCGAGCTTCTCGCGTGCGCTGCTGGGCGGTCTGCACGCTGATGCGTCCGATGCTGAATTCGACGCCACTCTCAGCAAGACAATCGACAAGATTTATGACGCTTCCGTTAACAAAGTCTGATTAACGACGTCTCATTTCTAAGTGATAGTCAGACACCCCGATCCATATCGAAAAGATATGGATCGGGGTGTTTCCATATAGTGGTCATGGGAGAGGCAAGCGATCACAGTGCCGACCGACAAGATGTCTCGATTCCATTGAGGAGGCTATTTCATGCCCGAGAAATATACAGTCGGTCATTATCTCTCCGAACGCCTTGGTCAGATCGGCCTGAAAGACCATTTTGCGGTCGCAGGCGATTTCAACCTTGTTCTGCTGGACCAGCTTCTCGAAGAAGGTTCCACGAAGCAGCTCTACAGCTGTAACGAACTGAACTGTGGTTACACGGCCGAGGGATATGCCCGCGCCAACGGCGCGGCGGCAATGGTCGTCACCTTCAATGTCGGCGCCTTGTCCGCGATCAATGCCATTGGTTCCGCTTACGCCGAGAGCCTGCCGGTCATCTTCGTATCCGGTGGCCCGAACACCAACGATCAGGGTTCTGGCCATATCCTGCATCACACGATCGGCAACTCGAACTACGGCTATCAGGCCGAGATGTTCCGTCAGGTGACGTGCGCCACGGAAGTCATTCTTTCCGCCGAGAATGCGCCGTCCCAGATCGATCATGCCATCCGCACGGCGCTGCGCATGCGCAAGCCCTGCTACATTGAAATTCCCTGCAACCTTGCTGGTGCGGAATGCGTGCGTCCCGGCCCGGTTGGCAGCCTGCTGAACGAGACGACGCCGGATCAGAAGAGCCTCGATGCTGCGGTCAAGGCATCCTGCGATTTCCTTGAGTCCCGCAAGAACGTCGTCATTCTGGTCGGTAGCCGCGTGCGCACGCTGGGTTCGCTGGAGCCGATCGTCAAACTGGCTGACCGCATTGGTTGCGCAGTGACGGTCATGGGAGCCGCCAAGAGCTTCTTCCCGGAAGAGCACAAGGCGTTCCGTGGTGTTTACTGGGGTGAGGTCAGTTCCCCGGGTGCACAGGAGCTGGTCGAAAAGGCCGATGGTGTGATCTGCCTTGCGCCGATCTTCAACGACTACGCGACGGTGGGCTGGCAGGCCAAGCCGCCTGCATCACAGGCTCTGATTGCCGACCTCGCCGAGGTGACGGTGGATGGCAAGAGCTTTGCAGGCTTCCATCTCGGTGCCTTCCTTGAGGCTTTCACGGCCAAGGCGCCGAGCCGTCCGGCCACGGCTGAAAGCACGACCTACACGCCGGTCAAGATTCCGGAATCGGCTCCAACCGTTCCGCTGACCAATGACGAGATGGCCCGTCAGATCAACATGCTGGTCGATGGCAACACCACCATCACGGCAGAGACGGGCGATAGCTGGTTCAACGCTGTCCGTATGCACCTGCCGAACGGTGCGCGTGTCGAGACAGAAATGCAGTGGGGTTCCATCGGGTGGTCGGTGCCCGCCGCTCTTGGTAACGCCATTGGCTCGCCGGATCGTCGCCACGTGCTGATGGTCGGCGACGGTTCCTTCCAGCTCACGGCGCAGGAAGTTGCGCAGATGGTCCGGTATGAAGTGCCGGTTATCATCTTCCTCGTGAACAACCGTGGTTACGTCATCGAGATCAAGATCCATGACGGTCCATACAACTACATCAAGAACTGGGATTATGCCGGTCTCATCAAGGCGTTCAACGCCGAGGACGGCCATGGTCTGGGGTTGCATGCCCGCACCGGTGCGGAACTGGCGGACGCCATCGAGAAAGCCAAGGCCAACAAAAAAGGCCCGACTTTCATCGAATGTCACATCGCCACCGAGGACTGCACCGATACGCTGGTTCAGTGGGGCAAGAAGGTCGCCAAGGCAAACGCCCGTCCTCCCCAGAAGAACTGAACTGGTCTTTTCCGAAGCGCACATCATCCCGGCCACAAGCCGGGATGGTTTCGTTTTGGGAAAAGAAAATAACAGAGCAGTCAATCTGTTTTAAGTGATTTGACAGTAAGGCCGGAGGGGGTAAAGGGTTCCTCCGGAACTCTTTTTCCAGCCAGTGGAAAGGGCTCGTCCGAAAGGACACGTCTTCACTCTCGACAAGACTGCGAGAGAAGGACATTTCCGGCGATATGATAGGAAGGCGACGCGCCCCACAATGAGGTCGCACCGTCACTGTGAGGAAGCGTTATGCGAGTTGGGTTGTTTGTTCCGTGTTACGTCGACGCATTCCACCCGGAGGTCGGGCAGGCGACCCTGGAACTGTTGGAGCGCTTCGGCTGCGAGGTCGAATATCCATTCGACCAGACCTGCTGTGGCCAGCCCATGACCAACACGGGCTGCCACAAGGAATCCAAGGCGACGGAAGAACTCTTCGTCCGTAACTTCAAGGACTATGACTACATCGTTGCGCCGTCCGGCAGCTGCGTGAACCACATCCGCAACAACTTCGATGCCGTTGCGCAGACCGATGATGTGAAGCACGTTCGCGAGCACACATATGAACTAGTCGAGTTTCTGCATGACGTGCTGAAGGTGGACGGTTTTCCGTGGGCCGAATTCCCGCACAAGGTGGCGCTGCACAATAACTGCAACGCCTTGCGCGGCCTCAACATCGCCAGCATGACGGAACTGCGTGAGAAAAAATTCTCCAAGCCTCGTGATCTGCTCGGCATGGTGAAGGGATTGGAGTTGGTCGATATCACCCGTCCGGATGAATGCTGCGGCTTCGGTGGCACCTTCTCCGTGTTCGAGGAGGCAACATCGGCCCGCATGGGACAGGACAAGGCGCGCGATCAGGCGAAATCTGGCGCGGAATATGTGACCTCATCAGACAGTTCCTGCATGATGCATCAGGAAGGCTGCGCCAAGCGCCTTGGTCTGCCGACGAAATACATTCATATTTCGCAGATCCTGAATGGGGAACGGGCATGAGCATCGAGAATCAGGCTGCTCCCACCACACCCGCGGGCCGCACCAATGATGGAGCGCCCGCCAATCTGACGCATGGCGCTGGCGCTTCCGTCACCATGCCCGCGCGTGGTCCCGAGCCGCAGCCGCGCGGTGCGATCATCCGGGGCAATCACCCGATCGACCAGCAGGAAGCGGCGCGTCGCTTCATGGCGGCTCCCCAGCATCTGGCCATGCATGACCAGCGTCTGTGGGATCTGCGTCAGAAGCGCGATGGTCAAAAAGAGATCATCGAAGAGTGGGAAGACCTCCGCCAGCTTGCGTCCGACATCAAGACGCACACGCTGACGCATCTGGATACCTATCTCGAGCAGTTCGAGAAGAACGCCATGGCGAATGGCGTCAAGGTTCACTGGGCGAAGGATGCTGCCGAGCATAACAACATCGTTGCGGAAATCCTGCGTTCCAAGAATGCCAAAAGCCTCATCAAGAGCAAATCCATGCTCACCGAGGAATGCGGTTTCCGTGAAGCGATGGCGGAAGCAGGCGTGCAGGTTGTCGAGACCGACCTTGGCGAGCGGATCCAGCAGCTTGATAATGAAAACCCAAGTCACGTCGTGGTGCCTGCGGTTCATAAGCTGCGGACGGATGTGGCAGAGGTATTTGCAAAAACACTCGGCTCTGACCCGGATAATTCTGACGTCAGCTATCTGACCGAGCAGCAGCGCGAGCATACGCGTCCGTTGATCCTGAAAGCGGATGCTGGCATGACGGGCTGCAACTTCGCGGTTGCGGAAACCGGTTCGGTTGTGGTCTGCACCAACGAAGGCAACGCGGATCTGTCGGCTAACACGACGGGCCTGCACATTGTCTCGATGGGTATCGAGAAGATCATTCCGAACCTGAACTCGCTGGCCGTGTTCGTCCGGATGTTGTCTCGGAGTGCTCTGGGTTCCCCGATCACGCAGTACACGTCGCATTTCCGTGGCCCACGCCGTGGCGCCGAAATGCACATCGTGATTGTCGATAATGGACGGACGGATCGTCTTGGTCTGGAGAAGTTCTGGACCTCCTTGAAATGTATCCGTTGTGGCGCGTGCATGAACACCTGCCCGGTGTTCCGTCGGTCCGGCGGTCTCAGCTATGGCGCGACCTACGCAGGTCCGATCGGGCTGATTATCGATCCGACCTTCAACCGCCACAAATATTCGACACTTCCGTTCTCCTCGACCATGAACGGAAGCTGCACGAACGTCTGTCCGGTGAAGATCAACATTCACGAGCAGATTGCCGACTGGCGTCAGGTTCTGGCCGAGAATCACGAAATCCCGGCTTTCAAGAAGAGCATGATGAAAGCGGCTGGTGCCCTGCTGGCGTCACCGAAGCTGTATCGTGCGAGCCTGCCGATGGCCGACAGCGCCCTGCGTCATTTGCCGCGCTTCGTGCTGTATAACAAGCTGAACACTTGGACGCGCGGTCGTGAAATGCCGCATGTGCCAAAGGAAACATTCCATCAATGGTATAAGCGCACGCGTGGCGTGGATGGGAAGAAAAAGTGATGAGCAGCACAGACAGTCGTGCGGCGATTTTCGCCGCCATTCGCGCCAACCGTCCGAAAATTCAGCCTCCGCTGCCGGACGTGCCGCTGTTCGATGAGAAAGCTCCATCCGATCTGGTGACGGCGTTTTCCGAAATGCTCGTGAAGATGGGCGGAAAAGTGCTTGATCCTCAGGGGCAGGATCCGATTTCTGCTCTTCGCGCCGCTGTGGCGGACAAGGGTATTATCGCCACCTGCGTGCCGGAGCTGCATGGGGATGCGTCGCTCCAGATCCGTCAGATTCTGCCTGACATGGACCCACACTCTCTCGCTGATGTGGAAATCGGAGTGGTGCGTGCGGCTTTTGGCGTGGCCGAGACGGGTTCTCTCTGCCTCACGGATGACGAACTGATCGTCAATACGAGCGGTTATCTCCCGCAGCATCTGATTGTTCTGCTTGATCCTTCGCAGATCGTGGCCAACCTGCATAATGCTTATCGGCGTCCGGAACTGCGCGAGCATAAATACGCCGTTTTCCAGACGGGACCGTCTGCGACTGCCGATATTGAAGGCGTGCTGATCCACGGTGCGCAGGGTGTGCGGTCGCTGCGTGTTCTGTTCTGCCCAAAGCAGCGCTGAAACTGTCTATTTGATGGAATGGGACTCACGGCGGAGATCGTTTCTTCCGTGAGTTTCAAGGAAACAGTTCACGGACTTCTATCAAGGGACGACGTTCTTCTGTTCCTGAATTGAATGTCTAATCTGGTGAACTCTTGCGGACATCAGTGAGCACTCCTCTCTGGGGTTTTGTGCTATCTTCCTCTCCATGCCGCACGCTGATTTTGTCCATCTCCGCACTCACTCCGCCTATTCTCTCAGTCAGGGCGCCATCCGAATCCCGGAACTGGTGGCATTGGCCAAAGGGATGGACATGCCCGCCGTTGCTATCACGGACACGGGTAACCTGTTTGGGGGGCTGGAATTCTCGCAGTATTGCTCGGGAAAAGGCGTTCAGCCGATCATTGGCTGCCAGATAGGTCTGCCACCCCGTGACGACCGGCCCGGCGCACCGTCGGAACCGATTGTCCTGCTGGCGCGTAACGAAGAAGGGCTGTCCAACCTTCAGTTCCTGTCCTCGGCAGGCTTTCTGGAAGGTGATACGGCTGACCCGACTGTCACGATTGATCTGTTGTGCGACCGAAGCAATGGGCTTTTCCTGCTGACAGGCGGCACGCGTGGACCGCTCTATCAGATGCTGGCGGAAGGGCAGCAGGAGCAGGCTGAAGCATGGTTGGCGCGACTGCGTGAAGCGTTTGGCGATAATCTCGTTGTGGAGCTCAATCGGTTCGGTCTCCCGATAGAGGAAGCCGTCGAGCCCGGTGTGCTGGCGCTTGCTGACCGAATGCGCTTGCCGATTGTGGCGACCAATGAGTGCTTCTTCCCTCAGCCGAAGATGCATGAGGCGCATGATGCATTGATCTGCATCGCGCAGGGACGGACTATGGCGGAGAAAGACCGCTGGAAAGTCTCGCCTGAGTGTTGGTTCAAGCCGCCCGCCGACATGCGCAAGCTGTTTGCCGATCTGCCGGACGCCTGTGACAATACGCTGGCCATTGCAAAAAGCTGCGCCATCAAGGTCGAAACACGCAAACCTCTGCTGCCGATCTGTCCGAAGGTGCGCGAGGGGCAGACCGAAGACGAAACCGTTCGCGCCATGGCGCGAGAAGGGCTGGAGCTTCGTCTCGCTGCTATCAGCGCTGATGAGAAAACCCGTGAGGTTTACAAGGAACGGCTTGAGTTTGAGCTCGACATTATCTCCCGAATGGGGTTTCCGGGCTACTTCCTGATCGTTGCGGACTTCATCCAGTGGGCGAAGGCACACGACATTCCGGTGGGGCCGGGACGTGGTTCCGGCGCAGGTTCGCTGGTGGCCTATGCCCTTACCATCACCGACATCGACCCGCTTCCGTTCAACCTGCTGTTCGAACGCTTCCTGAACCCGGAACGTGTTTCGATGCCTGACTTTGATATTGATTTCTGTCAGGACCGCCGCGATGAAGTGATTTCCTACGTCCGTCGTGAATATGGCGGCGACCGCGTGGCGCAGATCATCACCTTCGGAAAGTTGCAGGCCCGCGCTGCGGTTCGTGACGTCGGACGCGTGCTTGGTCTCCCATATGGCATGGTCAACCGTGTCGCGGAACTGATCCCCAACAACCCTGCCAAGCCGACTACCCTGAAGGACGCCATCGCCGGCGAGCCGAAACTTCAGGAAATGCGTGATACCGACGAGGCTTTGCGTCGTCTGATGGAAATCGGGCAGCAGTTGGAAGGGCTCTACCGTCACGCCTCGACGCATGCCGCCGGCGTGGTGATAGGTGATCGCAAACTTGTCGATCTCGTCCCGCTCTATCGCGATCCGAAGAGCGACATGCTCGTCACGCAGTTCAACATGAAATATGTCGAGCAGGCGGGGCTGGTGAAGTTCGACTTCCTCGGCCTGACCACGCTCACCATTCTTCAGCGTGGCGTGCGGTTCCTGAAAGGGCTTGGCATCGAGGTCGATCTTGCGAAAATCCCGCTCGACGACAAGCTGACTTACGAAATGCTGTCACGCGGCGATACCGCTGGCGTGTTCCAGTTCGAAGGCGCGGGCATGAGGGACGTCCTCAAGCAGATGCGCCCGACCCGACTGGAAGACCTGATCGCCGCCGTGGCGCTCTATCGTCCGGGGCCGATGGCCAATATCCCCGATTACTGTCGGCGCAAACACGGCGAGGCATGGGAACCGCCACACGAGGAAATCCGCGACATCCTGGAAGAGACCTATGGCATCATGGTCTATCAGGAACAGGTCATGCAGATCGCCCAGAAGATGGCGGGCTACAGCCTCGGCGCCGCTGACCTTCTGCGTCGTGCGATGGGTAAGAAAATCCGCGCCGAGATGGACAAGCAGCGCGAGATCTTCACCGAAGGCGCCACGGGGCGCGGTATCCCGAAAGACAAGGCCGTCGAAGTCTTCGACCTGATGGCAAAGTTCGCCGACTACGGCTTCAATAAATCCCATGCTGCCGCCTACGCTCTGGTGTCGTATCAGACAGCGTGGATGAAGGCGAACTACCCCGTGTCGTTCCTCGCTGCGTGTATGTCACTGGCGCGGGAGCGGACGGAAAAACTGGCGGCCTTGCGTCAGGAAGCGGAGCGTCTCGGCATCCGCGTATTGCCGCCCGACATCAACAAATCCGATGCCGATTTCAAGGTTGAGAAGCAGGAGGATGGTACACTCGCCATTCGTTATGCACTGGCGGCGGTGAAAAAGGTCGGCTTTGTCGCCATGCAGGGATTGATGGAAGCGCGTGGCGGCAAGCCGTTCCGTGACCTTGCGGATTTTGCTGCCCGTGTGGACCCGAAGAACCTGAACAAGATGCAGCTCGAAAACCTCGCACGCGCTGGGGCTTTCGACTCAATGGAGCCAAATCGGGCGCGCGTGTTCAGCGCCATCGAAATGATCCTCAAACGTGCTCATGCCCGCGTGCAGGAGATGAATAGCGGGCAGGGGGGGCTGTTTGGCGGTCCTGCCGAGCCGGAACCTCTGCTTCTGTCAAAAGAACCGGACTGGCCGGAGTTCGAACGCCTCTCTTACGAGGCCGATGCAATCGGCTTCCATATGACGGGCCATCCGCTTGATTCCTACCGTCCCCTCATGCGTCGTCTTGGCGTGGTGCCAATGGCGCAGTTGTTGCCATCGGCCGAGGGAGGCATTGGTCGTGTGAAAATTGCGGGATGCGTGGTGGGGCGCAAAGAGCGCCCGACCCGCAGTGGCAGCAAAATGGCATGGGTGCAGCTTTCCGATGCGACCGGCAGTTGCGAGGTGACGCTGTTCTCGGAAGTGCTGGGGCGTGTGCGGGAAGTCCTTGTTCCCGGTCGCGCGGTTCTGGTGACGGCCGATCTGAAGCTGGAAGGCGAGGCGTTGCGTATTACAGCAACGGATCTGGTCGAGCTGGAGGAAATGGCCTCGCAGACTGGTGGCGAAATGCGGGTGTGGGTGGAAAGCGCTGAAGCAGTCGAAGGCATTCAGGCCATTCTTTCCCGTCAGAAAGGGGGGCGAGGCAAGGTCATCCTGTTACCCTGCATTTCGGCCACGCAGGAAGTCGAGGTGCGGTTACGGCACGGTTATCGGATCAGTCCGGTCGTGGGGCAGGCGTTGAAGATGGTTACAGGTGTGACGGGAATCGAGATCGCATAATGCAACTTAAGGTTGCTTTTTGTCTCAAAAATGATATGAAGGGATCTGCCTTTAGAGTATCCAGGAGAAAAGTGATGGATATCTCGTCTAGCCTGCCCGCCACTGCCCAAAACTTTGTCGGTAATACGACGGCCGCTGACCGCAATAAGCAGACCTCGTCCGATACATCGACTGCGGTGACGCCAAAAACGGCGACCGGCCTGAACGCCCTCCCTGTCGTCAATCCTGCATCTCATATTGATCCAGCACTCGGCATCGTCGTGGTGGAAACCTACAGCACGGCTGGCGAAGTCGTGGAGCAGTACCCGACCGCACATATGATGCAGCAATACTCGCTGTATGGACTGTCCTCGAAGTAAGCTGACTGTTTCTATCGCTTTTGAGATAGGTCAAATTGGCGGGCAACGGTGTTTGTGCAGCCATGCATGACATGATCTTGCTTTCATAAGTCTCTGGTCTGATTCTCCTGAATATATTTGTGTGCTGTCAGGCAGGCCGGATAACTGGTAACCCCAGACGATGCGGCATGAAGAGCCGTGCGCGACAGCAAAGGGGAGAAAGCAGGCCATGTTGACGCAGCAGGAAAGCCGGGAAGAGCAGAAAGCCGAAGCCCCTCGTAAAGAGGATCGGGAATCTTCTGCCGTGACCAGCGAAGTCTATACGCGCTCGGGTCCCGACCTTCGTCGCGTCAAACTGGATCGTAATTTCTGGTATCCTGTTGCCTGGTCGCATAAAATCAAGGTGGGGAAGGCGTTCGGAACGCGTTTCGCGGAAGATCCCATTGTTATCGTGCGGCCTGACAACGGGGCACCGATCTATGCCCTTGAAGATCGTTGCGCACATCGACAGGTTCCGCTGAGCAAGGGGCGTGTGGATGGCGAGGTTGTGCGCTGCTGCTATCACGGCTGGTCATTCGATCGGCAAGGCAGTTGCGTTACGGTGCCTTATCTCAATCGTCCCGGGGTAGGGCGTGGCGTAAAGACCTATCCTTGCCGGGAGAGCGGTGGCTTGGTGTTCATTTTCCCCGGTGATCCTGAACTGGCCGACAAAACGCCGGTTCCGGTTCCGTGTCAGGTCAATAATCCCAAATTCAAGACCCGTCGTTTCGATCCGCTGGTCAACTGCCATTATTCGTTCATGCATGAGAACCTGATGGACATGAATCATCAGTTTCTTCATCGCAAGCAGATGGGCCAGATTACCGCTCGCTTCATGGGGCAGGAGAAAGGCGAGAACTTCGTGCAGGCAAGCTATAGCTTTGCACGTAAGGGAGGCGATCAGCCGCTGGCCGAACGTCTGATTTTTGGCAAGCACGACAAGACCATCGACATCAAGGATCAGCCGATTGAGGAAGTCGTCACGATCCGCACGACTTACCCTTATCAGACGCTCCAGATCCGGGACAAAGACGGTGACCTGATAATGGATTTGTGGGTCGCTTACGTCCCGTTGGGCAAGGACGAAATGGTGACGCAGAGCTACGGCCTGCTATCCGTGCTGCGTCCGAAGTGGAAATTCCTGCTTGATCTCGCGTGGCCTGTCCTCGGGGTCTTCACGAACCGTATTTTCCTTGAAGACAAGGAAATTGTGGAGATGGAGCAGCAGGCGTGGCAGGAGCTTGGCGGCGATCACAATGTCGAGGTTTTTCCGGTTGTGAAGAATCTGCGTGAGCTGCTGATCCGTTCCGGCGTATCGGAAGAAGAAAGCGCCTGAATAAGCCGTTTCCCCCGGATTTCCGCCTACTGCGGATATCCGGGGTTGCTTTTTTACCCAAAAAAGTCCATAGCGCGCCTGCCTGTGTCACCTGACGCAGGACTTCACACGCGGCGTCCGCACTGGTGTCCGGGATTCCGGATTTGGCGCGTCGCGGAGGAACAACCGGAACGCAAGGATTCTGCATCATGGCGATGCCTGATTTCACACTGCGTCAGCTCCTTGAAGCTGGCGTTCACTTTGGTCACCACACACGCCGCTGGAACCCGCGCATGGCGCCGTACCTGTTCGGCGTGCGCAATCAGGTCCATATCATCGACCTGCAGCAGACGGTCGTTCTGCTTGATCGCGCCCTGAAGGTGATCCGCGATACGGTGGCGGGTGGCGGTCGTGTGCTGTTCGTCGGCACCAAGCGCGCTGCATCCGATCTCGTGGCTGAGGCTGCTCAGCGTTGCGGTCAGTATTACGTCAATCACCGCTGGCTCGGCGGTATGCTGACGAACTGGAAGACCATCACGGGTTCCATCAAGCGTCTGCGTCAGATCGACGAGATGCTGGACGGTGACACGCACGGTCTGACAAAGAAGGAAATTCTTGAGCTGACCCGTTCGAAGGAAAAGCTTGAGCGCTCCCTCGGCGGCATCAAGGAAATGGGCGGTCTGCCTGACGTTCTGTTCGTCATTGATACGACGAAGGAAAAGCTGGCCATTCAGGAAGCCAACAAGCTGGGTATTCCGGTTGTGGCCATCCTCGACAGCAATTCCAACCCCGAGGGCGTGACCTATCCGATCCCGGGTAACGATGACGCCATCCGCGCTATCGAGCTGTATTGCAACCTTGTCTCCGGTGCGGTTCTTGACGGCATCTCTGCTGAGCTCGGTGCATCCGGCCATGACATTGGCGCTGCTGAAGAGCTTCCGGTTGTTGAAGCTGCTGCGACGGAAGCTGCCGTGGCGGCTCCTGCTGAAGCAGGCTGAATTGAGACAGGCGGCGTGAAGGTTTTTCCCTGAGAAAAGCCCGACACTCTGCTCTGAAAAATTGCAAGCACGTCCCGCAGGGTGACGTGCTTGCTGCTATTATGGAGAGACAAACATGGCGGAAATCACTGCTGCGCTCGTGAAAGAGCTTCGCGAGAAGACCGGCGCAGGCATGATGGACTGCAAGAAGGCGCTGAACGAAGCCGCTGGCGACATCGAAGGTGCCATCGACTGGCTGCGCACGAAGGGCCTCGCCGCCGCTGCGAAGAAGTCCGGTCGTGTCACGGCTGAAGGTCTGGTCGGCGTTGTTTCCGAAGGCAAGCGCGCTGCCATGGTTGAGGTGAATGCCGAGACCGACTTCGTTGCCCGTAACGAAGCTTTCCAGAACTTTGTCGAAGAAGTCGCCAAGGCTGCCCTGAAGGTTGGTGACGACCTTGAGAAGCTCAAGACGGCAACAGTTGCTTCCGGTCGCACGGTTGCTGACGAACTGACGCATCTCATCGCTACGATCGGCGAGAACATGTCCATCCGTCGTGCACGCGTTCTGGAAGTGCCGTCAGGTGTTGTCGCTACCTACATCCATGGCGCCCTGAAGCCGGGTCTCGGCAAGATCGGTGTTCTTGCTGCCATTGAGGCACCGTCCGAGAGCGACGCCATTGAAGCGCTGGGCCGTCAGGTTGGCATGCACATTGCTGCGACCCGTCCTGCCGCTCTCGATGTGAGCAGCATTGATCCGGAAGCCGTCGAGCGTGAGCGCGCCGTGCTGAAGGAGCAGGCTCTGGCTTCCGGTAAGCCGGAAGCGATTGTCGAGAAGATGATTGATGGTCGTATCCGCAAGTTCTACGAAGAAGTCGTTCTTCTGGAGCAGGTGTGGGTGCATGACGGCGAGAGCCGTGTGAAGGCCGTTCTCGACAAGGCAGGCGTCAAGCTGATCGGTTTCGATCGCTTCCAGCTTGGTGAAGGCATCGAGAAGGAAGAAAACGACTTTGCCAGCGAAGTGGCCAAGGCTGCTGGCGGCTAAGTTCGGATTACTTTGAAATGAATGGGGGCGGGGCATCTCTTGAATGGGAAGCACCCGCCCTTGTTCTGTCTGCTGCTCCGTTTGGAGAGGCTGATGCCTTGGTGCATCTTTTTTCGCCGGCACAGGGCGTTACGCATGGGTTGGTCAAGGGTGGCTCAGGTCGTCGTGGCTCCGCAACATGGCAACCCGGCAATCTGGTGCAAGCCCAGTGGCGGGCGCGTATTCCGGGGCAACTGGGCACGGTGACCGGGGAACTGGCAGCGCCTAATGCGGCCCGCGCCCTGACGTCACGACTAAGTCTTGCCTGTCTTTCTTCCTTATGTGCCGTTGCAGACGGAGCCTTGCCAGAAGCAGAGCCTTATCCCGGTCTGTGTCAGGATAGCGCTCAGGTTCTGGCTATGCTTGGGACGCACGATGAAGGCATCGAACTGTCGATGTTGATTCGTTGGGAAGTCATTCTCCTGCGGGATCTGGGGTTTGCGCTCGATCTGTCCCGCTGTGCCGTGACGGGACAGACAGATCGATTGTGCTACGTCTCACCGCGCACTGGTCGGGCCGTTTCGGAGGAAGGTGCGGGAACATGGGCGCCACGTCTGCTGCCTCTTCCAGCGTTTCTTCTGACATCTGATGCTATTGGCAATGTCGAGGATTGGGTGAATGGCCTACGTCTGACGGCTCATTTTCTGGGGCGTGACGTTTTTGGACCAATTCATCGGTCATTGCCCGCTGCGCGGATCAGATTGCTTGATCTGGTTCGAGCGCAGCAGGAAGTATAAGGCGACCTTATTCAAGAAACGCTGACACTTCGCCCAGAGTATCGAAACGTACGCTGACATGTGTGCGATGTGGCACAAAGAATGCCCCTGAGAGCGAACCCGTTGTGACAATCGTGCCTGCCTGAATTGGCATGTTGCGCTCCGCCGCGTGTCGCGCCAGCCAAACGAGGAGGCGCGATAGGTCGCCTGCCGTGTTGCCGCCGATTTGATCGGACACACACCGATGGTCCACGCGCATTGTAAAATGCTCTTGTGCGGGCTGGAAATGGTGCCAGTCAGCGAAAGCAGGCCCAACGATCAATGCTCCGTGGCTCTGCTGATCCGCCATGTGCGCCAACCGATGCTGCGAGTTTGGGGCAGTGAAGCGCGTATCCACGATTTCAATCGCAGGGTGGACACTGCCAACGGCGGACAGGATGGCTTCTGGTGTTAAATCGCTGCCAACAGTCCGGTCAAACCGGTAGGCGAATTCGGCTTCAACGCCGCGATGGCGAAAGAAACCGGCGGGAATGATTGCCCCATCGTTAAAGAGGGTTTCTGTGTGCAAAGGTGCTGCAGATGGCTCTGCTTCCAGACTGCCTGCTCCAACCTTCCAGCCGCACACGGGGCCTATTGAAGCAGCAACCTCATTTTGCACCGCGTAAGCTTCTTCTTCGGTGGCGGGAACCAGAGAAGGGGGAAGGGCCTCAATCGCATCGCTGTTGCTTCGAGCGGTCTTCAGATGGTGTGCGAGTGTCTGTGGGGTGGTGGTAGGGGAAGCAAGCTTCATGAAAAGAAACCCGTATCTGTTTGGTGATATAGAACCTGATAAATGGGAGAATAAATTGTTTTTCTAAAAAATGCAGTGTCGCTTTTCTGTAATTTATTTGGATGAGGGCGATAAGTGATCTGTAGAGAGA
>NZ_JBDNXK010000032.1:0-32606 GCF_047721705.1 Acetobacter sp. | reverse complement strand
AAGGACGAAGCGCTGGTCCTGACAGAGGAACTGGCGCGTGTCAGCCGGGCGCGTAGGGTCGCCACATGGCGTCTGCTGCATGATGGAACAGCGCTGATCTGCGAGGATAGCTACGACGCCACGCTCGAGGCGCATTCTGGTGGGTTCGAACTGTCCCGCAAGGACATGGAAGAGTTCTTCAAGGCTGTCGACACGGGAACGCCTTTCCTTGTTAACGTGGCTGGGAGCGATCCCCGCACGGCATCCTACGAGCGCACCGTCATGAGGGATGTCGGCACGCGGGCGCTGGCAGTGCACCCCATTCGCGGGACCAGCGATGGTCATTCCGGTGTTGTCGGCGTCATCACGTTGGAAGATGCGCCCGATGCGGAACAGATTCGCTATTTCCTCGATATTGTCTCATCCGTGGCCGCCCTCCGCTTCGCGGAAATGAAGGAAGTGCCGGATAAGGACGCGACGACAGCGGCGGAAATCGCTGGCAGCAGTCAGTCACTGCCGCCACCCCGTCTGGATGAGGCGCTGATGGAGGCGCCGAAGGTGAGTGGCGAGGTCGGGCAGGGCCTTTTCCCCAGCGTGGCCGTGATGGTCATCACCTTCTCCGACCCGGAAATGGAGCAGGGCGACGATGGGTCCGAACTGTTGCCGCTGATCGACCGGATTGCGACGGAAGTGCAGGAAATCGCCATCCGCTACAATCTGTTCTCGGTCAAGGCCGCAGGCCATCGCCTTATCTGCGTGGCGGGCTGCACCAAGGATCCCGATCCAACCGCCATCTGGCGACTGGCTGAAGCAGCGCTCGTGTTGCGAGAGACCTGCATGACGCTCCTCGCCACGATCAATATCGAACCGATTTTCAGCATAGGAATGGATTTTGGTCCGGCCATGGGTGGTGAACTCGGCAAGGAGCCAAAGACCTTCAATCTGTGGGGCGAGGCGGTGACGCTGGCCGAACTGATGGCGCAGGGCGCGCCGGATGCTGGCACAATCGAGGTTACGGAACGCGTGTATCAGGCTCTCCGTGAGCACTATCTGTTCCATAGCCGCGGATCGTTCTATGCGCAGCGAACCGGAATAGGGCGGGTCTATGTGCTCGCAACACGCCAGTGACGCCGCCGACGGAACCGGGGCAGGGGAATGACGGCGAAAGCCGGAATGTTCCTCCCACAGAGTCCCATCTCGAAGATACGGGGCAGTTAGCCCACGGGATGGGTGCGCCTCCCGGCACTTTCCACGGCAATGATGACAATACGTCATCCAATGCCACGATTGGTGACCGGATAGCGCATTTTCTCGGGGACATCGGTGCGCTGGTCAGGCGACAGGTCTGGTTTCTGCTCATCATGCTTGGCACCGGTTGGGGTGTCGTGCGGGAGAGCATGCGTTCCAACACATGGCGTCGGACCGTGCGTTACGAGTTCCAACTCACCTTGTCGGCTGTGGCGGGGCGCGGGCTTTTCAGCACGATGGTCATGGGCGGGCTGACCGGCGTGGGCGTAGTGTCGCAGGCCATTTACTGGCTCGGTTTTGCAGGCATGGCGAAGATGACCGGCTCGGTGCTTGTGACGGTCATTGTGCGGGAGCTTGCGCCCATTCTTGTCGGGATTCTCATGCTGGGCCGGAACGGCATGCTCTCGCTGACCGAGGTGGGGATTCTTGCGACGGGTGGTCAGGTCAGGTCCATGCAGGCGGAAGGTCTGGATCCTTTCCTGCTGCTTGTCGTGCCCCGTACGCTGGCCTTCACGGTGGCTGGCTTTACGTTGGGCATCATGTTCTCACTGGCGTCCCTGACGACGGGTTACATCATCAGCCGGGCATCCGGCGCCCTCTCCAATTCCCTCTTTTCATTCTACTACGATGTGGTCACCGCCATGACATCGGCGGACTATCTTCTTATTCCGCTGAAGTTCGTCGTCGTCGGGTTTCTGGTGGGGCTGGGGTGCTGTGTTGGCGGCCTGACTGCCTCCAATGAGGATTCCATCGCCACTCTCCTCCCACGCGGGTTTTCCCGTGGGATGCTGATCGTCATGACGGTCAGCGTTCTGTTCAGCCTCAAGCTGTGAGAAGGAGAGGGGTAATGACTTTCTCTTTGGAACAGCCGTGGTGGGCGACGGGAGGTGAAGAGTGAAGCGGCTGAGCGGCCCCATGCTTGAACTGGCGGAAGCGGTTCCGAGATTTGATGACAGCAGCCTTCCGCCAGTCCCGTTTGCTCTGCGTGTGATGTCGGGCGAATGCGTCGTCATAGAATGTCGCGATATGCTGCGCGCTACCATGTTTGCGGATCTGTGTTCGGGCATGATTCATCTGAGCAGCGGCCATGCCCGTTTCATGGGTATGGACTGGAACGATCTGGATGATCGCCACCGGAACGCCCTGCGGGGACGAATTGGCCGCATGACGCGTCGCGCCATCTGGAGCGATCTTTTCGGCACGCATGTTTCAATGATGCTCAAGCAGATGCATCATACAGATGTTTCCTTGGAAGATCTGACACAGGAAACTCTGAGACTGAGCACCCTGTTCGGGCTACCGGGGATTCCAACGGACACGCCCCGGTATCTTTCACAGGGTGACCTGACGCGCGCCGCCTGCGTGCGAGCTTTTCTCGGGCAGCCACAACTTCTCATGATTGAAGACCCACTGGAAACGAGCCCCGTCGACCTGTCGCTTGCGTTTTTCCAGTGCCTCACGGAAGCGCGGGACAGAGGGGCTGCCGTCGTCTGGCTGGTCAGGGATTCACGGGTCTGGCAACCCTATCGTCAGACTGTCACCGCCTTGTGGCGGCTGGCGGATGATGGATTGATAGCGATACGGAGACGCTGATGTTTCAGATCAGGTTACGACAGAAAGGCCGACCGCTCATCCATCTGCGCTATGCTGACGAATGGGTTGGTCTGCTGGTTCTTATAGCCATCGTGGTTTTCGCTGCCGCGGTGATCGAGGCGGGTGTGCTGAGTGACTGGCTGAGTCCTCCCGCGCGCCTGCGGGTGGTGCTGCCGGAAAGTGGCGTTGGTGGTCTGACGGTCGGTGGCGATGTCCAGATTCTGGGAGCTCACGCAGGTACCATTCGCGCCATCAAGCTGAATCCGACCGGCGGTATGTATGCGTTGATTGACCTCGACCCGCAGGTAGAACCATTTCTGCGCCGTGACAGCACGGCGGTCATCCGCAAACAGTTCGTGGTTGCAGGCGCCAGTTACCTCGATCTGACGCGTGGCTCTGGTGCTCCGATGGACTGGAACTACGCTGTCATCAATGCCGTGACGGAACCAAGTCCTACCGACATGATCACCCAGACGCTGAAAGACATTCAGGCGCAGATCATGCCAACCCTGGCGAGCGCGCGGCACATGATGTCACAGCTTGATGACGCCATTACCGACATGCATGAAGGCAAGGGCACCATTGGACAACTGATGACCAATGATGAGCTGATCCGGAAATCCGAAGCGATGATCGTGTCACTGAACGAAGTGATCAATCGCCTGCGTCCTCAGGAAGAGCAGTTGCGGCGTATTCTCTCCAAGACCGATGACACCATGGCGAACGTGAAATCGGCTACAGGTGATCTGAAGAAGGCAACGCCTCGTCTGCCGTCCATCATGAAAAATGCGGATGAAAGTGTGGCTAGTGTTCCCGCGCTGCTCACCCAGACACAGACGACGCTCTATACGCTGCAGAAACTGACCGACCAGTTGCGCGGTCTCTGGCTGCTGGGCGGACACGGCGCGACGAAAACCAGTAACAGACTGCCAGCAAGAAAGGTGGCTCCATGAAGATGGAACTGCGCCGCTCTCTGGCTTTGGCCGGGTGTATTTTTCTCTCTTCCTGTGGAGGAGGCACGCAGGATGAGACTATCCAGACGCAGGATTCAGCCTATCAGCAGTCCATGGATGCTGGCAGTCAGGCTTTTGCTCTCGAGCGCTATAGTGTTGCAGAACGTTCCTATCGCGAGGCTGCGCGGCTGGCGCTCCGACGGGATGATGCTGGAGCAATCGGAGATGCCTCCTACAATCTGGCTGTGACACAACTGGCGGCAGGCAACCCGACGGATGCCCTTGCGACAGTGCAGAACGCACGCACTGCCTTGATGATGAGGCAGGGACGGGAAGCATCCGCCGTTGAAGGCGGTCTTCCAAAAACCACGCAGGGTGATGCGGGCCTCAGCATCAGCCACGGTAGCCTTAATCTCGTGGCGGCGGCGGCTGATTATCGACTGAACCGGCTCTCCGCCGCTGCGGAAGATGCACGACTGGCGGCAGCTTCACCTGAGTCGGATATTGCCCTGCGTGGCGCATTCATCAGGGGACTTATCGCGGCGAAACAGGGAGACGGGGCAACATTGTCCGCGGCCATTTCGCAGTTGCAGTCTGCCAAACCGCCTCATTCGGCCGTGCAGCAGGCCGATCTTGCGGAATTGCAGGCGCGGCAGGTTCTCTTCACTCAGCCGCAGCAGGCGATTGAATTTGCGTCTAGCGCTGTCGGCTTGCGTCGGAACACGGGTGACTATCAGGCGATGGCCCGGGCTTTGGCTCTCGAAGGACAGGCTGCGCGCGCCACCGGGCAGGAAGCACGCGCAAAATCGCTTTTCGCTCAGGCGTCACAGAGTCTGGGCGCGAATGGAGGCTCTGATGTCAAACCCGGAACCGAGGCGCGTGATCTGATGAATGAATCAGGTGGCCTTGCCCCCATTCAACCGTTCATAAGTCAGGAGCCCACTCAATGAGGCGCGCAAAAGTCATGCAGTTCGTGAAGAATATGGGATTGGTGTTGATCGCTGGTGTGGCTCTGAGCGGGTGCGCGGATGACAGTTCGGATCCCGCTGAGGGCTTTCACTCCAAGCATCACATGGGTCAGCATGCGCCCAAATGGTACAAGGTGCCGACCGTTCAGCAATAAGAGGGCGATCAAGAACTGCGTTTTTTCACTGACATGGCGCGTAACGCCTTGGCTACCTGTTTGACAACGCCCGTCCAGTCACGGGGCCGTTGTTGGCGAAAGATTGTCAGATCCGGATACCAGACCGAGCTTTCGCGCCCTGAAAGCCAGCGCCAGCAATTGTCAAAACGGTCCATCAGCAGCACCGGACACCCCAGGCCACCCGCAAGATGCACGACGGATGTATCGACCGACACCAGAACGTCGATGCCCATGAGGAAAGCCGCTGTATCGTCGAGCGTATCGCAATAGGGCATCAGGTCATAAAGGGGCGTGCCGCACGGAAGGGTTGTGCCTTCCTCGGCATAGGGGCCTTTCTGGAAACTGATCAGATTGATGCCCGGGATTTTGCCTAGCAGATCGAGCTGGGTGAGATGCATCGAACGTCTTCTGTCGAGCATCATGGCGCTGGTGAGGTGAGGGCGCGGCGCACCGCCCCAGACCAGACCGACATTCAGTTTGCCATTCTGGGGCAGAAGCTTTCTGGCTTCGGCAACTTTCAGCGGATCGGCGTGAAGATAAGGCACCGGTGCACCGAACTCATCCTCAGTGCCGACAAACACCCTTGGCAGACTGATGAAGGGACAGTGCCAGTCATATTCCGGAAGCGTGCCGCCCACCTGCGTGATGGCGATACCTTCCACGCGACGACAGAGATCGCCTAGCGTCTCGGGAACCCAGACATGAACGATTGCCCCACGACGCGCGAGAGCGGGAAGATAGCGGAGATACATCAGCGTATCCCCGAGACCTTCTTCCTGCGTCACCAGTACGCGCTTGCCTCTTATGTCGACGCCCGCGCCCAGAGACGGCAGCAGGCGTTGTTCCGGGAGTTGGGAGTGTCCCGGAAGTTTCAGCCGCCACTCATGTTCCGTCCACCCCTGCGCATACCGCTCGGCTTTCAGAAGCGAGATGGAATAATTGAGGCGGATGACCGCGTTTGTGGGGCGTTCCAGAACGGCTGAGCGATACAGGGCGAGGGCGTCTTCAGGCCGGTTCGTAGCCGAGTACAGGCAGGCAAGATTGGACAAGGCGCTCGCATTGTCCGGCATCAGTTCCAACACTTTTCTGAAAATTTCGGCGGCCTGTTCCACCTCTCCTTTTTCCATCAGCGCAATGGCTTTGAAATTGAGGGTCAGAGGAGAAACAGGACGGATGGCTAGAGAGCGATCTAGCGCTTCAATCGCTTCATCGTAACGGCCAAGGTGGCATAGTATGTCCCCCAAAGCATCCAAAATGCGGGGATCATTGGGCGTCAATCGATGGGTGGCTTCGATCGTATCTCTGGCGGCTTCCCTTTGATTGAGAGTGCCAAATCTATCGATCAGTTTGACGGCGGGATGGTGTCCACCTTGATTGGTCAAACCGGCCGATACGAGAAGGGGCGCTGCCTGTTGGGGTTGTCTCAGCCCTGTCAGGGCAAAGGCGAGGAGGAGATCGACGTTGTGATTTCCGCGCCCAGCGTAAGGCTCCAAGGCGGCCTTGACGTCTTCGAAATGGCCGGCCTCCACTTCCGTTTCCGCCCGACGGATCAGGAGCGACAGATGATTGTCGGCTGAAACGTCGGGAGAAGGCTGGAGATAGGTGAGGGAGGCTTTCGGCACCGTTCGTATCTGGCGTTCAGGCTGCCTTCATGACGGCGGTCAGAGACTCAAGAACGTCGGTAGGATCTTTTTTCTCTAGAACGGCGACTTCAGCCACAAATCGCTCCTGAGCGGCTTCGAACAGTTTCCGTTCGCTGAAGCTACCATCGAGACTGTCCACATTGCGGCGAAGATCACGCAGCACCTCCGCAATCTGGACAAGATCACCGGAATTGATCTTTTCTTGGTAGGCCACGGCACGACGTGCCCACATGCCCTTGCTGACATGCGGTTTGCCCTTGATGATCGACATGGCCTTGTCGACAATCTCGCGCGAAACGATTTTCCGTAGTCCAGCCTTGCGGGCTTTCATCAAAGGAATACGCAGCGTCATCTGGTTGCCGGGGAAGGAAATCTGGATGACTTCCAGCTTTGTTCCGGCAATCTCGTCAACGCCAATCCGATCGACACGACCAACGCCATGAGCGGCATAGACGATCGCATCGCCTTCCTGAAAAGGATCTTCGTCCTTGACCTTGGTTTTGGCCTGTGCAGCTGTGGTGGCCGCAGCCGTGCGTGCCATGGCGTCCGTGACGCCGCCTTTTGGAGGTGATCTGAATGTGCTCATGGTGCTCAGCTTTATCATAAAAACCCACTTCTGTCTCGGGCTTTTGGTTAGCCGTAGACTGATGGACAGAGGCTAGAACGAACACATGATCTAAAAGTTCGTTTAAATGTATCTTTCTGAGAAAATTCAGCAGTATTTACGTAACATTTTTCAAGGAATGGCAGGGTGAAGACCCAGCCGATATCAGAAAAAGAGCACGGCACCGCCTGATGCGGAATTGTCTTTTCCACGATTTCGGTTGTGAGCGATGGATTCCGTGTGGCTGTATTCTGCAACAAGTTGCAGCCAGTCCGTCCATTTGTAGAACAGGGCACCCACTTCAGACTCATTACGCCGAACGAGAACATTATCGATCTCACCCGGCGCCTGATACAGGTTGCTTACGCCGTAACTGCCAGCAAGACGGAATTTTTTGCCAATCGAATAGCTGACCTGTACATAATAGCCTTCTGAATCACGCTTGTGACCTGTGGGCGTGACGCCATCGAAGAACAGACCGCTCGTTCCGAGACCGCTTGTGCGGTAATAATAGGCGACGCCTTCCAGCCCCTTGTAGCTGAGCTTGCCACCAACTTCTCCGGCCTCAACCATTGCGCTTTTCTTGTCCTGCTCGCTCAGCACGGAGGAGTAGAGCCGCTGCTGGTGCTGAACGAGAAAGCCCGCCCAGACCCGACCTTTGATGTTGTTGCTCTCAAAGTCATAGGTGACCTTGCCCTGAACCATCGGCGATCCATGGTGGGTGGATTGTGCCGACAGGGCATCGGGACCAGCGCCATTGTCGTTCGTGCCGGCAAAATTGAATTCATCCATCGGCTGCATGACGCCGACGGTCACCTGAACGCCATGCATCATGGGCGACTGGTAAGAAATCTGCGGTATCCAGTCGGCATAAAGGTAACCAACGCCAATGCGGCCCAGCGACGTATTGCCGGGCATGGAATTGCCGCCAATCGAGCCCAAGGTGATGAGGGTCGCATCCGACAGGATGGCGTCAGAACCATAAATTCCGAGATCACGACCGACCTTGAACGTGCCGATATTCTTGTTTCCGAAGGTCATGTAGACCTGACGAAAATCGATACCGGGCGTTCCAAGTCCGACAGCGCTGCCGCCCGAGTTGGCGTTGAGTGCCCCGGGCTTGTTGTTGTTCATGCCCGGATACATGCCGAACACCGCCTGCATGTCGATGCCGTTCTGCGTGGTCGAGATTTTCGTGATCAGCGCGGCTGGGAGATAGCCGTTACGCACAGCGGATGCGTCGAAGCGGCTTCCACCAGCGCCAGCAGATGTGCCGCCGCCCACATAGCGCCCATAAGCATTATCGTAGGTATAGAAGCCGTTCACGAAGCCGGAGAGATTGATGGAAATCTCACCCGCGTGGAAGGTCACACCTTTGCCGGGGACGTATTTATCGGTCCGGACAATGGTTGGATCCCGCATCGCGGCCTGCGCGGCCAGCATGGAATCATGGGCGGAACGTGCGCTGGCGGCGGCGTTATCTGCCGCGTCCTGCGCATCAAGGAAAACCGGTGTTACATCCGGATTTGCATATCCACCATGAGAGCCTCTCGCAACCGTGGAGACGGTGTGTCCACGCACACCTGAGGCGGTGCGGGTAGAGGCACGCAACGGACGATCCGTCGATGCGGAAGCAGTCTGAGCCTCGGCTCTGAGGCGCTGACGATGCTTGCTTAGCAGCGCCCCATATTCTCCTGTCGTAAGGCTGCCTTTGACATGGAGAATATCGAGCAGGTCAGTGTATTCGTCGGCGTGGGCCGGACTGGCCATGGCCAACAGGGAAACGCCCGCCAGCAGGCCGATGAAGGCAAAGGATGACAGACGACCGTGTTTCGAGAATTTTTCGGGCGCGGATGGAAGGTGACTCATTCGGCACGCACGCGGGCAACGATTGGAGGCCGGCTGAATCACGATCATTTCAGTCCTTTTTGTATCCACAGCCGAAACAATGCCGTCGCGACCGATCAAGCCGCAAAATAGTCCAGCAATGTTTTCTTACGCTCAAAGTGTGACAAAAAGGTAATGACGGTCAATGGTTAAGGGTGGCTTCTAACTTTCTTGTGATCGCAAGAAACCACCCTCTCTATCAGGGCAACACGCCGTTTTTGGGCTGCACGGGCGGGAAAGGGATCTCGCCTATAGACTGCAAAAGATCCGTCTCGATTGTTCGCGCCATGGCTTCCATGGGAAGGGCATGGGGCGAGTTGGTGAAGGGCTCCTGCAGGTCGGCGCCAGTCTTGTCGAGCACAATGAACAGCAGACCCACAAGGGAAGAGCCAAGCGGTGTCAGCCAGCCCAGCGTCTGTACGGCGGAAAGCGGCAGCACGATGCAGAAGACATTGGCGAGAAAGCGGGGCAAGCCGGAATACTGGATGGGGAGAGGTGTTTTCCGGATACGTTCGAGGCCACCCTGAGCGTTGGCCAGATCGGAGAGCATACGATCGATCTGCCCATGCAGAGCACCGTCGATCCCGAGTTTGATGGCTTCTTCCGTCACGCCCTTGCCTAGTTGCAGAAGAATGCCATTTGGCTGATTGGTCCAACCCTCAATATTGGCGGCCATCTGCGGCGAAAGCAGGCGTTTTACATCGGCAGAAGCGTCGATTTCTCCAAGCGCCAGCCGAAGCGCGTGGGGGTAAGCCGCCATGGCACGGACAAGATCCTTTCTGCCACCCAGAATGGTGCAGACCTGACGCCCAAATGAGCGTGAATCGTTGGTGACAGCGCCCCATAACGTCCGACCTTCCCACCAGCGGGCATAGGCTGTGTTGTTACGCACACTCATGAACAGGGCGAGAGCAGAACCGATGAGGGTCAGCGGCAGGTTGGGGATTTCCATCCATTCCTGGTGGAAAAGCTGGTAGAGGATGACAACGACGAAGTCCCAAGCGGCCAGAAGCAAGAGTGTACTGACGCTTTCACGCAACAGAACCAGAAGTCCGATCCGTTTGTTGACGATCATTCCTGTGTATCTCTTTCAGGTGCGAATGAATGGTATCGAAGCGGTTATAACCCGATTGCCAAACAGAAGTTTGGACTAAAACCATTGAAAACACTCTTACTGCACGCAAGCCCGGAAATGACGCAGCCATGGTTTGTCATCATGCTTTGCTGCATATTTAGTTGGCATAATATATCTTATGCGTCTTTTAGGTGTGAGATTGTGTCACATGGGCGATAATCATCCATCGATGTTTCGTCCTCACGACAGGCCCATCTAGCTCCATTTTAGAGGTAATTTGATAGAAAGAGATCGCCTTAATGGGCTGAGCAAGCATTTCTGTGCCTCCAAGACGAGTTTTTAGCCTTCCCTGCCGAGAGGAAGCCTCAAATCCTTCTTATTGCGCTGCAAGAAGGCCTCCCCTTGTCCCGGATGTGAGCTCGAGTAGCAGAGAAACCCCTCGCCTCTTTGGCTTTGGAACGTCTTCACGCAGGATATGCCAAATGAAAGTCTTGCCAGTATGTTAGTGGCGTGTATTTGTGCGCGGGGAACAGCCTCCGGGTGAATTGAATAAGGATCAGAAGGCAATGCTCGACCGTCTTTATGCGCGTGTTCGTGCGCATGCCGCTGGTCCCTCCGCGCCTTTCTGGCTTGGCGCACTTGCTTTTTCCGAAGCCAGTTTCTTCCCTCTGCCGCCCGAAGTCCTGCTGATTCCAATGGTGCTGGCCAACAGAGCCAATGCCTGGCGTTATGCGGTTATTGCGACGCTGGGAAGCGTCGCAGGCGGCATTCTCGGATGGTATATTGGCGCGGTACTACTCGATCTGGTCGCCAAACCGATCGTGCATTTCTATCATGCTGACGCGACCCTTCTCTCCCTGCAGGAAAAGTTTCGTCAGTGGGGTGTGTGGATCGTTCTCATCAAGGGGTTGACCCCTGTCCCCTACAAGTTCGTGACGATCGCAAGTGGAGCAGCGCATTTTGCGCTTGTTCCTTTTGTGCTGGCCAGTCTCGTTACAAGAGGCGTCCGCTTTTTTCTTGTCGCCGGATTGCTCAAGCGTTTTGGCGCTCCGATCGAGACATTCATCGAAAAACGGTTGCCGTTGGTGTGTGGCGCATTTGCAGTTCTGCTCATCGCAGGCATCATTGCTCTTGCTTATGTATAATAAATAAGGAGTTCGTCTAATAAAACGCATTGCTGATAAAATTTGGCAAAGGGTTTGGGCGCCACTATAGCAAACGTGAAGATTATGTCTGACTTTCCACTGGTAGCGCAGTGATGTCGGACGCATTGTATCCGCCATCAGACTGACATTAGATATTTGTTTTTCTTCTGTTTTCTATGTTCTGATGTATAATCAGTGTGCCTGACGCGGATTGAACCGGACGTGACCAATGGATTCTGAGACGGGTAACGCCGCCGCACAGTGGTACAGGGAAAGTGTCGATACCGACCTTTCTTATGAGGAGAACAGAGCGTGGGTGTCCACTCATAACTCTGTGCGTCCTCAGGGCTGTCTTCTTGCTTTCAATGCCGGAACGCATCGTCTGCAGCGCATTTCCTGGAATGCTGCGGGCCTCCTTGCGCTTCATGCTCTTAAACGTGGCATGTCGCTGGAAGTTGCGTTGGGAGCTGACGCCGCGCTCGCTATTTTTCGCGCCGTCACGGAAAGTATCGCGACTGGTCGCCCTTCCCTTGTCTTCGCTCTTCCCCTTGGGGAACACCGGGATGTGTTTGATCTTGCTGTCCACACATGTGGTGACGAGATTATCGTGGAATGTGTCCGGTCGGCACAGAAAGGCGTCAATGGCGGTCTGATCTGTCTTTTACGGAGCGCGATCGATCGTCTGCGGGAAAAGACAGACCTCCAGTTGCTGGTGACGGAAGCTGTTACGCAACTGCGTTTTATGACCGGCTACGATCACGTCATGCTTTATCGTTTTGCGCATGACGGGCTGGCCGAAGTTCTGGCGGATAGCTGTCATCCTGAGGTCGACAGCCTCGCAGGGCAATTCATGTCTGAAGAGGATCTGACCCAGAAGGCACGCGACGCCTATCGTCAGTCGCTGATCCGTCTCATCGAAGATGTCGATGCGACACCAGTGCCACTCTTGTCCGACAAGGACCTGCCTGAACTTGATACATCCCGCGTGATGCTCAAGGCGGTATCGCCGGAGACACGGAACTATCTTCAGCGCTGCGGTGTTCGCGGGACGATGCTGCTGGCCCTTGTGGTGGATGACACTCTGTGGGGCATGTTGGTGTGCCGCCATCATTCGCCCAAAAACATCACTATGGACGAGCGGGCTGTCGCCAAGATGCTGGGCGAATATGTGGCGTTGCAGATTACTGCAATCGTGCGCCTCAACCGCCTCCAGACCAGTCAGCGCAGCAACGCGTTGATTGAAAGCTTTGTCCAGAAAAACACGTCCTTTGCGGATGTGCCGGATTATGTGCGCGGGCATGTGGACAGTCTGGCGTCGCTTGTCCCCTGCGACGGTGTCGCAGTGTGGCTGGAAGGTGTTTACGCCGGCTACGGCTTGCAACCCGGCAATGACGAGGCTGTCGCTAAACTGGTGGAATGGTCCCGGGCTTCGACAGGGGGGATTGCCCATATCTGGAAGACGGTGTGTCTCCAGAAGGACGCACCGGAACTGATGCCTTATCTGGCAGGAATTGCTGGAATGATCGTCATTCCCCTGACACCACAGCCGGGCGATTATCTTTATTTCTTCCGCAAGGAAACTGTCCGAATCATCAATTATGCTCCGGAAAATGGCAGGGCTTCCCGCACTCCGGCGCGGCAGAACATCTTCAGGAAAGAAGAGATGCATAATTGCTCTCTTGCCTGGACAATTGGTGATGAGGAAGCCGCAGAAAGCCTCAAGGCAGCGCTGATCGAAGCAACTGGCATGTATCGGCAGCTTCAGCTTGAGCAGAAGGCCGAGGCAGAGGTGCGTCAGCGCCTGCTGAATGAAGAACTGACGCACCGGGTGAAAAATATTCTCTCGGTGGTGCAGTCGGTCGTCACCCGCACCATTGCCGATGAAAGCGCACAGCAGGAGTGCCTGCGTCGCCTGAAAGACCGGATTGGCGCTCTGGCTATCGCACATGACCAGATCGTCGGCGTGAATGCTGGTGGACGCCTTTCTTCCCTGTTGCAGGCTGAACTGGCGCCTTACGCGACCCATTCCCATTCAGTCACCACGACCGGCCCGGACCTGTGGCTGTCCGGAAAAGCGCTGTCCGTGATGACGCTTCTGTTCCATGAGCTGGCGACGAATGCCGCCAAATATGGCGCCCTGTCCTGCGACAAAGGGCATCTCGATATTCGCTGGCATTTCGATCCTGAGGAGCAGGTGTGGAATCTCAAATGGAAGGAAAGCGGCGGTCCACCAGCGCATGAACCTGTGCGATGCGGTTTCGGCACTGTATTGCTGGACCGTGCGCTGAAGCATGAACTGGGTGGCGCCTCACAGAGAAAATTCAAGCGCGAGGGGCTGGAAATCGATCTCGCGCTTCCCGGTCGTTACATCAAGAAAATTTCCGACTATGAAAATGTGCAGTGGGAAGCGCCTCCCTGCCCTAGTGTGAATCTTGATGCTGATGCAGCGGCAACCGACCTTCTGCTACCGGAAGCGCAGATCCTGATCGTTGAAGATCAGATCCTGATTGCGATGGAAGCTGAGGATACGTTGATGAATGAAGGCGTCGGCGGTGTGCATACAGCAGCTTCTGTCGATGAGGCGCGCGGTATGATTGACGACTGCTCGGTCAGCGCTGCGATCCTCGACATCAATCTCGGCGATGAAAATGCCATGGAACTGGCCACCCTCCTCTCTGAGCGCCAGATTCCGTTCATTTTCACGACGGGTTACACAAGTCCATCAATGATCCCGCCCGAGTTCAGCACTGTGCCGATCGTGCAGAAGCCTTATTCTTCAGCAGCGTTGGTCAAGTCACTGAAGGCAGTGATGGCCTGACCCCACCCCACCTTCGGTTGTTTACGGAATGAGGACAGCCGCACCATCAAAACGGCCGTGGCGCAGATCGTCGAGGGCCTGATTGGCCTTCTGTAACGGATAAGGCGTGACGGTTGTCTTGATCCCGATTTTTGGGGCGAGTGAAAGGAAGTCGAGACCATCCTGTCTGGTGAGGTTGGCGATAGAAACGATCTCCCGTTCTTCCCACAGAATATCGTAGGAAAATGCCGGAATTTCGCTCATGTGAATTCCGGCGCAGACGACACGGCACCCTTTGCGCACCACTTTCAGGGCGGCAGGTACGAGAGCGCCGACCGGTGCGAAGATAATGGCGGCGTCAAGAAGTTCAGGCGGCATCTCGTCTGAACCGCCAGCCCATACAGCGCCAAGAGACTTTGCAAACGCCTGTGTCTTGGCGTCGCCGGGTCGGGTGAAAGCATAGACTTCCCTGCCCTGCCACCGCAGCACCTGAGCGATGATGTGAGCGGCTGCGCCAAATCCGTAGAGACCGATTTTCTTGCCATTTCCGGCATGAGAAAGCGACCGCCAGCCAATCAGGCCGGCGCACAGGAGCGGCGCCAGCGACACATCGTCTCCCTCTTCGCCCATCGGAAAAGCATAACGGGCATCCGCGACCGTCATCGTCGCGTAGCCACCATTGCGGGTGTAGCCCGTGAAAAGCGGATGATCGCAGAGGTTTTCCTTGCCTTCATCGCAGTAAAGACAGTGACCACAGGTATGGCCGAGCCAAGGAATACCCACCCGTTGGCCGATGCTGAGATCGGTTACTCCCGGACCGATTTCGTCAATGCGACCGATAATTTCATGCCCCGGAATGATGGGCAGCGCGGGATGCGTGAGATCGCCGTCCACGACGTGAAGATCAGTCCGGCACACGCCGCAGGCCCCTACCTTGACGCGGATCTGCCCCGGACCGGGGTGCGGGTCTGGCAGTTCGACCCATTCGAGAGGCGTCCGAGGTTGGTGCAATTGCATCGCAAACATGTGCGTCTCCCGAAAAGATATGAAACACTCTTGTTGTGTGCCGCATCATGATCCCGCATGCATTGATTTCGCGCAGGTCAGGCCGACAATAGCGCAACCCTGCATATCAATGGATCAGGAACCATGTTTTTTCTCGTCAAGGTCGTCGTATCCGGACTGATGATTGCGCTCGCCTCTTCAGTAGCGAAACGCTTTCCGGCGGCGGGCGCGCTGATAGCGTCGCTTCCCCTTGTCTCGATTTTCGGCATGACTTGGCTCTGGCAGGAAACGCATGACCCAGCACGCATGCAGACGCATGTGTCGGCCACGTTTTGGTATGTCTTGCCCTCGCTGCCGATGTTTCTCTTCATTCCGTGGCTGATGAAGCATGGCACGCCGTTTTATGCCGCCCTTCTGGGGGGCTGCCTTCTGACGTTCCTGCTGTATTGCGGCACGACCGCTGTGCTGCGCCACCTCGGTTACACGATTTGACAGGCCAAGCAGGCGTGCCGTGAAGCACGCCTTTGTTGCTACTTCTCAGAAAGAGGCAGTCAGACTGACATTGAAAGACCGTCCCATGCCGGGCAATGGGCCACGGATACCAGTCGCTTTGTAGTCGCCGAGCGAAAGGCCGCCCAATGGCAGATAGTATTTCTGGTTGCAGATGTTCTCGATGCTGGCGTCCAGCAGGAAATTTTTCCACCGATAGCTGCCGCCAATCCCCAACAGGGCGTAACCGGGTGTGCGTGGCTCGTTGCGGACCCAGTCGACCGTGCTCTTGCTTTTGACAAGCGTGGTCTCTATCCGGCCGGTCCAGTTTTCATAGGTCTCATAAAGCCCGATCGTGCCGTTCGTCGGCATCTGGTGATAAAGGCTGGAATGGTTCTGCAAATCCTGTCCGCGCACCCAGTTGAGTGTGGCGCGGATTTCACCGGTTCCATAAGCGTCGGTTTTCCATAGACGCGCGCGCGCTGAGGAATTGATGCCGTAACTCTGTGCGTTGTGATTGACGAACTGGAGTTTGGAAAGGCCGGTGGAAAAAGAACCGATCCGCATGACGTTAATATAGTTATGCGTATAGGTATAATAAGGCTGCATCTTTACTTCCCAGCGACTATCTTCCGGGTCATGCCAAGTCACAGTGAAGCTTGCCGTATTGGCGACTTCCGGCGACAGATTGAGATTGCCGACATAGCCGTTTCCATCGCCGAACCAGCCGATCATGCTGGTGGTCATGGCGCCCATGCCCCACGCATAGCGCTCATAGAGATTGGGAGAGCGTGTCTTGCGGGCGTATCCCCCTTCGATCATCAGACTGTCGAGCGGATGCCAGCGGACCAGCGCCGTCACGTCGAAATTCGTGTCGGTTCGGCCCCGTGACGCGGCATTGAATTGCCGCGCGGCCATGGCGTCGGCCATCGACATCATGCCGCTCCACGAATAGGGCGACACCTGTCCCGTGTTCATCATCACCAGATCGCTACGGAAACCGAGCAGCGTGGAGACACGGGGAAGCCACTGGGCGTTCCACTCCGCATAGTGGCCAAGGCGGTCGCGATGACCGTTATTGATATTATGGAATGTATTTGGTCCCATCATCATGCTGTTCAGAAGTGGCGGCCACCAGTCATTGAGCCCGTTATGGTCAAACTCACTTCCGAGAGTCAGCGTATGAGCGGGAGCCAGACGCACCGTGGCTTTCAGGCTGTAACCGACTGAACGGGAGTCCGTGTTCATAGGCATACCGGTAGTTGGGCTGTGACCGCCCTTGTCGTTCATCATGTTCATCACATGATCGACGCGCTGCCAGTAAGCTCGTGCTTCCAGAACGCCCCAGTCGAAATCGCCCTTGTATTTTCCGTTCACGTAAGTCGAACGGTTGTTGGTCATGTCCATATACTGGTTGGGAAACCCTTCGTAGGGGATATCCTGCTGACCGAATGTGATCGCCGCCAGATGGTTATCTTTGTGAAAACCGGCCGTGACGGCGTGATTGAATGTCAGATAACTGGTGGAACGCACCTGTTTTCCATTGCCACCTGTTCGGTAGTTGCTCGCATGGGCATAGGAGCCGGTGTAGCGCAGGCTCCATGTGTCGTTGGCAACGGTAATCGTGCCCGAAGCGCCGGAACCGCCACCATTGCTCCGATAATCCCCCCGTACGTGGCCCGTGACGAGCAGCTTGCCATGTTCCGCAAACAACGGATCGCGGCGTTCGACGACGATGCTGCCGCCCGTGCTGTCGCCGCCAATGCTCACGGGCGTAATGCCGGCAATGGCTTCCGCTTTCGATACGGAATCCGGATCAACATAAGATAGCGCCGGATTCATATGATTGGGGCACGCCGATGCGATGCGCATTCCGTCGACGATGGTTGCAACACGGTCATCCGCCATACCGTTCAGCACTGGCAACGCGGAGACGCCGCCCGCGGAATAGGCGCTGAAACCCAGACTGTGTCGAAAGAGCGAAGATGTGTCCGCGCTATGATTATCATGAAGGCGAAGAGCATTGACGATGATGGTTTCATCAGCCTGTTTCGATACGACGCTTTTGGCCGCAGGCTGATTTTCAGCAGGTATTTTTGTGATGTCTGTGCTGTGCGACACAGGCGAAGTCTTTTGACCCAGATTGAAAGTAGCAGCCCTTGCGGAAGTCGCTGCACAGAAAGCAAAGCCAAAACTGAAGACAGAGCACAGGAGAATGTGCCTTCGGGTGGACGCTGACATGAAAATTGTCCCGAAACTGAACGACTGTCAGTTACAGCGATCACTGCCAGAAGACGCGTGAAAGCATCCGGTCGGCAGGCTACAGGCTGCAACGGTGAAAGTGGGTTCAGATCAGGAAAGGTGGGCCTGTGGCTGGCGGAATGGCCAGCATGACGGCGGGAGGCGCGCGCGGCTGGACCGCGAAACGGCGCATGATCAGCGTCATGCTGCTCACGGCTGGCAAAAAGACCGCCGTTGCCAGAAGAACACCAAAGACGATCAGCAGAGGACAGAGCGGACAGTCGGCGCCGTGCTGATGCGGCGACTGATGGAGGGGCGCTTTACCCGTGTTGGCTATCTGCCGCACCATATGACCGTGCTGATGCGCAGTCATCTCCATGCCATCCATCTGCATGGACGGCATTTCCGTATGAGAGGCTACAGCCTGCACGGAGTTTGACGGCTGAATGTCTATGCCCGTCAGGCGCAGAATGGCGGCGCGCGGCGTTTCCTGCGGGGCGGACAGCGTTTGCAGTCCCAGCAGCCCGAGAAAGCCGAACAGCGTGAACAGAACAACAAGCCAACGCGCAATGACTGCTTTCATGGTGCTGGCATTGCTCATGATCAGATCAGCGCGCACAGCAGACGGCCACGCCCACAGCTTCGATGGAAGCTGTGGCGAACACGTGTGTCAGGCTGGCAGCAACAAGACTCATGGATTGGGCGGCATCCTGCACTCGGGGCCGATCTTGCCCGTATAGCGGGTCCAAGTTTGGGTCTCACCAAAAACTGGCACCAGAATGTAACCGCGAAGCTTCAGAACGCCCGGCTGCGGTGACCATATCTGAGCGTGATAAAGATTGCCCGCGTCCGGATCGAGAATTTTACCGCTCCAGCGTCCCGGTTCGTCTTCCATGGGACGGAAGTCGGTCAGCATGACCAGATTACACTCGGGACGACCGTCCTTGGCATGAGGCATGGGTTCGTTCGGGCCATAGGAAAGACCGATCAACGTGCCGCAGATTGTCTTTCCGCACGGCTCGATGCGGAACACACCGTCATGCTTTTCGCTGAGCCACAGACCGTAAACAGGGGCCTGAGACGGAAGGGCGATGTCTTTGCCTTCATCAGCCCGGGCGCCAGCGACAGTCGAAAGCAGGCCAGCAGCAATAACCCACGTAAATGCGCTCCGTTTCAGAGCTGTTGCGAGGAAGCCTGACATTACTGCAATGCGCCGAAAGAATTGTGCTGAGGGCAATTCGGTCATCCTGTCCTTCTTCCTTCCGGCCGGGTCGCGTCCATCGAACCAGACTTATCCGTCAGCGCGCTTTACCCACGGAAGCCGTTGCACGGAAACGCCTTCTTCCTCAAGACGTTCATGCTGGTCATCTGTCATGCTGCCATAAATTCCACGCTCTTCGGCCTCGCCATGATGGATGCGCAATGCTTCTTCGGCGAACCGGTCGCCTACGTTTTCGCACTTGCTTTCCACCTCGGTCCAGATCTTCTGCAGGGCAGATACCAGAGCGTCGGGAATGGCAACCTGCTTCGTAACCGCCATGTCCGATTCGGCAGACGCTGGCGTCTCGGCTGCCTTCTTCTGCCGTGAAGAGCGGACAGCAGGCGCCATCAGAGCGCGCTGTATCGCCGTGCTGCCACAAAAAGGACAGGAAATCAGGCCGCGCGCAGCCTGGTCCTCGAACGCGGAAGAGTTCTTGAACCAGCCTTCAAATTCATGCTCGTCGGGGCATCGCAGCTTGTAGTGCATCATGGCAGTGATCAGCCAGCCTGAAGCATGGGGTCCAGCTTGCCGCTCCGTTCAAGCGCGAACAGATCGTCGCAGCCGCCAATACCTTTATTGTCGATGAAAATCTGCGGAACAGTGGTCCTGCCTCCCGAACGCTCTCTGGCTTCGGCGCGTTCCGGAGTTCCGTGGGGAGCGTTGATTTCCGTAAACGGCACGTCCTTCTTTTTCAGAAGAGCAACCGCTCTAATGCAATAGGGGCAACCCGGCTGGGTGTAGATTTCAATTTTCGGCATCGTGTTCCTTGAAGCGAAACGGTACGTTTACAGCCGTGGATGACTGAGAACGCCCGTATTATAGCCTGTCCTTCTGAATAACCTATGGAAGAGCGATGGACAGGCCGTAACCGTGCTGTTTTCGCAATTCAACAGTTTTCCATCTCGGGCCGGCTGATATCTTCATTTGTATCGGGAGCCGTCCGTGCTGCGGCGAGAAGGGAAACGGAAGACGCTCCCACAGCCAGCAGGGCTTTTGTGCAGGCGGTAGCAGTCGCTCCCGTGGTGAGAATATCGTCCACCAGAATGACGCGGCTGCCCTTGATCCTCCCTGCCCGATTCTGTCTGACGCGGATCGCATCTTCTATTTCCCGCGCGCGCTCAACGGCGGAAAACCCAGCAAGACGGCTGGTGGCGTGTGGTCTTTGAAGCGCATCGACCAGCACAGGCACATGACACAACCGACTGACGGCGCGTGCCAGCAAAGCTGCCTGATTGTATTTTCGTTCCAGTAGACGCCGCCAATGGACAGGCACCGGAATCAGCCAGTCAGCATTTGCGAGAATATCGTCCCCCGCCCTCACCATCTGTCGGGCCAGAACTGCTGCGTTCTGAGTACGATCCGCATATTTCAACGACAGGATCAGGTCGCGGGAACCATCGTCATAGACATAGGCAGCGCGCCCCTTTTTCCATGCAGGAGGATGGAGCTCGCAGGATACACAGCGGGCGTCTTTCCCCAGATGCGCTGCGGAGGGCAGCGGGACGCCACACTGATCGCAGCGAGGAGCGCCAATCGCATGCATCCGCACAAAACAGTCCGGGCAGAGGGAGCGTGGCTGGTCTACTTCCGTGCCACACACCGCGCAGGACGGTGGCAGGACCAGATCCAGAGCAAAACGCCCTGCCTGTCCCAGCAATCGCCCTACTCGTCCATGCCGAAAGCTTCGATGTGCCTGCACCGTGTTTTCCTGCGCTCGCCACCAATCGTTATCCTGAATACTCTTGGCACAATCAGCAGATGAGCGCACATGGTGAATGCATGGAAAGCCAGCACGCCATCTTCGACCGCCATGCCGTTCGTCTGCACCGCGATCGGGCCGCCAGCACGCTGTCTCTCGTTTCAGGCGTGCTGGAAGAGGCCGCGGACAGGCTGCTTGAACGACTGGACGATCTGCGGCGCAGTTTCTCTTTAGCTCTCGATATCGGTGGCCGCGGCGCAACACTCTCCGGGTTGAAAATACGCGATATCGAAACGGTCTGTTGCGATCTTTCCTTCCGCATGACTTCGCTCATACGCCGCGAAAGCGACGCGTTGGCAGTTTGTGCTGACGATGAAATGCTTCCCTTTGCCGACGCCAGTTTCGATCTGGTGGTCGCCAATCTTTCCCTGCATTGGGTGAATGATCTTCCCGGCACATTGGTGCAGATCCGGCGCATTCTGAAGCCAGATGGCCTGTTGCTGGCCAGCATGCCGGTTCTTCCTACCCTTGCACCCCTACGTGCCAGTTTCGAAGAAGCAGAACTGGCTGTCAGTGGTGGCGTTTCACCACGCATCTCGCCTTTCCCGACGTTGAGGGACTGCGCCGCGCTGCTGCAACGGGCTGGCTTTGCGTTGCCCGTGATTGATGCCGAGGTGATGGATATCCGTTATCGATCCGGACTTGGCCTTCTTCGGGATCTGAAAGCGGCGGGCGAAAACAATGCAGTAGCGCTTCGGGATCGACGCACGCCCTCCCCCCTTCTGTTTCCCGCTGCCCTGGAGATGCTTTCCACACACTGCGCGGATGAAGATGGCGTTTTGAGGTTGCCGCTGCATCTTGCGGTCATGAGCGCATGGGCGCCTGCACCGACACAGCCGAAGCCGCTGGAGCCGGGCCAGTTCACGACATCGCTTCACGATGTATTCGGTTCCGACAAGTCGGAATAAATCAATCCTGTTCCTTCAATACGCGCGATTGTGGTTTGCCTGCTTGCGATAAGTTGGCAACATGTAAGCTGTTTCCAGGTTTTCGATAACAAAAAGAAGAAAAACCGATGCCAGCAGCTTTCCTAGCCCTTCTCCTCTTCCAGCTCATTGGCTCCGCAATCCAGAAGATGCTGAGCCTGCCCGTTCCCGGCCCCGTGATTGGCATGTTCCTTCTTGCGGCCGTCCTGATTTTCAAACGCAGGCGTGTGCCCGAAGGCGAAAATCCACATGCCGGGTTCGACTCTCCGGAACTCTCCACGCTGTCCCGTTCGCTGATCGCGTGTCTAGGCTTGCTCTTCGTGCCCGCCGGGGTTGGGCTTATGACGGAAATGCCCCTCCTGACCGCCAATGCGTTGCCTATTGCGGTCGCATTGTTTGGATCGACCCTTCTCGGACTCATGGTCACCGGCATCATCATGCACAAGGCGTCTGGCGATAGACCTGCTCCCGAGCGTATCCCTGACACTGGCGGACAGGTGCTCTGACAATGAACGACATTGCTCATTCCCTGCACCATATCTATGCCCGCTTCGTGCCTGCGCCGAACATGGAAATGCTGTTCTGGCTCAGCGTGACCATTGCTGCCTTTGTCGCTGGGATGCGGATCCAGATCCGTCTTGGCCGTGCGCCGTGGGCCAATCCTGTGCTATTCAGCATCGCGGTCGTGGCCTGCCTGCTGGTGCTGACGGAGACGCCCTATGCGACTTATTTCACGTCGGTGAAGATCATCTCCTTTCTTCTCGGACCGGCAACTGTCGCCCTCGCTATTCCCCTCGCGGATTCGATCCGTCTGGTCACGCGCAGCCTCCCGAGCATGACGCTGGCGCTACTGGCCGGGTCACTGACGTCAGTGGTGAGCGGTATTCTGCTTGTCATGTTGTTTGGCGGCTCACACGAAGTCGCGCTGTCGATGGCGCCAAAGGCCGTCACAACCCCCATCGCCATCGATATCACGAAGCAGATTGGTGGCATTCCGGCGCTGACGGCAGCCTTCGCCATTCTGGGTGGCATCATTGCCGCAATGATCGGGGAAGCGACACTGCGACGTCTGGGGGTGACCGACTGGAGAGCGCATGGACTGGCGGCAGGTATCGCTGGAAGCGGCATCGCTGCGGCACAGGTGGCACAGCGCGATCCTGTTGGCGCTGCTTTTGCTGCTCTGGGGATCGGTCTGAACGGTCTGGTCACGGCGATTATCGTGCCGCTCGTTCTTTATCTGATACCGGCATAACGGTCTGGTCGGCGTCAGTGTGACGAATATGAAGCAACCGTTAGCTGAGGCGCTTCAAACTTTAGGTCTGGAGCGCCGTTTTCTGCATGGAGACAGATCACTTAACCCGGCTTCTCTCATAAGGAGAGAGTAATGATCCCTTCGCTGAAAACATTTACCGTTGTCACTGCGCTGCTGACATTGGCGGCCTGTGAGCATGATCGTCATGGTGAAGTGGACTACCGCAAGCGCCACTGGAACGATGGCTCCCACGAGACACACAGACCGCCGCCTGATCGCGGGTCAATTCCCTATCTTCCCTGAACCGGTCCTTCATGTGCGCGAAGCACAAAAAAAGGAGAGCAAAAGCTCTCCTTTTTCCGACAAACAATACGGGTTTAGCCGTGTGTCTGCTGATGAACGATCGCGTCGCGAATGTCCTGAAGCAGCAGCTCGCTTTTCGTCGGCGGCGGAGGTGCTGCAGGAGCTTCGGCCTGCGCGGTGTGCAGCTTGGACAGCAGACGCACCATCCAGAAGATGACAATCGCGACGATCAGGAACTGGATGACGGCATTCAGGAATACGCCATAGTTGATCGTGACAGCGCCAGCTTTCTGAGCAGCATCCAGCGTAGGCTCTACCGGTCCCTTCAGGGTGACGAAGAGATTGCTGAAGTCGATGCCGCCGGTTGCAAGACCAAGAACGGGATTGAAAACGTCCTTCACCAGGCTGTTGACGATAGCGGTGAATGACGCACCGATAATGACACCGACCGCCATGTCGACGACGTTGCCCCGCATAATGAAGGCCTTGAAGTCATTGACCCAGCCCGGGGTGTGAACAGCCAGTTTTTTATCTGCCATGGGATCCTCTGAAAAATAGATATGGCGTTTCTTTATCGGTTTTCCTTACCGCTTCACAACAATAGATTAATGTGATGGCAACAAATAGGCAGAAAGGTTGCGCTTTTTCCGTTTCTTTTACGTTGTTGGCCTTCATAAGTGCCACATCTTTGCCGTCATTAACGAAAAACAGCAGTTTGTGCCGCTTCACCGTTGCCTGTCGCCAATGATCCGCCTATATACGCGCGACTTGTCCCGGTCGGCATCGGGATGTTTTCCGTAGAAAGCTCAGAGATGAAAAAGAACATTCACCCCGACTATCACGAGATCACGGTCATCATGACCGACGGTACCGAGTACACCACGCATTCCTGCATGGGTTCGGCTGGCGACACGCTACGTCTCGATATCGACCCGAAATCGCATCCGGCATGGACCGGTGTGCAACGCATGATCGACAGTGGCGGTCAGGTGGCGAAGTTCAACAAGCGCTTTTCCGGTATCGGCACGCGCAACAAATAAATTTTTTGAACTGGAAATCCGGTTTCCATTCAAAAGTTCTGAAAACCCTGCCGTCTGCCGCGGCAGGGTTTTTTCATGAGCAGGCCAAGAAAGTCAGCAGTTTTTGGCTTGACCGTGAGCCGCTTGGCCGTCATTACCGTGTGACTAGAGCGCGCCGGCAGGCACGCTGGGTCTGGCAAGCCAGCCCCACGAAAACCGATCCCGGTGCCTGCGTGAGCGCCAAAGAACACGCAGCATACAGGATCAATCAATGACTGCTCTTCCCCTGATGCCCAAGGCGACAGCCGTCTGGCTGATCGAGAAAACGGGCCTGACTTTCAATCAGATTGCGACTTTCTGCGGCATGCATCCTCTTGAGGTTCAGGCAATCGCAGACGGCGAAGTCGCACATGGCATTGTCGGCTACGATCCCGTCATGAACCATCAGGTGTCCGCAGAAGAAATTGCGCGCTGCGAAAAAGATCCGAACGCGAATCTGAAGCTTCTCACGTCATCCAATCCGGTGAAGCGTCGTGCCAAGGGCGCACGTTACACACCTGTTGCGCGTCGTAACGACCGTCCGGATGGAATTGCTTTCCTTCTGCGCAATTTTCCGCATCTGCAGGACCAGCAGATCGTCAAACTGCTCGGCACGACAAAAGACACGATTGCGAAGGTGCGCGACCGGCAGCACTGGAACAGTCAGAACATCAAGCCACGTGACCCTGTCACGCTTGGTCTGTGCAGCCAGATGGATCTGAATGCGGCGGTTTCTGCTGCCAATGATCGTCTGACCCGTGAAGGTCAGGAAATCCCTCAGCCGCTGGAAATGGGTAACGGCGGCGAGTAAATTCTTTTGCCCCATCCGCTTTACGCAGATGGGGCAGATAAGATGGGGTGATCAGTTAACGGTTCGGAGACGATCCATTTCTTCCTTGAGCCGGAGTTTCTGTAACTTGAGACGCATGAGAACGCGCTGATCCGGTAACGGACGATGTCCTTCGTCGTGAATTTTCGCATCGAGGGCAGAATGACGGCGGCCCAGACTTTCGAGGCGGGATTGCATGCTCATCGTTTCACTTCCTCCGTCTTGAAGTTGCAACAAAAGAACGTTAACGCCGCCCTGCCCCATTTTATCATGAAAATTTATTCATGTTTGTAGGGTCAATTTTCTACCGCGAATGAGACTTATCTCGGCAGAACCATTCTCAGGCTCTGGTGTCGGATCGTTTGCTGGCTTAACGTGGCCGTAACAAGTTGCCGCCACTCCCGGATATGTGAACGGGAGACCAAATGATGGGCGGCACAAAAGGATTGAATGCCGGAGGTGCGATGCTGCGTGACCGGGAAAGTATGCTTCGCAGACTGCATGAGCTGCGGAGTGAACACCGAGACCTGGATACGGTCATCGACCGTCTGGCCAAGGAACCGATGGATCAGTTGCAACTCCAGCGACTGAAAAAGCGGAAGCTCCTCCTCAAGGATGAGATCACGTGGATAGAGAGCCGCCTTATCCCCGACAACATCGCCTGACAGGCAAGATTTGACGAACCATGGACAATATAGAAGATCAGCCTGACACCGATCTCGCCAAGCGCAGCGGTGTGACGGACGAAGACGATACGCGTGCCCGCGTTGGCGTCATCATGGGAAGCCAGTCCGACTGGGAAACCATGCAGCACGCGACCGCCACGCTCGAAGCGCTCGGCGTGACATATGAAACCAAGATCGTTTCGGCTCACCGGACCCCTGACCGCTTGGCGGACTATGCCCGAACAGCAGTGGAACGCGGCCTTTCCGTTATCATCGCCGGAGCGGGCGGCGCCGCTCACCTGCCGGGAATGTGCGCGGCATGGACCCGCCTGCCGGTGCTTGGCGTGCCGGTTGAATCCAAGGCGCTGAAAGGCATGGACAGCCTGCTCTCCATCGTTCAGATGCCCGGCGGCATACCAGTCGGCACGCTGGCGATCGGCAAGGCTGGGGCAATCAACGCAGCGCTTCTGGCTGCGGCGATTCTGGCTATTACCGACGCCGATCTCGCAGCCAGACTGGATACGTGGCGTGCTTTACAGACAGCCTCGGTGCGCGATGAACCTGAAGAGTAAGGGTGTGGCGCTGCCGCCGAATGCGGTGATTGGAATTGTGGGTGGTGGTCAGTTGGGGCGGATGTCAGCGATGGCTGCGGCCTCGCTCGGTTTCCGTACTCATATTCTGGCCGGAAAGCCGGATGACCCGGGCGTTCAGGTGGTCAATAGCGCCACGATTGGGCGTTTCGACGATCCCGAAGTGCTCAAGCGGTTCGCGACTGCCGTCGATGTGGTGACCTTTGAGTTCGAGAATATCTCCGCTGCCGGACTGGATCTGCTGTCAGAACTGAAACCCGTTCATCCCTCGGGTTCCATTCTGCGGATAAGTCAGGATCGGGAGCAGGAAAAAACTTTTCTCGGCTCCATAGGTGTCCCTGTCGCACCATGGCAGATTGTGCGGGAACGCAGCGATCTCGATCTTGCCGCTGAAACGTTAGGCTACCCTTTCATCCTCAAGACCACGCGTCTGGGATATGACGGCAAAGGCCAGTTTCGCGTGCGGGACGCCAGCCAACTGGACGAAGCGTTTGAAAAGCTGTCGCCCAAGCCGCTGGTTGCTGAAGGCATGGTGGACTTCGCCATGGAAGTCAGCGTGATGGTCGCGCGGGGCGTCGAGGGCACGGTGCGCTGTTTCGACGTCACGGAAAACAGGCATGTTTCGGGCATACTCGATCTGAGTCTGGCGCCCGCCCGTATTTCCACGGAACTGATGGCGGAAGCCCATAAACTGGCACGACGCATTGCCGAAGGCGTCGATCTGGTCGGCCTGCTTGGCGTTGAGATGTTTGTTGGCAGCAAAGGCGAGCTGCTGGTGAACGAGATTGCCCCGCGCCCGCATAATTCCGGACACTGGACGATGGACGCCTGCGCCTGCGGTCAGTTCGAGATGCATATCCGTGCCGTGACGGGCCTGCCTCTCCCTGAGCCGGTGCGTCATTCCGATGCGGTGATGAAAAACCTCGTGGGGCCGAACGACATGGCGCTATGGCCGGAGATCGTCGTTGCGGATGGTCTCATCCCGCACCTTTACGGCAAGCGCGAGGCGCGTGTGGGACGCAAGATGGGGCACGTCAACGTGCTGTTTCCCAAAGGCGGCCTGCCCGGAGAATTCGGTGTGCAGGCTGCGCTCGGCCCCCTCGCGGCGCGAACGGAGGATTAGTTCGCCGCGTGCAGATAGGCGGGCAACACGTCCTGTGGTGTCCCGTCCATTCTGACGCGCCCCTGATCCATCCAGATCACCCGCGTGCACCATTTTTCGATGATGGACGGAAGGTGGCTGGAAATCACCAGAATCTCCGCGCCCTCGACCAGTCCCGCAATACGGCTCGCGGCGCGCTGCATGAACGCGGCGTCGCCTGCCATGAACCACTCGTCCATGACCAGAACTTCCGGAAGAATGGCTGTCGCCAGACCGAAAGCAAGGCGCAGGCTCATACCGGAACTGTAGGTCTTGAGCGGGAGGTCCATGAACGCGCCAAGATCCGCAAAGGCTTCCACATCGGCCTCGATTTCCCGGATGGCGGCATCGGACAGACCGAAAAACAGCCCACGCAGTCTGATATTTTCTCGCCCGGTCAGTTCACTATCCATCCCAAGCGACGTGTCGAGCAGCGTTCCGATGCGTCCGCTCACCCTCACCCGTCCTTCGACAGGCTCGTAAATACCGCCAAGAGCCCGAAGGAGCGTCGTCTTCCCTGCCCCATTGCGGCCCACCAGACCAAGCCGCTCGCCGGGCTGAAGCGCAAATGTGACGTCGGTAAGAGCCTGCACCATCACCCTGTTGCGTTCATCCCGCGCGAAGCGTCCCGGCGATGAGCGTCCGCCCAGCTTGCTCTTCACCGTCTTTTTCAGACTGCGCGCATCACCGTGATAAAGCGGAAAGGAAATCGAGAGGTTCGTAACTTCTACACCGGCCATGATGTTACACCCAATAAGCGATACGGCTGCGCATCCGGGAGAAGAGCAGGAAGGAGATCATCCAGAGCGAGACACTGTAGACCACAGCCATCAGCCAGATCGATGGCCGCACCGGGGTGCCCATGAACGGTCCCCTGACAATTTCGATCAGGGGATAGCAGGGGTCGAGCAGCATGTACTGGCGACCGAGATAGATGAGATCCGGCTTCCAGAGAACGGGCGTCACGAAGAACAGAATCTGCAACACGCTGGCGGCGATGGGCGGCATATCCCGAAAACGCGCGCCGAGAACCCCAAGCGTGAGCGTGAGCGCATACAGATCAGCCATCCACAGAAATACGCCGGTCGGTAGCGACCAGTTCAATGTCGGGACGATCCCGAACACTACGAACAGCACCACAATCACACCAACGCTGTGCAGAAAAGTAAGGAAATTACGCACCATGACGCGGGTGACATGCATCGAGAATGGCATCCGCACGGCGTGAATCACATTGGCCACACTGGTGAACGTGCCGCATCCGTCCGTTATGATGCCGCCCAGATAAGCCCACAGCACGAGCGAGAAACACAGGAAGGGCAGATAGGATTTGAGATCCGTATGCAGCAGGGTGGCGTAAAGGACACCCATCGCGGCAACGAGGATCACGGTGGAGATTGTGACCCAGAATGGCCCCAGAAGCGAGCCACGATAGCGCAGCTTGATGTCGAGCCAGCCGAGCGTCCAGCCAAGCCGGAACAGACGAAGGCTTTCCCGCATATCGTCGAGAGCATGTCGGAGACGGCCCAATCCCCGTTCCGGCTGTAAATCCATTACAGGCTCAGCACCGCGCGTAGCCAATTCTGCTGCGACAGTCGGCTCATTGATTATCGGTTCGGGCGTTGCCATCGGTTCTGAATGATCGACGGGAATAATCCTGCTCTCCGGCCCTTCGGTGCTGCTCATGCAAGGGCGATAGACAAGCGGGAAAGGAAGTGCAAGCGCACGTGGTTCATCCGCTGCCCGCAGCCAGTCTGGCGAGAGCAGCTACACCCTTGCTCGCCGTGCTTCTGAGGGCTTCGATCTCGTGCAGGCTGAACCAGCGGGCATCAAGCGCGTCGTCTGCGGCAATTGGCTCAGGACGCTTCGGGGCATCCACCAGAACACAACGCACGGCAACAATCACGTAGTGAAAGCGTAGCGTACCGACCTCGTCATGGTGGATGGAATCGAAAGCCGTCAGCACAGCCTCGCCTTGGGCTGACACGCCTGTCTCCTCCTGAAGCTCTCTAGTGGCCGCTTCAAACAGTTCCTCGCCCGGTTCGATCCGACCACCGGGAAATCCCCATAGCCCCGCATCGGGCGGGTTGGCACGCTTCACCAGCAGAAATGCCCCGTCAGTCTGAGAGCGGCATACCGCCAGAACAGCGCCGCGCGGCTCATTCACCGGGCGTGATGTCATCGAGGCGATCCAGATCACGCAGGCCCGGGAAAAGACGCATCCACAGCAAGGTGACGATCAGCGTGCCCACGCCCCCGATCACCACGGCACTCTCTGCTCCCACACATGCCGCAAGCATGCCGCTTTCGAATTCGCCCAACTGGTTCGATGAGCCGATGAACAGCATGTTCACCGCCGAGACCCGACCTCTCATTCCGTCAGGCGTTCCCAGTTGCACCAGAGAGCCACGCACCATCACACTGATGACGTCGGCAGCCCCCAGCACCATCAGGGCGATAATAGAAAGTGCGACCGAACGGGACAGACCGAAAACGATGGTCGCCACTCCGAATACCGCCACGGACAGGAACATGGCCTGTCCGGCATTTCTGCGGATTGGCCAGCGGGTCATCGCAAAAGCCATCAGCATCGCGCCCACTGCTGGCCCGGCCCGAAGGAGGCCTAACGCGATCGGACCCGCATGGAGAATGTCGTCCGCATAAACCGGCAGCAGCGCGGTCGCACCGCCTAGCAGCACAGCGAACAGATCAAGCGAGATCGCGCCCAGCATGGTCTTTTGCCGACGAAGGAACGCGATGCCCCCAAGGACGGATTCCAGCGTGATGGGCTGGCGTTGCCTTGTGGGAAAACGCAGTTCGATGCTTGCGGTCGAAACAGCTGCCATAAGGAAACCGGCCGAGCACAGGGCGTAACAGGTATCCGCACCAAACCCGTAGAGCACGCCACCCAGAGAAGGGCCGGCGATACAGGCGACCTGAAACAGTGACGATGACAGAGCCGCCGCGCGGGGAAACACCGAGGTCGGCACAATAGCTGGCAGGAAAGTCTGCTGGGCTGGCATTTCAAAGGCGCGGCAGGCGCCATAGAGCGCGACCAGAGCATAAAGCGCCAAAGGGCCAATCATGTGCTGCCACGACGCAATGGCGGCAGTGAAGGCAGCGATTGTCTCGATCATCTGGCAGATCATGACGATTCGGCGGCGATTGAACTGATCCGCCACATGTCCGGCAGGCAGTGTCAGGAGCATCATGGGCAGAAACTGGGCCAGCCCTGCGAATCCGAGAGAGGCTGCGCTGTGAGTCAGCGCATAGATCTGCCAGCCCACCGCAACTGCCAGAACCTGTGAGGAAAAAGCGGAAAGTGTGCGTCCCGCGAGGCAACCGACAAGCCCCGGCTGACGCCACAAAACGTTATCGGAAGGAAACAGGGCGTCGTTTGACATGAAACACTGTGTAGCAGGCGCGGGGCTGGTTGGCACGGGGGGCTGGTGTCACGTTGCAAAGACTTCCCTGCGAAGGCAATAGGACCGTCTTAACGGCCACCGCGCCACTACTGACGAGATGAAAGAAGGAGGCGCGCACGCAATGGCGACGACTTATGCTACAGTTACATGGGATCAACTGCATCGGGATGCCCGTTCACTGGCGGAAACGCTGATGCAGAAAGGCCCCTTCAAAGGCATTATCGCCGTGACGCGCGGCGGCCTGATCCCCGCTGCCATCGTCGCCCGCGAACTGGACGTACGCCTGATCGAAACGATTTCGGTCGTCACTTATGATGAGCAGGATCGGGGCAAGCCTCAGATCATCAAGGACCCGCAGGCTACTGAGGATGGTGAAGGCTACCTCGTCGTCGATGATCTCGTGGATTCAGGTGTGACAGCACGCGTGGTACGTGAACGTCTGCCAAAGGCGCTTTTCACCTGCCTTTACGCAAAGCCGCAGGGCAAGCCGTTGACCGATCTGTTCGTCATGGAAGTGCCGCAGGAAACGTGGGTGCTTTTCCCGTGGGATACGGCCCCCCTGTTCATCCCGCCACTGGCCAAGAAAACGCCGATCGAGAACTGATTGGCCATGACAGGCGTCCTTCCCGCGACAGAAGGTGTGGATCCGGCTTTTGAGGAATTCGATACCTGGCCGGTCGCCACGCAGCTCAATGCCCTCTGGCAGTCACAGCTTGCTGCGGCAGCAGTCGTGTCCGCCGCCCTGCCCGCTCTTTCGCGTGCCGTAGAGAATGCCCTGCCCCGTCTTCGGGCCGGTGGGCGGCTGATTTATGCTGGCGCAGGAAGTTCAGGCCGACTGGCTGCGCAGGATGGCGCCGAACTGGAGCCGACCTACAACTGGCCTGCCGAGCGTATGCACGTGCTCATCGCAGGTGGCCCAGAAGCGCTTCTGAATGCGGTGGAAAATGCTGAAGACAATGTCGCGGCTGCTCAAGACGCCGTCCAAGGCCTGAACATCACGTCCAATGATGTGCTGGTGGGCATCGCTGCAAGTGGACGCACGCCTTACACCGTTGCCTGTGTGGAGGCGGCCCGTGCCACTGGGGCCGTCACCATCGGTATCGCCAATGTAGCAGGCACGCCGCTCCTGCTGGCTGCCGAGCATGCCGTGCTCGTGGAAACAGGGGCCGAGCCGATTGCAGGCTCCACAAGGATGAAAGCCGGCACATCTCAGAAAATCGTGCTAAACCTACTGTCCACGTCGCTCATGACGGGCATGGGGCGCGTCTATAAGGCACGGATGGTCGACATGCGGAGCCGCAACGCCAAGTTGCGCGAGCGGGCTGTCCGCATGGTGTGCAGTCTGACGGGCTGTGACGCGGAAATAGCCCGAATCGCGCTGGAACAGACGGAAGGTCATGTAAAAACAGCCGTCCTTATGGCCATGGGTGTGAGCAAAACAGACGCCGTTGCCGCACTTTTTCGTGCTGAAGACAATTTACGGCGTGCATTCAACGAATTGGGGCTTGCCAGACTGGCCCGAGCCACATAGGTTCCGCCGCAGGTTCGGGGCGTGGCGCAGCCTGGTAGCGCGCGTGTTTTGGGTACACGAGGC
>NZ_JBDNXK010000031.1:0-33106 GCF_047721705.1 Acetobacter sp. | reverse complement strand
TAAAAATAGTGTAATAAAAATATAATCAATCTGATCCATATGTTGGACTGCACCTTGAAATTATACAGTTCATCCCCTACATGAGCCCCATAAAGCACGACATCTTGTCGTATAACCAACAGGGTTATCGTTAATGAGTCTCACCCAGCAACAGATCGATACGCTCAAAGCTGCTGGCACAGATGCAACCAGAGTTCTGGAAGCTGCGGTGAAAACGTTCCCCGGACAGGTTGCGGTGCTGTCATCCTTCGGCGCCGAGTCTGCGCTGCTGCTGGCTCTTGTTGCCGAAATCGATCCGGCTTTGCCCGTTCTGTTCCTTGAAACGGGCATGCATTTCCCAGAGACCATTGCCTACCGTCATGAACTGGCACGCACGCTGGGCCTGCTGGACGTGATTGATGTCCGTCCCGCGCCCCGTGTTCTCGAAGATCGTGACCCCGAAGGGCAGCTCTGGGCATTCGACCCCGACGCCTGCTGCAAGATGCGCAAGGTCGAGCCGCTAGATGCGGCCACCCTGCCCTATCCGGCGCTGATCACCGGGCGAAAGCGTTCTCAGGCGGCGACCCGTAAACGCATGGAAATCATCGAGCCGGATGGCGAGGGACGCATCAAGATCAACCCGCTAGCCGAATGGACAGCCGAGCAGATCGACGCCGAAATGACACGGCGCGGCCTGCCCCGTCATCCGCTGACCACCAAAGGTTATCCCTCAATCGGCTGTGCGCCCTGCACACGGCCGGTGGGCGAAAATGAAGATCCCCGTGCCGGCCGCTGGGCTGGTATGGCAAAAGTCGAATGCGGCATCCACCGCCCCACCTGACAGTATTCGGCCTGACAGCATAAGAAGGTTCCACTTAATCATGGATCATCTCGACCAACTTGAAGCGCAGAGCGTCTTCATCCTCCGCGAGGCGTATCGGAAGCTGAAGCCGCTGGCCATGCTGTGGTCGCTCGGTAAGGATTCCAACGTCATGGTCTGGCTCGCCCGCAAGGCGTTCATGGGCCGCGTGCCGTTTCCGGTGATGCATGTCGATACGGAGAAGAAATTCCCCGAGATGTATGCGTTCCGCGACGAATACACCAAGAAGTGGAATCTCGATCTGCTGCTGGGCTACTGCCCGCCGGTCGAGGAAATGGACCCGACCCTGCCGCCTGCCGCCCGGTCGGCTGCCCGCAAGACCGCGGGTCTCGCCAGCATGATCGAGAAGAACAAGCTACAGGGCGTCATCGCCGGCATCCGTCGCGATGAGCAGGGCACCCGCGCCAAGGAGCGCGTGTTCAGCCCGCGTGGTGCCTCCCACAAGTGGGACATCCGCAACCAGCCACCCGAGTTCTGGGATCAGTATGCCACCCCGCACGAGGAAGGCATGCACATCCGCGTGCATCCGCTGCTCTCATGGCGTGAGATCGACATCTGGCGCTACATCGAACGCGAGAACATCCCGCTGGTCGACCTGTATTTCGCCAAGAACGGCAAGCGTTACCGCTCGCTGGGCGATTCCGACATCACCTTCCCGGTCGAGAGCAACGCCTCCACCGTGGCCGAGGTCATCGCGGAACTTGAGACCACCAAGACGTCCGAGCGTGCTGGTCGCGCCATGGACCATGAATCCGAAGACGCATTCGAGCGGCTGCGTGTCGCCGGTTATCTCTGAGAGCTGGGAACAGACACCATGAGCGACACACTCTCCGCCGCACGCCTTGATCCCGCCGACCGCGAGGCTCTGCTGGACACCGCAACGCCTATCGTCATCGTCGGGCATGTCGACCACGGCAAATCCACCCTGATCGGCCGTCTGCTGTATGACACCGACAATCTGCAGGACGGCAAGGTTCAGCAAATCATCGACTCCTCCAAGAAGCGCGGTCTGGCTGTCGAGTGGAGCTTCCTCCTCGATAGCCTCCAGATCGAGCGCGATCAGGGTGTAACGGTTGATTCCACCCGTATTCCGTTCCGTCTGGGTAACCGCCAGTTCGTGATCGTCGATGCGCCGGGCCACCGTCAGTTTCTGCGCAATATGATTACCGGTGCCGCTGATGCCGAAGCCGCCGTGCTGGTGGTGGACGCCAACGAGGGTGCGCAGGAGCAGACCCGTCGTCATGCGATGCTGCTGCGTCTGATCGGCATTCGGCACATCATCGTTCTGCTGAACAAGGCCGATCTACTGGGCTTCGACGAGCAGAAAATCCGCGCCGTCGAAAAGTCCGTGACAGACCTGCTGGCGCAGCTTGATCTGACACCATCCCTGTTCGTTCCGGCCTCTGCCCGTGACGGCGACAACATCGCCAGCCGGTCCGAGCGTTCGCCGTGGTACACCGGCCCGATCCTCACCGAGGCGCTGGCTGCCGTTCCAAGCGGCAATACCCGCGCCGCGCTGCCGTTCCGCATGCCTGTGCAGGATGTCTATCGCTATGAGGACGTGCGCTATGTCGCCGGTCGTATCGAGCGTGGAGTCATCCGTGAGGGCGATACGGTAGAAATCGGCACGCAGGGCAGCAAGGCTCGTGTGGCTAAGGTCGCCCGCTGGCATGCCGCTGACAACAAGGAAGCTGAAGCCGGTGAGTCCATCGCGCTGGTTCTTGAGCCGGACGTGATCCCGGCCCGTGGCGACATGCTCTTCCTGCCGCATCAAGCACCCGAGAAAACGGCCCGTATCCGTGCGCATCTGTTCTGGTTGCGTCAGGAGCCGCTGCGTGTTGGCGAGAGCTTCCGTCTGCGTCTCTCCACTGCCGAGCATCAGGTGACAGTGGCGTCGATCGACTCAGTTCTGCGTCTCGATGATCTGACCGAGCAGCAAGCTCAGGAAGTCGGTCCCGAGGGTTTTGCGCATGTCACGCTGGTGGCCGGTGAAGCCATCCAGTTCGACCCGTTCTCGCCCGGCACGTCCGATGGACGCGGCGTTCTGGTTGACCGTAACCAGCGCATCGTCGGTGGCGCTCCGCTGCTTGGCCCGGCTGATCTGAAGGACGGCCACGCAATCCATCCGTCGGCTGGCGAAGTTGACGGCGCGCAGCGTGCCCGCAGCAAGGGGCACAAGGCGCGTGTCGTGTGGCTGACCGGTCTGTCCGGCGCAGGCAAGAGCACGATCGCCCGTCTGGCCGAGAAGAAGCTGTTTGCACGTGGCATCGACGCGTTCGTTCTGGATGGCGACACGCTCCGCATGGGACTGTGCAGCGATCTGGGCTTCACCGAGGCTGATCGTCACGAGAATGTCCGTCGTGCAGCCGAGGTCGCCAAGATCCTCACGCAGGCCGGTCAGGTTGTGATCGTGGCGCTGATCTCGCCGCTGGTGGCTGACCGCGCTCTGGCACGCAAGATCATTGGTGAGGAGTTTGACGAGGTCTTCGTCGACACCAGCCTTGCGACCTGTGAGCAGCGTGATTCCAAGGGGCTCTACAAGGCCGCGCGCGATGGCAAGATCGAGAACTTCACCGGCATCAGTGCGCCGTATGAAGCGCCGACAAAAGCCGATCTGCACATCAGGGCAGACGGGGCTACAGCGGAAGAAAACGCTGACGCGCTCGTGACTCACATTCTGAGCGTTATCTGAGAAGATGGCGCCGGGGATGTAATCCTTTTTTCAACCAGTAAAAAAAGATTACATCCCGTCACTTCTTTAAATTTGTCATAAGATTGCTGAAATGGCAGAACCGCCCTGATTGTGGCGGGTATCTCCCGTCGAAATGACGGATCTCCTTGCCGTGGCATTTTATACCCGAGCGCTCACTTCCCCGCTCTTCGCGCCTCTCGCCCTCCTTCTGTTTGCAGTCCTGTGCCGTTTCCAGACTTTCGGTAATCCGTTCATCCATATCGATGAGGAGTTTTACCTCTTCGTGGGTGGCCGGATGCTCCACGGCGATCTGCCTTATGTGCAGCTCTGGGACCGTAAGCCGCTCGGGCTTTTCCTTCTCTACGCTTTCTTCCATCTGTTCGGCGCTTATCGTATCTGGGCCTATCAGATTTTTGCGCTGTTCAGCGTGTGGGGCACGTCTTTGCTCCTTGTCAGAATGGCGCGTTCCTTTGCTCCCCCCGGTGGAGCCCTGATGAGCGGCCTGCTCTATATCGCCTGCCTCAATCTGTCCGGCGGCGAAGGCGGCCAGTCACCGGTATTCTATAATCTGCTTGTCACTGCCGCGATGGCACATACCCTTTTCGGCGCTCTATGGCCGGAAGAACGCCCTGATCGTCTTCGTTCCGTGGGCATCGTGGGAATGGCGCTGTTCGGATTGGCGATCCAGATAAAATATACGGCCGTTTTTGAAGGAATTTTTCTCGGCTGTTTTCTGCTCTGGTGCGATTTCAAGGCTAGGAAACCAGTCGGCGTCATTGCAACAGACGCACTTTTATGGGTCGCGACAGCTCTTGCCCCTACCTTTCTGGCGGCTGGGTTCTACGTTCTGATCGGACACGGGCATGAGTGGTTTTTTGCCAATATACAATCAATCTTTCTGAGGCAGCCCCGCCCCGGCAATCTGCTCGTACTCTTTCTGCTTCCCTTGGTGGCGAAACAGCTGCCACTGGTCATCAGCGGAACGTTTGCTTTCGCAACTTTCCCATCCGAAACAAGACGCTCCATCCAGGTCAGATTTATCTTTCTCTGGGCTGCGGTTTCCCTGTTCGGCGTTCTGATTTTTGGAGACTGGTTCGATCATTACGCCCTACCGACTTACGCGCCTCTCGCTGTCATCGCTGCCCCACTCTGGAGGTGGCAGGCCGGACGTATCACGCTGAGCCTCTGTCTTCTGACGGGTTTCATTTTTGGTGAGAAACTGGTCAGTTCGCATATCCGGAAAAGAGGCAATGCCGATACTCTCAAAGCCCTCACCCATTATCTGAGCGATCCTCCAGGGTGCATCTTCATTTATCGTGGTCCACCCACGCTCTATGATTTCGTGTCATGGTGCGCGTTGACCACTCATCCTTTTCCTTCCCATTTTTATATGAATTCCGAAAAATACGGGACGGGCATGGATCCGCTGGCCGAACTCCACCGGATCATGTCGAAAACGCCACTCTATGTCGTGAGCAATGATACCTTATCGGAAGATGAAAATATGGAGGTCCGACACTATCTTGATGGTATTCTGACAACTCAATACCATCTGATATATCGTTATATGCGACCAGCAGATCGACACGTCGACAAAGAACGTAGCGCCATCACGATTTACAAGAGAAATTCGGAAACAGGGCCTCAATAACTTTCGAACTGATGAAGAATCACTCCCGTCCGTGCATTGATTCAAAACGGGCACGTGTGCCGGTTCTGTCGCAGAATGGAGTAGCGCATGGAACGGATCGTCATTCTCACAGGAGCCGGTATCAGCCGGGAATCAGGACTGGCGACGTTTCGTGACGAAGACGGTGTCTGGTCCAGGGTGCGACTGGAAGATGTGTGCACGCCTGAAGGATTTTCCCGAGATCCTGATCAGGTGGATGCTTTTTACAACCACCGGCGGCAGGAATTACAGCACGTTGCTCCCAATGCGGCTCATCGCGCTCTGGCCGAACTGGAGCGGGCTTACGGCGCCAATGAGGACGACGCTTTCCTGCTCGTAACGCAGAACATCGACGATCTGCATGAACGCGCCGGTTCCCGTAATGTCGTGCATATGCACGGGGAACTATTGCGGGTCAGATGTCTCGCCTGTGGCGCGACGCCCCCATGGCGTCAGGACTGCACCCGTGCGACAGCATGCCCCGAATGCGGCGCACAGGCACTCCGTCCGGATGTTGTCTGGTTTGGAGAGATGCCCCTTCACATGGAGCGAATCATGGATGCCATCGCACGCTGCGACTGTTTTGTCGCCATTGGCACGTCAGCGACAGTCTATCCGGCGGCAGGCTTCACTGAACTGGCGGCCAATCATGCTCACACCGTCGAACTCAATCTCGCGCCCTCTGGGAATGCCGGACTGTTCGATGAAGCTGCCTACGGCCCTGCGACCTCGGTCGTTCCCCGCTTCGTAAAAAGTCGACTGGCCGCAGAAACATCATGAAAGATGAGGCTCTTTCAGATCTGGTTGCCCGCATCAAGGCCTGCACTGTCTGCGCCGGGAGTCTTCCGCTTGGTGCGCGACCTGTCCTGCATGTCTCACCACGCGCACGCCTCCTGATCGCCAGTCAGGCACCCGGCACGAAAGTCCACGAGACGGGCATTTCCTTTAACGATGCCTCAGGTGACCGCCTGCGAAGCTGGCTCGGAATGGATCGCGCCACTTTTTACGACACCGAGAAGGTCGCGCTGGTGCCAATGGGATTCTGTTATCCCGGACGCCTGCCAAAAGGTGGCGATTGCCCACCGCGAAAAGAATGCGCTCCTCTTTGGCGGGATCAGGTTCTTGCCAACCTGCCGGACGTGCAACTGACACTCCTCGTTGGTTCCTATGCCCAGAATTATGTTCTTGGACCGGGCCGCGTCTCTGACCGTGTCGCGCATTTCAAGGACTATCTGCCCCAATATTTCCCGCTGCCTCATCCCTCATGGCGGACCGGAGCATGGGAAAAACGCAATCCCTGGTTCGGAGAGGAAGTGCTACCCGCTCTTCGTGAGCACGTCGCGAAAGCTCTTGCCCGCTGAGACCTATTGTTTGTGGGTGGCCATGAAATCGGTGGCAAAGCCGATTATGCCAGAAGCGACAATCTGCACGCCAATGGCAAGCAGCACCAGCGCCGCCAGCCGCCCCAGAATGCGCGTGCCCGTGATACCCAGCATCGAGGTCAGTCTGTCAGCATGTGAATAAGCAATCCAGACAGTGAGCGCGACCGCCACGGAAGCGCAATAAATCCCCATGTCATAGGCGAACCAGTGCCGTCCTCCATCACCTGACCTCAAAGCAATGGCAACAGCGATCGTCCCCGGCCCGACTGTGAAAGGCATGGTCAGCGGAAAGAACGCAATGTCCTGCAAACGCGGTGATGAAACTGCCGATCCATCCTTGTTGGTGATCTGATCCTGCCTTTTCTGCTCATTGTCTTCCGGACTCTGAAGCATCACCCAGCCTCCACGCGCCACGAACAGGCCACCCGCCACGCGCAGGGCGTTGATGGTGATACCGAAAAAAACGAGAAGCGCGCTCCCCGCCCATACTGAACCAATCAGCAGAAAAACGCTGTAAAGAGCCACCTGTCGCGCAAGTCTTCTCTGCTCTGCGCGGGAACAACCCTGAGCCGCCTGCAGAAAGATGATCGCTGCCCCAAGCGGATTGATGATGGAGAAGAGCGCTGGAAAAGCCAGCAGGAAACTGTCACGCGCAACGATGAAGTCAACAGGAAGATGCATGAACGGGCGTTTCCGGAAAAAGGCGCTATGGCATGAGCCACGCAATGCGTTTCGTATCAAATCACCAGAATTTTTCCAGCGAGATCATCTGAGCACTCTTGTCGTAGGACACAGCACTCTCCATTTCATAAATATGAACATTTCGCTCAATAGCGCCTACGGCGATCATTTCCGGACACAAGGCGATATCATTCAACGTCTCGCCAGACTGCGGCAGATGGCACGGCTTCTTGATGCTGCGCTCCGCATTCCCGGAACAAAAATCCGGTTCGGAGCCGATGCGATTGTCGGCCTTATTCCCGGCATTGGACCAGTGGCGATGGCCGCTCTGTCGCTCTTCTTTGTGTGGGAGGCATGGCGCCTGAAGGTGCCCGGCAGGCTTCTAGCCAGAATGTTGCTCAACATCGGCATGGAAGCAGCCCTCGACACCGTGCCTGTCATTGGCGATCTCGCGGATGTCGCCTTCAAGGCCAACATGCGTAATGTCCGCCTTTTGGAACAGTATTTCGGTATTCCGTCACCCTGAGCAGACGGGGCAACTGATTCAGGATGTTTCCTCACCGGGAATGCCCATCATCGGGTAGCCTGCGAGATGCATCTGACTCAGCGCCTTGCCGACCGCGAAAAGGATATTTTCGCGACCCGGCGCGGCGATCAGTTGCACACCCAGCGGCATACCTGCTGTCGGGCCTGAACCGACGGGTGGCAGTGGGACGGACAGGATGGGCATCCCTCCCAGACTCAGTGGCTGGGCGAACACACCCAGATTGGCGCGCGCCGGGACCTTCTTCCCGCCCAGAGTGACAGTCGCCTGATCGAAACGCGGCGCTACGCCCGGCGTCGCTGGCGCAATCAGGAGATCCACTTCCTTGAACAACTCATGCAATCCCGCACGAAACCAGTTTCTCAAACGATGAGCCTGCACCAGAGCGGATGCGGGAATCATGCTACCAGCCATCAAGCGGTCACGTGTCGCTGGATCATAGGCCATCGGCTCCGTGCGCAGGCGCGGCAGATGCAGCGTGCCCCCTTCTGCTGCTGAAATCACGAAAGCCGCAGCCCGCAGCCGCTCCGCTTCCGCCAGAGTCAGCTTGCGTCGTGATCCGAAGAAGTCCGAAATGCGGTCCATCCCGTCCAGAATGGCAGGATCAGCATCCTGAATGAACCACCCAGCCAGTTGCGCTACATTCAGCCCGCGAACATCCTCGACTTCCTCCTGAGGACGACCGCTCATCACCTCGAAAATCCGTGCGAGATCAGTCACCGTATTGGCAAACGGTCCCACCGTATCGAGACTGGCAACGAAAGGATAAACACCCTCCATCGGCAACGATCCCTGCGTTGGTCTCAACCCCCACACACCGCAGAGAGAGGCAGGCACACGGATCGAACCATTGGTGTCGGAACCGAGAGTAAAGGGCAGCATTCCAGCAGCCACAGCCGCCGCAGACCCCCCGGAAGAACCACCCGCGAGACAGTCCGTGTTTCTCGGATTTCGCGTGGTTCCATAATGCGCGTTTTCCGTCGCGAACCCATAGGCGAACTCATCCATGTTGAGCGTCGCCACTGGAACTGCTCCAGCCTCCACCAGTCGCTGCACGACGACCGCATCATCTGTCGCCGGTGGATTGTTGTTCAGGACGATGGAACCGGCCGTGGTCACAAGTCCCTGAACGTCGAAAAGATCCTTGACCCCGAATGGCACACCAACCAGCGGTCCAACCGGATCCCCCTTGGCAATACGGGCATCGAGATCTTCCGCCATGCTCAGCGCCCGGTCGGAAAGCAGCCGCGTGACGCAATGGTAAGTCTGGTCGCGTGTCCGCAGAACTTCGAGCGTAGTTTTTATCACCTCCTGCGCCGAACAGACGCCAAAACGGACCCTGTTGGCGATAGCGACCGCTGTCTGGCTCATGGCTCATACTCGTAAGCGGGAGCGCAATCGTCCGGCAGATCGAACCCAAGAATCAGATCGACATAGCCGTTCAGCAGCTGCGTATTGGCGATAACGCCGGGCAAACAGGCATCCGGTAATGGCAAATGGATTGTCTGCGCCATGACCCGGACCTGTGTCTCAGCCTGAGACGTATCCTGTTCCCCGCTCACCATGATTTCCCTCTTTCTCTCAGATGGTCCGTCCAGATCTCACCCGAAACGACGGATGAGATCGGCTGCCACGCGATCGAATGGCGCCTCGGAAGCCGGTACGCCCGTTGGAATCTGGACATTCCGTAGGCGGGGCAACTCATTATCCATGAAAAGCTGTGACCGCGAAGTAATGGGTGCAGGCTCGGATGCTGCGTGCGCCTTTTTGTAGTCAAGGAGCTGGCTGACCTCGTTTTTCACCTCGGGGTTCAGGTCGGCACAAAGCATCTGCAGGTCGTAAGGCAGCGGTCCCTTACCTTCGGCAATCCAATGCGCTTCAGCCGCTGGACGGAATGCTTCCAGAAACTGGTCGGTCGTCAGGGTAACGCCCAATCCCCAGCTGGAAGCTTCCCGCCGCGCTTTTTCCACACGCGTCCTGAATTCTTCGGCAGGGCGCCATGCCCGACGCTGCAGGCCAACAAGACGGGAAAGCAGGTCGGCGTCCGAACGATACACGGCCCGGCTGGTCAGCCAGCCTGTTTCAGCAAAGTCACCTGTCTGGATGGTCTTCAGAAGACGGCGGATATCCCAGCCGGAAAGGGAGAAGTCGTCCGATGCGGGCAGATCGATGGAATCCGCGCCGGGGGTCAGTTTGAGATACCAGTCGAGCCTGTGCACATACACGAATCGAATCTGATAAGGGCTGTCGGCTGAAGCCGTTCCACTGCCGCGCGGCCCCGCATCCACGGCGAAAATGATCCGTGCGCCCAGAGATGCCTCGATCTCTTCCAGCGCCCGTTCCACGATATCCTGAATAACGGGATCAACCTCGTTGGTCACATTCATTCCACAGCCCCGGTTTCCTGCTATCGGCATGAGGCATGGAATTTATTGATAAACTCACAATTCCGCCAAAATGCCGTTACTGACTGTAATGTCAGCGGGTCACCCGACGGCGTCAACCGGCGTATGAAATTTTAGCCGCCCGTCACACTCATCAGACGACTTGGCCCCTGCACGTTTCCGCCATCCTGAGGGATCAGAAAATCGTGCCGCAGGGGCTTCCGGGCCAGCGCCTCATCGATAAGGGCGCGAATGTCATCATCGCTGCCACCCGCACGCAGGACGGCACGGAGATCCACCGCTCCCCGTGAACTCAGGCAGGTGTAAAGCTTGCCGTCACAGGCAAGCCGCACACGGTTACAGGCGTCGCAGAAATTATGACTCAGAGGCGTGATGAATCCCACCTTCTGCCCCGTCTCCACGATCCGCATGTAACGGGCAGGACCGGCTGCTCCTTTTTCGAAAACAGGCTCCAGCGTCCAGTTCTTCGCAAGCTGGCGCTTTACATCGTGCAGGGGAAGATACTGATCCCGACGGTCCTCGCCTGTCTCACCCATGGGCATCGTCTCGATCAGGCACCAGTCCGCGCCAATCTCGCCACACCAGCGGATCAGATCGTCAAACTCGTCGTCATTCACACCTTTCATGGCGACCGTATTGATCCGCACCAGCAACCCCGCCTCCCGAGCGGCATGGATACCTGCAATCGTGCGGTCAAAATGGCCGCGGCGTGTAATGGCGGCAAACCGCTCTGGTCTGAGCGAATCAAGGCTGACATTGATCCGACACACTCCGGCATCGACCAGAGCCTGAGCATGGGTTGCGAGGAGACTGCCGTTGGTGGTCAGCGTCAGCTCTTCCAGAGTTCCCGCCTCTCCTCCACGCCCGATCCGCTCTCCAAGAGAAGAAATGAACTGGTCGATATCGCGCCTGACCAGAGGTTCGCCTCCCGTGAGACGAATGCGTTTCACGCCGCGATCAATGAAGATGTCACACAGCCGACCCAGTTCCTGAAAACTCAGCACATCCGGGCGCGGCAGGAACTGCATGTCTTCCGCCATGCAATAAACGCAGCGCATATCGCAGCGATCCGTCACGGAAACGCGGAGATATGAAATCTGTCTGCCACTGGAGTCGATTAAACTGGACTGCATTGGTCCTATATAGGCATGGAACAGCCAGCAGGAAAGAGTAACTGTCCTGCGCCTGCACGATGCCTAGACAATCGTCAGCGTCACCACGCGCGCATCGAGAGCAATTTTGCCTACATGCTCGAAATTGACCGTCACCCGATGAGCAACGGCTGACTGGACCTGCCCGATCCCCCATTCGGGATGATCGGGATGCCGGACCCACTGGCCCGGCTCCAGAAAGGAGCGGAACGTATCGTCTGTCATACGCTCCGCCTTTCCCTCGGGTCAGTGACCAGCGTTGTCGCCAGAGAAGTCGGGCTTCTCAAGACCGGACATCTCAAGCTGACGCGTCAGCGCCGCTTTGAGATTCTCCAGACCGGCTTCGCTCTTGCCTTCGCAACGCGCGACCAGAACGGCCTGCGTGTTGGAAGCGCGGAGCAGCCACCAGCCGTCCGGCGTGTTCACGCGCACACCGTCGATCTCGGACACGTCCGCGCCATCCTTGCGGAGACGCTCGGCCACTTCCTCGATCACCTTGAACTTGCGCAGATCGTCGCAGTCAAAGCGGATTTCCGGGGTGGAAATCGTCTGCGGCAGAGCCTCGCGGAACGCGGACAGCGGCTCCTTCATGCGGGCAACAATGCCCAGCACGCGGATGGAGGCGTAGATCGCATCGTCAAAGCCGTACCATTTGTCGGCGAAGAAGATGTGACCGGACATCTCACCAGCCAGTGGAGACTTCGTTTCGGCCATCTTCGACTTGATGAGCGAATGACCCGTGCGCCACATCAGCGGCTCGCCACCGGCCTTCTTCACTTCGTCGAACAGAACCTGAGAAGCCTTCACATCGGCAATGATCGTGCCGCCCGGATGGTTCTTCAGAACGTCGCGCGCCAGCAGAACGAGGATCTGGTCACCCCACAGGATGCCGCCCTTATTGTCCACAACGCCGACACGATCCGCGTCGCCATCGAAGGCGATACCGAGATCAGCTTTGTTCTCTTTAACAGAGGCGATGAGCTGCTCAAGGTTCTTCGCAACCGTCGGATCCGGATGGTGAGCCGGGAACGTACCGTCGACTTCGCCGTTCAGGATGATGTGCTCACCCGGCAGCTTGTCGAGCAGGGCCGGAAGAATGTCGCCAGCGACGCTGTTACCGTTGTCCCAGACAACTTTCAGCTTGCGGTCACCGCCGTCGTAATCCTTCAGGAGACGCTCGATATACTCTTTCTTGATATCGATGGTCTTGACCGTGCCCTTCGTCTCCGGAACGACATCGCCTTCGCGGGACAGGTGCCCAAGGTGCTTGATCTGCTCGCCGAAGAACGGCTTGCCGGCCAGCATCATCTTGAAGCCGTTGTAGTTGGCCGGGTTATGGCTGCCCGTGACCATGATCGCGCCGTCCGCCTTCAGCGTGACGGATGCGAAATACAGCATCGGGGTCGGGCCACGGCCAACGCGGATCACGTCCGCGCCGGAAGCGACAGCGCCGTTAACCAGCGCCTCTTCCAGAGAAGGCGAGGACACGCGACCGTCATAACCGATCACGACAGTCTTGCCGCCGTTCTTCAGAACGATGCTGGCGAAGGTGCGGCCGATGGCGAAAGCGTCTTCGACATGCAGCGTCTTACCGACGATGCCGCGGATGTCATATTCGCGCAGGCTTGTCTGTTCGAAAGTGTGTTTGAAACTCATATCAGACGGCTCCCGTATATTTCTTCAGGAACGTCTTCACATCAGATGCGAGTTCCGGACGCTCAAGAGCAAAGGCGATCTGGGCTTCGAGGAAGCCGATCTTGTTACCGCAATCGAAGCGCTTGCCTTCATAACGCAGGCCATGGAACGGCGCCTTGCCGATGGTCTTGGCCATGGCATCCGTCAACTGCACTTCACCGCCGGCACCTTTTTCAAGAAGAGCAAGGAACGGCATGATTTCCGGTGTGAGAATATAGCGACCGACGATCGACAGGTTCGAAGGCGCTTCTTCGGGCTTAGGCTTTTCGACGAGACCGGTGATCTCGACCAGCTTGCCATCGTCCTTCCCCGGCTTCAGCACGCCGTAGCGGTTCGTGTGCTCATGAGGCACTTCCTCAACGGCAACAACGCTTCCGCCTGTAGCGTAATAAGCGTCAGCCAACTGCTTGAGGCACGCAACCTTGCCCTGCATCACATCGTCAGGAAGGAGAATGGCAAACGGGTCATCGCCAATAAAGCTCCGGGCGCACCAGATGGCGTGACCAAGACCCAGCGGTTCCTGCTGCCGCACGGCGATCAGCGAGCCTGCCTCGATGCTACTGGGCTCGAGAGCTTTCAGCGCATCCACCTTGTTGCGCTCACGAAGCGTGTGCTCGAGTTCAAAGGCAACATCGAAATAATCGATGAGAGAATCTTTTCCACGCCCGGTAATAAGGCAGATTTCCTCGATTCCGGCGGCCCGTGCTTCATCGATCGCGTATTGGATCAATGGCTTGTCGACGACGGGCAACATTTCCTTCGGCATGGCCTTGGTGGCCGGAAGAAATCTTGTTCCCAATCCGGCAACCGGCAGGACAGCTTTACGTAAAGGCTTGATCACGAAACAGTCACCTTTATCCATGCTTCTGAATCGGGTTAACGGGCTTGCGCCCGTCGTCCCGGTGGCAGGGACTGTAAATCGGTCTCACCTCGTCCTTCTAGTGCCCAAAGTCATTAAAAACGCCGTAAAACGCTGTTAAGGAAGATTTAACAAATCTCCCTTGCGCAAAACGCAGGGCAGCGTGACCTAAATCACACTTTAAAAATGCCCTGTTTTATTTTCGAGATTTTTTGGTGCGGCCGAGAAGACTCGAACTTCCACAGGGTTTCCCCCACAAGCACCTCAAGCTTGCGCGTCTACCATTCCGCCACGGCCGCCCGTGACAACCGGCTTCTTTTAAGAGATACCGGCTGAAGATGAAGGGGCGTATAACCGATGCCTGAGCAAGCCGCAATGTCTGAATGTAAGATTTCTGAGCCCATCGCAGATTTAATCACCGAAAGCCCGGTGATCTGCGATGGACTTCCCATTTCGTGGGAAAAATCGCCGGGGTTTACGCCCTATCCTGTTGCCCTCGCTTCCATGGAGGAGACCGTTCGGGCCATCCGCCACGATGGAGCGCGGGAACGAATCTGGTTGCTGGAACACCCTTCCCTGTTCACGGCTGGCACGTCAGCCAGGGAAGAGGATCTTTTCAATCCACGGGGCTACCCAACCTACCCTGCCGGTCGGGGAGGACAGTGGACCTATCACGGTCCGGGTCAGCGCATTGCCTATCTCATGCTCGATCTGGCGCGTGAGCATGGGCCAGTGCCAGCGCGAGATCTTCGCGCCTATGTGTCTTTCCTTGAGAGCTGGATTATCGCCACGCTTCAGCGTCTTGGCGTCAAAGGAGAACGTCGGGAAGGACGCATCGGGGTATGGGTCGTGGATCCCCGCACAGGCGAGGAAGCGAAAATTGCCGCCTTGGGCGTGCGTGTCACCCGTTGGGTGAGCTGGCACGGCATTTCCATCAACGTCGATCCGGATCTTTCGGCTTTTGAAGGCATCGTTCCGTGCGGAATAAGAGAGTTTGGCGTCACCAGCCTCCGCAAGCTCGGAATTGAGGCCTCGATGCAGGATGTGGATGCGATCCTCCGGGAGGAACTATCGCATCTTCTGGAAGTGCCGGGAAAATGATCCGCATCATGCTGGATCATTTTCCAGACGGGTCTCTTTTACTGCAAACATGATCAGCAGGAGGCAGATTGCCCCTGCCCCGGCCAACAGCAGAAACGCTTCACGCAGCGACTGGTCCGCAACGAGCCCTGCCAGCGTGGTGCTGAAGCTTGCGCCCAGCCCCATCGCCAACCCCAGCAGTCCCATGCACAGGTTGAAGTGTCCAGTCCTGCGGGTCAGATCGGCAGCTATCAGAGGCAGCATCACTCCAAATGAGGCTGAACTGATGCCGTCGAGCATCTGCACGCCGACGACAAACCACGGATCAGTGGAGAAGCTGAGCAGAACACCCCGCAAAGGAAGAGCGAGAAAGGTCGCCAGCATGATGGGGCGTCGCCCAATCGTTTCCGCCCATCGACCGATCCAGGGTGAAAGAGCCGCACCGAGCAACTGCGGCGCAAGAATGCAGGCCGCAATGACGATTTCCGCCGTCTTTCCGGCATCCTTGGTGATCTGCCCGGCAGCCAGAGGCAGCATCGCCGCGTTAGCCAGATGAAAGAAGACCACACATAACGCGAAGGCGAACAGGCCCGGCTCTTTTAGCAGGACCAATGCAGAACGGACTTTCGCCTGCTGCGGCGTATCGCCTTCCGCCAAGCCGGAAGCGCTTTCATTCAGAGGCATCCCGACAGGCTCGATCAGCCGCAGGGCAATCAGACCGGGCACCGCCATCAATGCCCCGAGAAAAAACGTTGCCCGTGCCGAAATCAAGTAACCCGCTCCACCCATCAGCGCCGCTGAAAGAGCGTTTCCCACTGCCGCAAAACTGGCATTGCGTCCGAAACGCGCCCCCAAGGCGCCTCGGGCTTGCCCCGGATTACGCGCGATATAGACCGCCACGACGCCAAGCGTCAGAGCGCTGATGGCCGGATTGAGCGTGCAGCTCGCCAGACCGTGGAGAATTTCGGCAATCGCGACGGGCAGTCGATCCGGTAACACACCTACAATCAGACAGGACGCGATGATCGCGACAATGGAGAATTCCGCCACCAGCCGCTTGTTCCGCAGCGCATCGACCAGCACGCCCGCAGGCACCTGACTGGCCATTGCCGTGATGGAACCTATGCTGAGAGCAACGCCTATTTCTCCCTGCGTCCAATGCTCTTTAGTAAGATAGACCGATACAAACGGACCGAACGCCGCCTGTAAATTGGCAACGAAAAAGCATACACCGTCGAGACCAAGCGCGCTGTTCGTCGGCCATCTTTTCATCATGGCAGCTTCGCCGCCACTTCGATTGCATCATTTTCCCACGGCACGGTCACTCCCGTCAGCGCTCCCCGCCGCCAGATGTGGAAGACGGAGTGACAGAAATTGTGGGTGCCGCTTTTTCCTCCGGAGCCTCAGGCGCAGAGTTTTCCTCCACGATTGGGCCAGTAAGCACCGAAACATCCGGATTATCGGGGCGGTAAGCGGGGGCCGCACGAATGGCCGCTGCCGGAACACGGACAATAACAGGTGATTTCCTGTCCGCTCCGGTGATGTGCAGTAGCGCCGTCGCCACCACCACCTGCCGATTTCCCACTCCAAGAAAACCACCGACATCAAGCACGACTGCCTGCATCGTGCCTCGCGCATCCACCAGAACATTCACGATGTGACCAAGATCGCTGCCGTCCGGCCCCTTCACATCACGGTCGATCAAACCGCCAAGTTGCGCCTGTGTCAGCGTCCCTGTCTGAGCCTCCGTCGCGGGTTTGGCCTCTCTCTCGGCCTGTACCGGCGCAACCGTTTCCGGATTGTCGCCCGTCGGCATGTCGCGGCTGGCGTCCACAAAAGGGGTATTCGCGTTTTCAATGGAAGGCAGCGAAGAAAAAGGATGAATCTTTACTACACTGTCAGGTGCTTTTTCCGGAGAAAGAGCCTGCCCCCATGCGGACGAAACGCTCAGTATCAGACAGAATGAAGCAGGTCTGATTATCGGGTATTTCCTGAGAAATCCCGACCTCTTCGTTCCGTCCTCACATCGTCCCATTGCGGTGTCCGTTTCGGCTCATAGCGTGGCAGCGAAATAGAAACGTCCGAACAGTATGAATGTTTTCCGGCGTCCCAAAATGAAACGTAATGCAACGACGACTGCACAACCGGTTTTTCTTCTTTTATATTGTAACACATGGAGCACACACCTCACATTCTGATCGTCGATGATGACCGCGAAATCCGCGATCTCCTCTCGAAATTTCTCGAACGCAACCAGATGCGCATCACCAGCGTCCGGGACGCGCGGGAGGCCAAACGCGTCTGGGAACAGGGCCATTATCATCTCGTCGTGCTCGACCTGATGCTGCCCGGAGAATCCGGACTGGATCTCGCCCGCTGGCTACGTGGTCAGGACAACGTGCCCATCATCATGCTCACGGCGATGAACGAGGAAACGGACCGTATCATCGGCCTTGAACTCGGCGCTGACGATTATGTGACGAAGCCGTTCAATCCGCGTGAGCTTCTTGCCCGTATCCGCGCCGTTCTTCGTCGCGTTCATGAAACCAATGAACCGGGTGGCACTGGCGCGGAAATCAAGACTTTCGTCTTCTCCGGCTGGGTTCTCGAACTCGCACGCCGCCGCCTGCTGAATCCGGAGGGAGCCGAAGTCTCCCTGACAGGCGGCGAATATGATCTGCTCCTCGCGCTGCTTGAACGTCCCAACCGCGTTCTGACCCGTGACATGCTTCTCGACCTGCTGCGCGGGCGACAGGCCGGGCCTTTTGACCGCGCGATTGATGTCGCCGTCAGTCGCCTGAGGAAAAAACTTGAGGATAACGGTCGCAACGCCCAGCTCATCAAGACCGTGCGCGGAGGGGGGTATGTGCTCGCTTCCGACGTCGAACGGCATTGAAACGCGTGAGTGGGTTATCCCTCTGACATGAAATCCATGTCCGTGCTGGGGTGGAAATCCCGTCTCCTGCCCCGCACGCTCGCTGCGCGGATGAGTCTGCTCCTCATTGTCGGGTTCGTCGTTTTCGGTCTCATCGGACTGTCGATCGAAACGCATGACCGCATTATCTTCGACACCCGTTTTGCCGAGCATCAGGGGTTGGTGCGGGCAATCATGATTTACCGCACCGTTGCCGAAGAACCGCCCGATGAACGGGACGACGAGTTGGAGCGGCAGGACTTCCCCCCGCGATTTTCCGTAAAACTCGCCGACTCTCCCGATGCGGACATGACCCAGGAAATGCCGTGGGACACGTTCCAGAAGAACGTGTTTGCACCACGCGGCGAGCGCTTCCGGCCTCCTAACGATTTTCGTCCGGGGCCGGGACCTGCCGCCACCTCAAAACCCTTCAATGATTTCTGTGACGGTCACGCAAACGGAAGGCTGCCGTTTCCGCCTTTTCATCCACCGGATCAAGGTCAGCCTTTCGGTCCTATGGACGGACATGGGCCAGGATTGGATCAATGCGGTCCCCGGCCGGGGGAGCCGCGTCTTTTTCGCAATCCGCTCTTTCCCGCAGCCCCGAAGAAAATTGCCATGCTGCCCGAAAGTGGCAGTCACAATAAAGGCATCGCCTTTGCCCTGCCCAATGATACCCGCTGGCTGGTGATCCGTTACCATCTTCCCGCTGCCAATCCGTTCAGATGGCCTACTTTTCCGCTTGCGCTCGGATTGATGACCACCGGGGGAGGCCTGCTGATTGTGTGGGGCGTTCGCAGGCTGCTGATCCCTGTCCGCACCCTTTCGGCCGCTGCAACAGCCTTCGTTCCGGATGCCGCGTCTCCCCCTCTTTCGGAGGATGGACCGCTCGAGGTCGCGCAGGCGGCGGCCGCATTCAATGCGATGGCGGCCCGCATCCGGCGCTTTGTCTCCGAACGCACCCGTATTTTGTCCGCCATCGGCCACGATCTCCGGACTCCGATCACCCGCATGAAACTGCGGACGGAGTTCATTGAAGATGACGAAATGCGGGAAAAATTTCTCGCTGATCTCAATGAACTGACCCAGATCGTCGAGGCGACGCTCGAGTTCGGCAAGGACAGTTCCCCAAACGAACAGATGATCTGGTTCGACCTGAACGCCCTGCTCCAGACCGTGGTCGATAACGTAGGGGAAAGCCGTCCGCAGGACGCGGACAACATCGTGCTTGCCGATTACCGCAAACCCGTCATGGCATATGGGCGTCCCGCCGCCCTGAAACGCGCATTCACCAACCTCATCAACAATGCCGCCACGTATGGTGGCAATGCCTTCGTCACAATCCATCCGCCCAGAAACAAACGTGTGCGGATCACCATTGATGACAACGGCCCCGGCCTGCCCGTCGAAGATTTGGAGCGGATGTTTGAGCCTTTTGTGCGTGGCGAGGAAAGCCGAAACCGCGAAACAGGTGGGACGGGCCTCGGTCTGGCCATTTCCCGCACCATCATACGGGGACAAGGTGGTGACCTCGTCCTGACGAACCGGAAACCCCATGGTCTGCGAGCGACCGCGACACTGGTCGCCAAACAGGTAGAATGAGCCGTCGTTAACTGCGGGTCTTGCTGTCCATCAGCCAGACAGGATCAGGCATTTTTTCAATAAATGCCGTATGATCCGCGAGTGTAGTCTCATCAGGCACAATCAGCACCGGCGTGCGCGTTTTCGGGCCAGTATAGCGCGCCACAGGAGCGTCATCGCCGTCTTCTCCGCCAAGCCCGAGACCGTGCTGGCGACCACCCATGAGCTCGACATACACGTCGGCAAGCAGCTTGCAATCGAGCAGCGCGTTATGGGTGGTGCGCTCAGACAGGTCGATGCCATAACGACGACAGAGCGCATCGAGACTATTTGGCATGCCGGGGAACCGCTCCCGCGCCAGTTCCAGCGTGTCAATCTTGCGAGCCGGATCGAGTGGAGGCTTGCCGACGCGCCCCAGTTCCGCGTTGATGAAGCCAAAGTCGAAGCTCGCATTGTGAGCGATCAGATCATCATTGCCGATAAATTCGAGAAATCCGTCTGCGATTTCGGCGAACTTCGGCTTTCCTTCCAGATCGGCCAACGTAAACCCATGCACACGCGATGCTTCTTCGGGAATGTCGCGCTCCGGGTCGATCAGCACGTGATAAGCCTTGCCTGTCGGCAGATCACCAATCAGCTCCAGCGCAGCGATTTCGATCACCCGATCACCTGTGGCGGGATCGAGACCCGTGGTCTCCGTATCGAACAGCACCGTGCGTTTCATGTGCGTAAACTCCTGACAAGCGCCCTGACTTCCCGTCGCGTGTCGGCCATGGACAGTCCGGTATGGATGATCACATCGGCGCGGCGCCGTTTCTCATGATCCGGCATCTGCCGGGCAATCATCCTCTCCGCATCGGCAACCGTCATACCACGGCGCCGGGCGATCCGTTTTATCTGCGTTCGCCGCGGAGCGGAAACGACGACCACCTTGTCGCACTGCTTATCGCCCCCTGTCTCGAACAGCAGCGGCACATCAAGCACAACCCATTTCACCCTCTGCCGACGACAACGTGCAAGAAACTTATTTCTTTCTTCAAAAACAAGTGGATGAACAATTCTCTCAAAGCATTTTATCAATTCAGGATTCTCGGAAACCGCGCGCCGCAGGGCCGGTCTGTCCAGCGTTGGCCTGCCCTTGTCATCGGTCGTCAACGCTTCCGGCACAAGCCGCCCCATCGCCGCGACAGCCTTGCCATTCGGCCCCTGTAGGCGATGCACCATGGCATCGGAATCGTAGACGGGAAAACCGGCACGACGCAGCATGTTGGCGACGGTTGTTTTGCCCATGCCAATGCCGCCGGTCAGTCCAAGTATCCGCATGGAAAACTTACCGCTGCTTCAGGGCGGCAAGAACATGCTCAACGGTGGCGGCATCCACCTCCGGCTCCGCGCCAAACCATGCCCTGAACCCCGGTCGGGCCTGATGCAGAAGCATCCCAAGGCCACCCACCGTTTTAAGTCCCCGCGCTGCGGCAGCACGCAAAAAAGGTGTTTCGCGGGGCACATACACGATATCTGATACGACCAGATGTGTTGGAGCGTTGGTCAGATCAGGCTTCCAGTCCGGAGCCGGACCGCCCTGCATGCCAAGGGAGGTCGTATTCACCAGCAGGGAAACCTCTCCCAGCGCTGTTTCCCAACCATCCCATGGAATGGTCGTCAGCGGTGGTGCCGACTTCTTCATATGGCTCTGCCAAGCCGTGGCAAGCTCCCGCGCCAGAGCGTCCGCACGCTCTCCAGTCCTGTTGGAGAAAATGACGGAAACGCCGTGCTCCATCAGGCTCGTGGCGATGGAGCGGGCCGCGCCGCCGGCTCCCAGAAGCAGAGCCGACCCACGGGATGCGATATCCGCAATTGAGACGTGTTCAGCCTCCAGACTGGAGACATATCCCATGCCGTCCGTCGAAGAGCCGTGGATCTTGCCATCTTCCCGAAAGATCAGTGTGTTTACGGAACCTGCAATCCGGGCCAGCGGGTCCACTTCATCAGCGATGGCAGCCGCCGATTCCTTATGCGGGATCGTGACATTCGCTCCACGGAATCCGGCTGCCTGCAAGCCACGAATAGCTGTCTCGAAAGCATCTGGCTTAACCGGCAGCGGCACATACGCGCCGTCGATGCCATAGTGCTTCAGCCAGTAATTATGCAGAACGGGAGACAGAGAATGGCTGACAGGATGACCGATCACACCAGCCAGTTTTGCTTTTCCGGTGATCATTTGGCCGCCTCCGTCATGGATGCCCGGTAGCGTTCGACGGCCAGCGGTAGAATACGCGCCAACCGTTCGGCCCACTCTGTCTGTCCCGCTTCATGCTCAATGAGATCCTGACGAATTTCGATTTCAAGATGAGGGATACGACGACGCTCGCCATGCACGGGAATGGTGTAATCGCTGGTGTCAGTCAGTTCGTACGGTTCGTTGTCGCCAGCCGTCAGGCCATCTGCTCGCAGCAGTTCCAGCACGATATGGGCGAAACGTGGGTCCTGATTATGCAGCACGCCACATTGCCAGGGACGTCGGAACCCTTCCATCTCGGGCGTAAAACTATGCAGGGCAATCAGGAATGTCTCCCGTCCAGCCTTTCCGCGCTGGTCCAGTTCCTCACCGATGCGTCGGTGATACGGCTCGAAAATCGCCCGCGTGCGTGCGGCGGCTTCTTCTTTTGACAGACTGGCGTTGGCAGGAACCACGGTCCCGTCACTGACCGTCACAATGGCTGTCGGATGACCCGGCGCACGGTTGCAGTCGATAACAAGGCGGGAATAAACCTGCTCAATCAGGAGCGCGCCCGTCAGGTCCGCGAGTTTGCGTCCGACACCATCGATCCCGATGTCCCAACCGATATGCCGCGCCCGTTCATCAGGCGGTACGCCAAGCCCATCATATGCAGCGGGGATCGCCTGACCGGCATGATCGCTCACGAGCAACAGCGGAAAGTTTGGATTACGCCCTCCATGAACCAGCACGGGGGCAGGATCGTGCGGACCGAGAAAGGAAATGTGCTGTGCCTGTTCTGACATCCTGAGTCCCATTGATATCGCCTGCGTTTCACATGGAGTCACACACGCATCGACTTTCTTCAAGACTACAGGCTTTCCTTATGGAACCGGATGCGCAACTATCTGTTACAGCATTGACGAAAAATCATCTGACAGTGCTGTAAAATGAAAAGGAATTTCCATGGAAATCAGAGCCGGATATGACATTTCCATAGATTTTCCCGCCCCCACACCGCTCGTTCTGATGCTGGACATCCGGCCTGAACACGAGATTGATCTTCTAACTCCCCAGAACCCTGTCTTTGAACCAGCCGTCCCGGTGCAACGCTATATCGACGGGTTCGGCAATCGCTGCACACGACTGCTCGCGCCGCCGGGCCGATTTCGCACCCACGTGGAATTTACCGTCTTTGACAGCGGCCTGCCGGAACGACAGGGCTATGGAGCGATCCAGACGCCCGTGGAGGATCTCCCCTCCGACATTCTGGTGTTCCTGATGGGAAGCCGTTACTGCGAAACCGATCTGCTCTCGCAGTTCGCATGGTCGATGTTCGGTCACATTCCCCCCGGCTGGGAGCGTGTGCAGGCAATCGTGACGTTCGTGCATAACCATATCTATTTCAATTACGGCAATGCCCGTTCCACGCGCACGGCCTGGCAGGCTTGGAACGAAGGCACAGGGGTATGCCGCGACTTCGCCCATCTGGCCGTCACACTCTGCCGCTGCATGAACATCCCTGCCCGCTACTGCACAGGCTATCTGGGGGATATCGGCGTGCCTGCCCTGCCCGATCCAATGGATTTCTCAGCATGGTTTGAAGTCTGGATGGATGGCAGTTGGTACACGCAGGACGCGCGACATAACGAGCCGCGCATCGGGCGCATTGTCATCGCGCGTGGACGAGACGCTGCGGACGTGGCGATCTCCACGTCCTTCGGCCCGCACCAGCTCGCGTCATTCAATGTAACGACCTACGAGCTGGCTTCCTGATGACTGACTGGTGATTACTGAGCGGTATATCCGCCATCGATCACCAGTTCGCTTCCGGTCATGAACTTGGACTCGTCGGAAGCAAGATAGAGGATTCCGTAAGCAATATCGTTCGGCTCACCGAGATGCCCGATTGGATGCAGGTCCACCAGCTTCTGCCGGGCCGCCTCATCTTCCTGCGTAAGACCGGCCACCATTGGCGTCCAGATATAACCCGGATGCACCGAGTTCACGCGGATGCCATATCCGGATTTGGCGCAATGCAGCGCGGCGGATTTCGTGAAAAGACGCACACCGCCTTTACTGGCGTTGTAGGCGGCCAGCGTCGGGTCACCGATCAGACCTTCGATGGAGGAAAGATTGATGATCGAGCCACCCTTGCCGTGCTCGCGCATCGCTTCGATGGCATATTTCGTGCCAAGGAAAACGCCATCGAGGTTGATCGACTGCACACGCTGCCAGTCAGCAAAGCTCGTGCTTTCCACTGTGCCGGAATAAGCAATACCCGCGTTGTTGACGGCAATATCGAGCCGACCGAACGCCTTCACTGTCGCGTCGACGGCGGCCTTCCACTCATCCTCTTTCCGCACGTCAAGTTTGACGAACAGCGCCTTACCGCCAGCAGCTTCAATCTCCGCGACAACCTTCTGACCGTCTTCTTCCTTCAGATCGCCAATGACGACCGACGCGCCCTCGTGCGCCAGAAGCATTGCCGTCGCCTTGCCAATACCTGCCGCAGCCCCGCTTACGATGGCCACCTTGCCTGCTACGCGTCCCATATTGATTCTCCCCAGTTTGGAAACATGAAGTTCGTCCGGACACCACACGACTGCCAATCGACATCGTCCGCCATGATATCCCTCAAAAACTCATGACGTTGTATGACTGTTTTATGGTTTGCTCCTTCGAAAGTGAGTGAATTGTCGTGACGACCTTCGATCGTTACGATGAGACCATGTCTCACGCGCGCGGCCTGACCGCTCACACTCTTCGCTCAGAACGGGTCGGCCCGGTCAGTTTTCATGTGCAGCCCGGCGAATGTCTTGCCATCACAGGCGCATCGGGCAGCGGCAAATCGGTGCTTCTGCGTCTCCTCGCCGATCTCGACCCGTATCAAGGCGCCGTTCTTCTTAATGGTGAAAACAGCCAAACAGTTCCCGGCGCTGTCTGGCGCCAGCGCGTTGCCTATTTTCCAGCAGAGCCGGGTTGGTGGAGCGAACGGGTTGCGGATCATCTTCCTGATACGCCCGAAGTGCGCGTCCTGCTGGACGATCTTGGCCTCCCGGATCGCATACTGACAGCAGAAATCCGCACCTTATCGACAGGTGAGCGTCAACGGCTCGCGCTGGTACGTGGATTGCTTCACCGCCCTCAGGTTCTTCTTCTTGATGAACCCACTTCGGCGCTTGATCCGGAAGCAACCGCCCGTGTGGAGTCACTCATCAACCGCTACAAACAGGAAGGCGCGGCCATCATCCTCGTCTCGCACAATACGGCTCAGACCGACCGCATGGCGGACCGGCATCTGATACTGAAAAATGGCCGACTGGAAGAGAGCCCGGCGTGACATCTCCTCCCCTCATCACGCCGTTTGATCTTGCAATCGCGGCTTGTGTCATCGCAGCCTGCGCGCTCGTCTCCCGCTTGTTGTCCCTGAATACGGGCAAAGCGATTGTGGTTTCGGCGCTGCGCATGACCATCCAGCTTCTGCTGGTGGGCAATGTGCTGCTGTTCGTGTTCAACCGCACGTCCATTGCCCTGACATTTGGTGTGCTCGGCGTCATTCTTTGCGCGGCGACTTTCGAAGCGGGAAACAGGCCCACTGCCCGCCTGGCCTCCCGCTGGCATTACGGCATCGCTGGGCTGGCCATTCTCTGTGGCGCAGGGATTGCCACCAGCATTGGTTTTCTCACGAGCCTCAGGCCGCATCCTCTGTTTGCTGCGCGGGCCACCATTCCCATGGCAGGCCTCATCATCGGCAATGTGATGAACGCCACCAGTCTGACCCTGAACAGCCTGCTCACTTCCGTAATCCACGACCGGATGGCCATCGAAGCCCGGATCCTGCTTGGCGCGACACGTCTGAAAGCGCTGGAACGCCCTATCCGCGCCGCACTCCGCACGGCCCTCATCCCGACCTTGAACCAGATGGCAGCCGCCGGTCTCGTCACGCTGCCGGGCATTATGACCGGACAGTTACTGGCAGGCATGAGTCCTGTGTCGGCCTCACGCTATCAGATCGTGCTGATGAGCCTTGTGATCTTCGGCAACCTTACCGGTGCGACAATCGCCGCCACCCTGACAACGCTCCGTCTGACCGATCATCGCGGACGCCTGCGGCTCGACCGACTGAAAAGCTGACAGAGAACCTTTCGTCAGTCAGGCCGCGCGTCCTTCATTTTTCTGTAGAGAGTGGCGCGGCTGATACCGAGACGACGCGCCGCCGCCGTGGCGTTTCCACTTTCCGCAGCAAGAGCAGTACGGATGACATTCTGCTCGGCCCGGCGGAAATTCATTGTCCGACCCGTTTCCAGTTCGCCCAGAAGGTTGACGTGTTTGTCGATGCTCTCATCCGTCAGGCCGACAAAGGAACGGGCGGCATGTGTCGCTCCCATCACCTCGCCATCATTGTTGATGGCAACTAGAGGCGCGGAACTGCCTTCCGCCGGACCAAGCGAGAGAATACGCTGGCCGGTGTGATATTCACGGAAAAGCTGCTCTTCGATCCGTCGGCTGGAGTGCTGGACGGTTTCCAGCACCAGCGGTGCAAAGGAACGGGTCGTCCGGGCACCGAAGTTCGCGACATTGAGCGCGGCGGCAACCTGTCCTGTCGCATCGAAAACAGGCACGGCATAACTCTCAAGTTGCGAAAAGCAGAAGCGCCAGTGCTCCCCCTGCGTCAAAGCAATGGGACAACCATCGCGCAGCGCCGTGCCCACACCATTGGTGCCGGCAGCACATTCATCCCAGATAGCACCTTTCATCAGACACAGGCGCCGACAGGTGGAAAGCTGCATTTCATCAATGCAGCGGTCAAGCAGAACGGCCTCGGGATTGGCCAACAGGACCATCAGCCCGAGCCCTTTCACCAGTTCAAACAGATGCTGCATTTCTGGAAGAGCGGCGCGCAGTATGAGACTGGAATGAGCGCATGCATTCCGGAACTCGGCGCCTGAAAGGACATCGGCAGTCCACGCGCGGGAGGGATCAAGCCCATAATCGGCTTCGCAGCGCTCCCATGAACGCACGATTTCTTTAGGCGAGATGCGCGGACCCGGATTTCCCAGCCATTCTCCAGCCGTTTTCGTCATCCGTTCCCTTCAACCTTCCGCAACCCACACATCCACTGGAAGTGGCACACCCTGATTTATAACAATTTGGAATGAATGTTATATCAGAAAACCGTTATGGGAAGGAAAGAGGCTGGCTCACTGCCAGAGATAGAGGAACTTCACATAATAGGCGTTGCTCTCAGGCGTGTTCCGGCCATCGACGGAATGACTGTAGCGCGCTGTGAAACTGATATCCGGTGCAATATTGAACATGATACCGAGCCCCATCGTGGCTTCACGGCTATTTGAGTCGGCAATATCCTGATGCAGCGTGAAATCATGTGAGCCAGTCACGTTCTGCCAGTCGAAGGCGAGAAACGGCTCGACAAGTTTGGTGGCTTTCCAGCTGAAACGCAGGTTTGTGTAAAACACCACACCGGGGAACGTGGGGTTCTGCCCCTTCTTGTGCTTCGTCGAACCGGTGACCGTGCCGGCATCGCCGTCGAAGCTGAAATGCTTCCATTCATAATCGAAAATGAAACTGGAAATGTTGGACCAGTATCCCGGCGTCAGCCCGTCACGGGTACCCGAGTTGGTCTGCATGAATGTCTGAAAACCAAACGTGCTGTGTGAGTTGGGCTTGAACCACGCCGCAGGTCCGACAATCGTCGGCCCCAGACCACCGCCGTTGGTTCCGTTGGCCAGACTATAACTCTCGCTCTGGATCAGTTCGAAAGCGAAGCCGACATGCGGGATGGCCTTGAAGGAACGGAAATGCACATATTTCGTCATACCCGCCCAGGTGTGGCTACCCTCTCCCGCCTTTCGCTGGCCGGTGCTGTTGTAATAGTTGCCAGCCGCGTTTCCGTCCCCGTACTGCACCAGCACGTTGAAAGGTTTGAAATCCACCGGCAGGTCATATTCGTGCGGGCCGATGATTGCGAGCGTCACATCAGCGGCGTGTGAAGACGTGCTGCCAATCAATGAGAGCAGCGGCAGACCTAAACGTACTGCAAGCCGACGCCACTCCGTGCTGTCCAACAGAGGCATGGGATGATTCCGGGATCAGAGGAACGCGCCGGGTCCGAAGAGCCGTCGTTCGCTTATGAGACAAGACATTTTGAAGAAAAGGCTGCGGGTGGAAGTTTTCTTCCACCCGCACTCCCCATGTCAGTGAGCCGGATTACCCTGCTCACCGTCCAGCGTGTAGGCGATGATGTAGTCACCCGAGCGGGTGCCCAGTCCACCATGGCCACCAGCAGCGATCAGCACGTACTGCTTCCCGCCGACATCGTAGGACATCGGGGTTGCCTGCCCACCAGCTGGCAGACGGTCGCTCCAGATGACGTTGCCGGTCGCAACATCGAATGCGCGGAGATAGTCATCCGCTGTCGCACCCATGAACACCACGCCACCCTTCGTCACGATGTTACCGCCGATGTTGTACATGCCGGTCGGCAGCGGAAGGTTGTTGTGGGTCCGGAAAGGACCGGTGTCACGTGTCGTGCCAACCGGGTGCTGCCAGACGATCTTCTTCGTCACGAGGTCGATTGCCGTAAGCGTGCCCCAGATCGGACCTTTACAGGGGATCTGTAGCGGGTTCAGCCACGGGCTGGTGTAAGCGACATACGGCGTGCCGTAGTCAGGCGAGATGGCGAGCGCATTGCCCTTCGGCGTCGGCTCGTTACCCTGACCCTTCCATTTCGGCAGTGTGCCGTCTGCTTCAAGCTTGTTGCGGTGATCGAGCTTGATGCGGAAAGGCAGATAGCTCGCATTGGCGAACATCAGCTTGCGGGCCGGATCGATAGTGATGCCCTGCCAGTCAACCACACCATAGAACGCCGGATAGACAATGGTGGTCTTGCCAACGTGCGGCGGGGTGAACTGCCCCTCGTAAGCCGACTGACGATACTGGATACGACACACCATCTGGTCGAGCAGCGTGGCGCCCCACATGTCGCGTTCCTTGAGATCAGGAGGCGTCAGGCTCGGCATGGCTGCCGGATAGGGCTGTGTCGGAGAAACGCGATCGTCCGGCGCATGTCCTGCCGTCGGAACCGGACGTTCTTCCACCGGATAACCGGGAACCGGCTGGCCGGTACGACGGTCAAGCACGAAGAACTCGCCACGCTTGGTGCTCTGCACGAGAGCCGGAACCGTCTGACCGCTTGAGTCAGGCAGATCGACCATGGACGGACCGGAGGGAAGATCCATGTCCCACAGATCATGATGCACGGTCTGATAAAGCCAGCGGCGCTGACCCGTTTCGATATCGAGCGCAACCGTGGAGCTGGAAGTCTCATCGTCGAACGGACGACGTGACCCGCCCCAGTTATCTGGCGGCGCGTTGCCTGTGCCGATATAGACCAGACCAAGCTGGGGATCGGCTGTATAGACGCCCCATGCGTTCGGTGTGTCACGGGTCAGCTGATCGCCCGGACCCGGGGTCCATGTTTCGGGGTTATGACCCGCATCCCACGCCCAGGCGATCTTGCCTGTTGTGGCGTCAAACGCACGGACTGCGCCCGAAGGTTCGAAGTTGGCCTGATTGTCGAAAATCCAGCCACCCGTGATCAGGCGGTTCTTCATGACCATCGGCGGCGATGTGATGAAGTGGAAGCCCAGCGGCACATTGCCCATGTATTCACGCATGGAGATGAAGCCGTGGTCACCGAAATCATCACAGGGCTGACCCGTCTGCGCGTTGACCGCAACGATGCGGGCATCGGCTACAGGCGAGTAGATGCGCTCACGACATGACGTCTGAATCTCGTCGGGAATGCGGTAATAGGAAACACCGCGGCAGGCGAGATAGACGTTCGTGTCCAGATCGGCCTTCGCCGGATGCGGATCGTATTTCCACTTGGTCTTGCCGGTGGCAGCATCGATAGCCATCACCCAGCTGTGCGGCGTGCAGATATACAGCGTGTCACCAACCTTGATCGGAGTGAGTTCGAGATTGAACTCATGACCGGCGTCGGGTCCGGCAACAACCGCCTCGCCTGCCTTCTGCGTATCACCCGTCTCGGTGACCCATGCCCGCTTGAGTTGCCCGATATTGGCCGGTGTAATCTGGGCCAGCGGCGTGTAACGCTGCCCCTGCGCATTACGACCATAATAGTGCCAATCACCAGCAGGCATGTCGTCATGCAGATCCGGTGTTGCGGCGGCCATGCGATCAGCAGGAACCGTGCCTTCAATGGAATGGGAGGTGCAGGCGCCGATCACCAGCACGAGACAGGAGACGGCCAGTGCTCCAAGAACCTCGCGTTTATCGGTCAGCCAGCTTGCGCCGGTGCGCCACACGCCCGGAATCAGCAGCCAGGCACCGATACCCACGAGCGTAAAGAGGCGAACCTCGAGACCCCAGATATCAAAACCGCTTTCCATGACCGACCAGAGGGTCGAGACCAGCAGCAGCACGGCATACAGGCGCATTGCAGTGCGAGGGGAGCGGAAACCGGCGACTACCACGGCCAGCAGGACGAGACCTGCGAGGACGTAAAACCAGGAACCTCCAAGGACGAGCAGATAACCGCCGCCCAGGAAGAGATACAGGCCTATCAGGCCCAACAGGACAGCGGTCAGCCACGACCATGCCCCGGATTTGCTGTTGTGCATCCTGTCTTTCTCTCGACGCATTAAGGACTTTTCCTACCGCAGGCAAAGCGGCAAGCCGCAGCTCCAATAGGGGAGATGTCCACCATGGGGCACCTCCATTCCTGACAGGCGGCCTCCGGACCAAGATACAAATCGCGGAGTTCACGAATGTATGTACAGGAATATTGCAACTGTCTCACCAGTGCGACAGATCGCCTCTTGCGCGTGAAAACCATTGTCAGGTGCTTACTAAAAAATGGGAATGATCCGCGCCTTCAGCAGTTGTGCCCTTGCCTGCGTGCTGGGAGAGCAGGCCTTGTGGCGCATCAGCCACATTGCCCGGCAAACAACGGATGCATGGCACGCCTACCGCCTCCAAATCTTGCAACTGCAAACGACTCGCATTAGTCGCACCATCAAATGGCTGTCACCACGCATCATGACGGTCTCATCACACCGCTTCCCAAGGCCCTTTCATGACGATGCGCCCACATTGCTGTCTGCTCACTCTCCTGCTTGCTTCTTGCGGCATCACGCCGGCTCTTGCCGCGCAGGAGAGCGGAACGACTGACGCGAAAACCCAGTCGGGTCAGAAAGCAGCGCAGAGTGTGAAAGCAAAGAAAGACGAAAACATCGTCATCACGGCGGCGCGGCGCGAACGTATGCTGGTGACAAGCGGTGGTTTTCTCGGCGCGCTCGGCAATAAGAAGGGACTGGATGTTCCCTTCAATATCCGCAGCTATAACGCGAGCCTGATGCTGAACCAGCAGTCCCAGACGCTTGGACAGGTGCTGGAGAACGACCCTTCCGTCCGCACCACGATGGGCTACGGCAATTTCGCGGAAATGTTCGTGATCCGAGGCTTTCCCGTGAACGGCGATGACGTGGCGGTCAACGGGCTCTATGGCGTTGTTCCGCGCCAGATCGTTTCGCCCCAGCTTTACGATCAGGTGCAGGTCCTCAACGGTGCGAGTGCCTTCCTTAACGGCGCAGCACCAAGCGGGTCGAGCATTGGCGGCAGCATCAACCTGATGTTCAAACATGCTCAAAACACCGACCTGAACAGGATTACGGGCGATTACACCAGTAGCGGACAGGGCGGTGGCGCAGTCGATATCAGCCGTCGGTTCGGTCAGGACAAGGCTTTCGGTTTCCGTCTGAATGCATCCGGCATGGATGGCCAGACATCGATCGACCATGAGCATCGCCACAATGCCGCTGTCAGCGGTGGTTTTGACTGGCATGACGACAAGACGCGCATTGATCTGGACATGGCCTATCAGAACCAGAATGTGCAGGATGGTCGCGGCGGTGTCTTTCTGGGAGCCGACGTAACCTCCGCGCCGCGTCCCGCAGCACCTTCCCACAATTTCGGGCAGCGTTGGACCTTCGCAGACCTGAACTATCTATTCGGGATGCTCAACATCGAGCATGATTTCGGCAAGCATATCACCGTGTATGGCGCATTCGGCGCGCTCAGCAGTGATGAGAAAGGCAATTATTCAACTCTGACCGTCGATAATGCCAGAACGGGTGATGGCGTGGCGGGCAGCATGTATGTGCCCTATCAGGAAAACAATGAAAGCACGCGGGCGGGTGTCAGGGCGCATGTGGATACCGGCCCAATCCATCACGAGATCAACGCGGGCGGTTCGGCGCTGTGGTCGGAAGAGCGTACGGCCTATGCGATGTATTATAACGCGGATGCCCCGCTCAACAGCAACCTCTACAACACGCCGCAGATTGCAGCACCCGTTCAGAACTGGGTCGGTGGCAACACGCGCAATCCTACCCGCTCCAACTGGACAAAGCTCTACAGTCTGTTCCTGTCTGACACGATGACGTTCTGGCATGATCGGATCGCCCTGACAGGGGGCTTCCGCTATCAGAGCATCCTGCAGAATAGCTACAATTATTCCAGCGATGGCAGCCTCAACTCAGGCTACAACAAGGGGGCGTTCACACCAGTCGTTGGTCTGGTCATCCACCCTACCCGCCAGTCCGCTCTCTATTTCAACCGCATCGAAGGACTGTCGAAAGGCCCCGTTGCCACAGGTGCGAATGTCATCAATCTGGGACAGGCCTTTGCGCCCTATCAGAGTGTGCAGTACGAAGTCGGCGCCAAATACGACATCGGACGCATCAGTGCGGGTCTCGCCTTTTACCAGATTTCACAGCCTAACGCTTACGCCGAAGCCCTCGGCAATACCGGCATGCTGGTCTTCCGCGAGGACGGACTTCAGCGAAACCGCGGCATGGAACTGACGGTCAATGGCGAGATCATCAAAGGACTGCGTTTCAACGGCGGTCTCACGCTGATCGATGCCGACCTCAAACGCACAGCGGGCGGCGTCAATAACGGCCACTCCGCCATCGGCATCCCGAACTATACGATTAACGGCAATCTTGAATATGATCTGCCATTCCTGAAGGGCGCAACGGTCATTGGTCGCGTAGTGAATACGGGCAAGCAGTGGGTCAATGTCGAAAACACGACGCATATTCCGGTATGGACGCGGTTCGATCTTGCCGCGCGTTATACTTTCGCAGCCTATGGCAAGCCGATGACTGTCCGTTTTGGCGTGGAGAATCTCGCGAACACCCGCTTCTGGGCCTCCGCCTTCAATGGTTATCTGCTCGAAGGACTGCCCCGCACCTTCAAGTTCTCCGTTACGGCTGACCTGTAAGGAGTTCGGCCGCTGCTGACACGTTACAGACAGCCTGTTTC